>NZ_CP058409.1:1462500-1784082 GCF_015239775.1 Trichlorobacter lovleyi
ATGAGTCAGCGAGTTACTCTTACTAGCGAGGTTAAGTTCATGGAACGGAGCCGAAGCGAAAGCGAGTCTTAACTGGGCGTCTAGTTAGTAGGAGTAGACCCGAAACCGGGTGATCTATCCATGTCCAGGGTGAAGCGAAGGTAACACTTCGTGGAGGCCCGAACCCACTGGCGTTGAAAAGCCAGGGGATGAGGTGTGGATAGGAGTGAAAGGCTAATCAAACTCGGAGATAGCTGGTTCTCCCCGAAATATATTTAGGTATAGCCTCGGGGGTTCCGTGATGGGGGTAGAGCACTGAATGGGCTAGGGGCCTCACCAGGTTACCAAACCCAACCAAACTCCGAATACCATCAACGTATACCCCGGGAGTCAGACTGCGGGTGATAAGATCCGTAGTCGAAAGGGAAACAGCCCAGACCGTCGGCTAAGGTCCCAAATTGTATGCTCAGTGGAAAACGATGTGGAAATGCCCAGACAACCAGGAGGTTGGCTTAGAAGCAGCCACCCTTTAAAGAAAGCGTAATAGCTCACTGGTCGAGTGGATCTGCGCGGAAAATGTAACGGGGCTCAAGCATACAACCGAAGCCACGGACTTATATTTCAAAATATGAGTGGTAGGGGAGCATTGTGTAAGCCTGCGAAGGTCGACCGCGAGGACGGCTGGAGGTATCACAAGAGATTATGCTGACATGAGTAGCGAAAATGCGGGCGAGAAACCCGCACACCGAAAACCCAAGGTTTCCTACGTAAAGGTAATCTGCGTGGGGTTAGTCGGTCCCTAAGGCGAGGCCGAAAGGCGTAGTTGATGGGAAACAGGTTAATATTCCTGTACCTCTGGTTACTGCGATGGGGGGACGGAGAAGGGTAGGCGATCCAGGCGCTGGTTGTCCTGGTTCAAGCGTGTAGGGGGAGAAGGCAGGTAAATCCGCTTTCTCGTTAACTCTGAGACGTGATGACGAGAGCGTATGCTCATAAAGTCGTTGATCCCATGCTTCCAAGAAAAGCCTCTAAGCTTCAGGTAACTTGAGACCGTACCGTAAACCGACTCAGGTGGGTGAGGAGAAAATCCTAAGGTGATTGAGATAACACTGGTTAAGGAACTCGGCAAAATGACACCGTAACTTCGGGAGAAGGTGTGCCTCCACTAGGTCTAGCGATTTGCACGTGAAGCCGAAGGAGGTCGCAGAGAAATGGCGGTAGCGACTGTTTACTAAAAACACAGGACTCTGCTAAGTCGTAAGACGATGTATAGGGTCTGACGCCTGCCCGGTGCCGGAAGGTTAAGGGGATTTGTTAGCCGCAAGGCGAAGCTTTGAACCGAAGCCCCGGTAAACGGCGGCCGTAACTATAACGGTCCTAAGGTAGCGAAATTCCTTGTCGGGTAAGTTCCGACCTGCACGAATGGCGTAACGATTTCCGCGCTGTCTCAACCAGTGACTCAGCGAAATTGAATTCTCGGTGAAGATGCCGAGTACCCGCGGTAAGACGGAAAGACCCCGTGAACCTTTACTACAGCTTGACAGTGACATTCGGAATAGCTTGTGTAGGATAGGTGGGAGACTTTGAAGCTGGCACGCCAGTGTCGGTGGAGTCGTCCTTGAAATACCACCCTGGTTGTTTTGGATGTCTAACCTAGGCCCGTCATCCGGGTCGGGGACACTGTCTGGTGGGTAGTTTGACTGGGGCGGTCGCCTCCCAAAGAGTAACGGAGGCGCGCGAAGGTTCCCTCAGCCCGATTGGAAACCGGGCGTAGAGTGCAATGGCATAAGGGAGCTTGACTGCGAGACCCACAAGTCGAGCAGGTACGAAAGTAGGTCATAGTGATCCGGCGGTTCTGTATGGAAGGGCCGTCGCTCAACGGATAAAAGGTACTCCGGGGATAACAGGCTGATCTCCCCCAAGAGTTCACATCGACGGGGAGGTTTGGCACCTCGATGTCGGCTCATCGCATCCTGGGGCTGAAGTAGGTCCCAAGGGTTTGGCTGTTCGCCAATTAAAGCGGTACGCGAGCTGGGTTTAAAACGTCGTGAGACAGTTTGGTCCCTATCTACCGTGGGCGCAGGATACTTGAGAAGAGCTGTCCTTAGTACGAGAGGACCGGGATGGACGTACCGCTGGTGTTCCAGTTGTTCCGCCAGGAGCAGTCGCTGGGTAGCTAAGTACGGAAAGGATAACCGCTGAAAGCATCTAAGCGGGAAGCCTCCTTCAAGATTAGGTATCCCTGGGTGTAACAACCCCTGAAGGCCCGTTGTAGACCACAACGTTGATAGGCTAGGTGTGTAAGCGCAGTAATGCGTTCAGCTTACTAGTACTAATCGGCCGTGAGGCTTGACCATAAAAAAATAAATGGAAGGGGGGTGTTAACCCACCCCCCAACCTATAAAGCAATCGACTCCAAAAACTAAACAACTACAATCCCTCAAATGCAATTGGAAATCAATTCGGGTAAGCAGCCTGCCATGTGCTGTTGCTTGACCCAAAAGATTTCTGGTGGCTATGCCGAGGGGGCCACACCCGTTCCCATCCCGAACACGGAAGTTAAGCCCCTCTGGGCCGATGATACTGCACGGGTAGCTGTGTGGGAAAGTAGGTCGCCGCCAGAATTAATTACAGAAGCCCCGCCCAGGTATACCTGAGCGGGGCTTCTGCGTTAATCGTTAATCAAGAAGTCAGCCCTCTCCGCTGCATACTTGAGTAGTTAGTAGTTACATCCAGTTACCCTGAGAAAGTTGGGAGAGTGAGTGCACAATTGAATCTGCCTGCTGGAGTTTTGAGTCAGGGTAACTATTAGAAACAGCAACGACTTTCAGGCCGGCACCTTTGGCAGACTGAATTCCTGCGGGTGTGTCTTCTATTGCATAGATAACGCTGTTGGAATCAAGCTGATGGGGATAACTGTAGAGCAATTTATCCCTTGCGCCTATGTAGCTAGCTGGATCAGGTTTACTTTGTGGTACATCATCAGCTGTAACAATATGACTGAAAAAATCTTTGATTTTTAACTGTTCTAGTATCGGTATGATATCGCTTCGAAGTGCCCCGCTGCTAATTGCAAGCGGTATTCCCTGATCTGCCAGTTCTTGAATAAGTTCAATGACCCCTGGGTAGGGGGTGACGCCTTGCGTTACAACTTCTTCAAAAATAGCTGCTTTTTGATTAATGAGTAGTTGCAAAACGTCTTGGCTTACTTCTTTACCTGCTGTGTGAAACGCCTCCCTGAAGGCATCTCTATCATCAAATCCCATGTATTTATCAGTATATTCCTGCCAACTGTATCCCATCCCCTGCGGTTCCAGAATTGTCTGAAACACCTGGTAGTGAATCGGTTCCGTGTCCACGATGACTCCATCAAAATCAAATATGACAGCTGCTGGATACATGCTTATTGATGTCCTTTCATAGGCAAAGGGCAGGTATAAACTCCCTGCCCTTTGCATTACCACATTCTATGGTGAGCTAAAATACTATTTTTTGAATTTGGCTAGTGGTGATGCAATGTTTGCTGCAATATCAATCGATTTTGTCGGGTCTCCCTGACTGTCAGTGCCGCTGGCAATTTTAGCCCTGATCCTCGCGTTAACTCGCGCCAAATCAAGACCGGTAGAGGTCACTACTTCAGCGAGAACCTCTTCTGTTGCAATCAAATGATATGCCATATTCTCGACTTTTTGAACCAGTATATCGAGTGTTTCACTCAGAGTACCGACGAGGCAGGATAGTGTTGAAAGATTTTCAACAACCAGCTGTTCACCCGATAGATCCGATACGAGTGGTGTTGCCTTCTTGCGGGGGGCCTTCGCAGTAGGTTTGGGAGGAGTCGCTTTGGTTGGAGCCTTTACTGCTGCCTTTTTTGCCGATTTGTTGGTTGCCATGGTGGTAATGTCTCCTTTCATGATTGTAGATTACAGGTTGATAAGATTACATCAAAATTATTTATAGCGTATCACGGACTTTGGTCGGGTCAAGTGTCGTATGAAAAAAAGTGAACCGTAAAAGGCATTAGTTTTACGGTTGACGATTCGGGATTATGCATTATTATTAGTTCGGTTGACAGCTGGTCTCTTATTTGGATTCAGCAATGCATCGGTTATCATATTACATGAGGAGGAACAGGTATGGCTTTGCGCGTTGCAATCAATGGTTTTGGACGTATTGGCAGGATGGTTCTCAGAGCGGCTTGCAAGGATAAGAATATTGAATTTGTAGCTATCAATGACCTGACTTCTGCTGCCACCTTGGCGCATCTCTTTAAGTATGATTCTGTGCATGGTGTGTTTCCCGGCAAGGTGGAAGCAAAGGACGATCAGCTGATTATTAACGGCAAGGCAATTAAGATCTTTGCCGTTAAAAATCCGGAAGAACTGCCTTGGAAAAAAGAGAAGGTTGATATCGTACTAGAGTGTACTGGTATCTTTACTGATCGTTCAAAGGCCGAACTGCACCTTAAGGCTGGTGCAAAGAAGGTGATTATCTCGGCTCCTGCTACCAATGAGGATATTACTATTGTGATGGGCGTTAACCAGCACCTGTATGATCCTAAGAAACATAACATCATTTCAAATGCCTCCTGTACCACTAACTGTCTGGCTCCGGTCGCCAAGGTGCTGCATGAAACCTTCGGAATTGAAAAGGGTTTGGTCACTACGGTTCACTCGTATACCAATGACCAGAATATTCTGGACCTTCCCCACAAGGATCTGCGCCGTGCCCGTGCTGCTGCCATGTCAATGATCCCAACCACAACCGGTGCAGCAAAGGCTGTCTCGCTGGTGCTTCCAGAGCTGAAGGGGAAGCTGGATGGTATGGCTATCCGTGTGCCGACCCCGAATGTTTCAGTCGTTGACTTGGTGGTTACCCTGAAGAAAAAGACCGATGCAGCCAAGGTTAACGCCGCGCTGAAGAAAGCCTCAAAAGGTGCCCTGAAAGGCGTGCTTGGATACGAAGAGGCTCCCCTTGTCTCTATCGATTATAATGGCAATCAGCTTTCTTCGATTGTAGATGCCTCTTGTACTAAGGTACAGGATGGGAATCTGGTCAAGGTACTTTCCTGGTACGATAATGAATGCGGTTTTTCCAATCGCGTGGTTGACCTTATGAGACTGATTGATAGCAAAAAGTAGCTGTTTGATTATACATTGTCGGAGGGGGAGCTCTAGTCCCCCTCTTTTTTTGTCAGATGCCAATTTATAGCGGGAGGAGCTCATGCCGATTCGTTACATTGATCAATTGAAGGACCTGAAGGGGAAAAAGGTGTTTATTCGGGTCGATTTTAACGTGCCTCAGGATGAGAAGGGCAACATAACCGAGGATACTCGTATTGCAGGTGCTGTCCCTACCATTAAATATGCGGTTGAGCAGGGGGCGAAAGTCGTACTCGCTTCTCACCTGGGCCGTCCCAAAGGGGAAAAAAAGCCCAAATATACCATGGCTCCGGCAGCCAAACGGCTTTCCCAGCTGTTGGGTAAAAAGGTTGTGCAGGCCCCGGACTGTTTTGGCCCTGAAGTTTCTAAGGTGATTGATTCCATGAAGCCCGGTGATGTGGTGATGCTGGAGAATGTCCGTTTTTACCCGGGTGAGGAGAAGAATGACCCTGAGTTTGCCCAACAACTGATTAATGGCTGTGAAATCTATGTTAACGATGCCTTTGCTGTTTCCCATCGGGCGCACGCTTCGGTTGAGGCGATAACCAAGCTGGTGCCTACCATTGCAGCAGGCTTTCTGATGAAAAACGAAATGACCTTCTTTGATAAAGCAATGAGTAATCCGGTGCGTCCTTTAGTTGCCATTCTTGGGGGGGCGAAGGTCTCCGGCAAGCTGGAGGTGCTTGAGACACTGGTTAACAAGGTTGACAAGATTGTAATCGGCGGAGGCATGGCTTTTACCTTTCTAAAAGCCATGGGATACGGTGTTGGTAAATCTCTGGTTGAAGATGAACTTATTCCAACCGCCAAAAAGATTATGGATAAAGCGAAAAAGAAAGGGGTCACGTTTTATCTGCCGGTTGATTGCGTGGTCGCCAATGCCTTTGAGGCTAATGCAACCAACTTTGTCACCACAGTTCAAGAAATTCCTGAAGGTTGGATGGCTTTGGACATTGGTCCGGCCTCAGCAACGTTATTTGCCGAAACCTTGCGTGATGCCAAGACCGTTATCTGGAATGGGCCAATGGGTGTCTTCGAGATGGATGCCTTCTGCCGCGGCACATTTGCTGTTGCTGAGGCGGTGGGTAACTGCTACGCGACAACGGTGATCGGTGGTGGAGATACTGATGCCGCAGTCAACAAGGCAGGGGTTGCTGCCAAGGTCAGTTATATTTCCACCGGTGGCGGGGCATTTCTTGAGCTGCTTGAAGGCAAGATTCTGCCAGGGGTAAAAGCCCTTGATGTAAAAAAATAGGGGGCGCCATGCGTACACCGCTTATTGCTGGAAACTGGAAGCTGTTTAAGACGTTGGCTGAAGCAACAGCTCTGATTAATGAACTGGCGCCCCTGGTTAACGATGTCAAAGACGTCGAGATAGTTGTTGCACCGGTGTTTACTGCGATTAGTACGGTCGTAAGTGCCGCTGGAAAAACCGCTGTCAGGGTGGCGGCACAGGATTGTTACTGGGAGGATGAAGGGGCCTTCACCGGTGAGGTTTCGCCGAAGCTGCTGAAGGATGTAGGCTGCAGCCACGTCATCATTGGCCATTCTGAACGCCGGCAGTATTTTGGCGAAACGGATGACACCGTCAACCGCAAAACAAAAGCCGCTATAAGAACTGGGCTGACAGTGCTGTTGTGTGTCGGCGAGAGTCTTGCCCAGCGTGAATCAAACGACACCTTCAAGGTGATTGAGGCTCAGCTCCGTGGAGGGCTGGCTGATATCCCTGCAGCTGAGCTGCCGCATATTGTTATTGCCTATGAACCGGTCTGGGCGATTGGCACCGGTAAAACTGCCAGTGATACTCAGGCACAGGAGGTACATGCCTTTATCCGGGCGCTGGTCGCCCAGATCTATAGCCCGTCTGAGGCTGACGCAGTGCGTATTCTCTACGGTGGAAGTGTAAAGCCGGAGAACATCAACGGGTTGATGTCGCAACCCGATATTGATGGCGCACTGGTTGGTGGAGCAAGCCTTAAAGCTGAATCATTTGCAGGCATTATTCGATTTAAAGGCTGATTTCATGCTTTACATCCAAGTAGGCGCTGTGGTAAGAAATAAGCTTCATTTTTGAGAGGATGAGTAAACTATTATGACGACCCTCATTGCAATCCTGCATGTACTTATCAGCTTGTTTATAATTGGCGTTGTGCTGCTTCAGTCCGGTAAGGGCGCTGAAATGGGTGCTTCTTTCGGAAGTGGGGGCAGTCAGTCGGTGTTTGGTGCGGGTGGTGGAGGAAACTTCATGACCAAGCTCACTACTGCTGCTGCTATTATTTTTATGCTGACTTCCCTGACGTTGGCGTATCTTTCCGGGCATATGCCTGCATCTTCAATTATGTCTGGAAAACAGTCCCAGAAGCCCGCTCCTGTTTCGCCTGTGAAGCCGATGCCTGCAGCTCCGACTGCTCCGGTTTCCCCGGTTAAGTAGAATTTTGGTTGCTTTGTTTTGGCTAATCTGCTAAATATCGCAACTCTTGTGCCGAAGTGGTGGAATTGGTAGACACACCATCTTGAGGGGGTGGCGGGCGACAGCCTGTACGAGTTCGAGTCTCGTCTTCGGCACCAATGACTTTTGTAACATACTGTAAGTACTAAACTTTTTAGTGGTAAAAAATGAAGGCCGTTCCGTTTTTGTGCACAATTTTGCACACGCGGGAGGGCCTTTATGCTTTTCTATCTTCACAAAATTGGAGCCATTTACTATTATCGTCGGCGCGTCCCGGATGACATCCGTCATTATTTTCCGTACCCGGAAATTCGTCTTAGTCTCAAAACTGGCAACCAAAGATTTGCCCGCTCTCTGATGCGTGGACTGTTGGGCAAAACAGAAAAATTGTTTTTGCAGATTAGGAGCGGCATGCTTTCAGAGTCCATGATTCATAACCTTGTGTTAGATTTTATCTCTGAATCGCTTGGGCGACGTGATGAAATCCGCAAGGACATGGATTCCGCTGAGCACGAAATGCTGAGCGATTGGGCCAACGAGTTTGCAAGCGATGTATCGGAAACACATAAGCAGATGCTCGCCAGGGGGCAGATGTCGGGTTACCCTGCCATGCGCGTGCGCGAACTGCTGCAGGCAAAACAGATAGCATTTGATGAGCAGTCTCCCGCCTTCCGCCTGCTCTGCAGGGAGATACTTGTTGCTGAACAGAAAATCGCCGACACTGATGTCCGTCGGTTGGTGCATGGTGATTATCGAAGCGAGCTGGATGAACAGCTCCGTCGCCGTGGTGCTCTGCCAGATAACAGCGTTCCCCAGCCTTCAGAAGGCCTTGCGGATATTGTACGGGGGGAGTTGGAAAAAGTAATTCCGGTTTCACCATACCGTGATCTGCACCTTGCCCGGCTTATCGAACTATATGAAGAGTCAAAAGCCGGTTTCTGGACAAAGTCGACTGCAGAAAAGCTGCAGGGGGATCACCGGAAAATCCTTCACATCCTTGGTGATATCTCAGTTAGTGACATTACCCAGCAACTGGTCAATCAATTCTGTGCAGATCTTCTACACTACCCAAAAGCCATAAAAGGGAATCAATTAGAGACGCCCTGGCAGGAGTTGTCAAGGTCAGTGTCAGCACGGCTCTCGGAAAAATCCCGTACAATAATTCGTACCCAGCTTGCCAGTCTCATCAAGTACGCCAAAAATGTGCTGGGCTGCCCGATAGTCGGTGACCCTACCGTTGGTCTGGTGTCCAGCAAAAGGGGTAGAAATTATGAGGTGCAAAACCCACCGCAGCATGCTGTAGCATCTGGGCAGGCAGCGTCGGTTGAAGTGTCTGTTGCTGCAAAGCAGCGTGGCTTCTATGAACAAAACGAGCTTCAGGGGATGCTGTTAAAACTATCAAAACAAAACAGAGTTGAGAGGCCTGATAAATACTGGATTCCTCTTGTGCTGCTGTATACTGGTGCGCGCGCAAACGAAATTTGCCAGCTCAGAACTGATGACATTGTAACGGCGGGGGATATTCCGTTCATTTGTATTAAGGAGGATCTGGCACACCTTCAGTCGACAAAGGACCACAAAAATCGGGAGGTTCCGATTCATCCGCATTTGGTTGAGCTTGGTTTTCTTGATTACGTTCGGCAGCAACGGCGTCGGAAATCCGACCGACTCTGGAGCGCACTGAAGCCTGATAAAAAAGATAAATGGAACAAGCTGTTTGGCAACTGGTTTAACGGTACCTTGAAAAAATATTTTGTCAACGATACTAACCAAGATCTGCACACTCTGCGGCATACGTTTATTACTGCGATGGTTAGTAATGTCGATACGAGTTTTAAGAAGCTAGCCGTTTTAAAAGGGATAATCGGCCATGTTGATGGTGCTGATAATCAGTTAATGCAGCAACTACTGGATAAAAGTGAAATGACGCTCAGATATACGCATACGACACAGCAGGAAAAATTTGAGTATCTGTCGCAGCTTGATTACGGGCTTGATTTTAGTTGCCTCAAAAAATGGTAGTGACCCGACAGCCCGGCGTAGCCGGGCCGCAGATGATTTTTCCAAAGGGCGGGATTACTCCCGCCCTGCCCGTATGTAATATCAATAAGTTACGAACACCTCACGCACAAAAACATTAGCAAAAACATTAGCAAAAATCCAGTGAAATTTAGGGTTGGTTTCCAGGATAATAAAATATTGTTCTATTAATTAAAACACCTCCACAACCCAGTAAATACGGGCAATTCCCGCACGTCTTACAATAAAGCCACTATTTAATTCTGCCCACCAGAACAACACCCCTAAACCCTACCCCAAAAACTTTTTTTCATTAGAAATACTGGCGTTTAGTCATGCTTGTACGTAACTTGCTGTTATTGCTAATATAAAATTTCTAATAAAATTTTAAAAATTACCGTATACGATCTTTTAAAGACCATGACGACATGGTCTAGTCATCGCAATAAAACCGATAAAAAGATAATAATATCAGCTATATGATAAAAAATGATGTTTGCAGGTATATCAATATAGTGAGGATGAAAACATGGTGGAATTATCGCAAAGGATTAGAAATGAGAATTTCCCTACATTGGTACGAATTTACAATAAAGCATCTGACTGAAGATGCACTAAAAGAACTCTGCACATTGCTGGATATTCAGCTATCCGTATTTAATCTGCAGATTACTAAAACCGGTGAAATCTACCGCTATGCTGTTCCACATTCCGGCGTTGCTGAATCTCTCTACATCAAAAACCCGTCAAACCGTGAGTCATACGGTGTTGTCAAGATCAAGGGGAGTTACTGGGAGCAGAACCCAGACTTACCCTTTGACCTCCTGCATAAGTTCGCTAAAAAGCATCAGGGCAACACCAAACGGATTGACGTAGCGTTTGACGACGACAAGGGGAAGTTACCTTTCAGGGAAATTATCCGCGTATCCCACAAAGATTTATACAAACAAAACATCGTCGGGACCCACTGCTGTCCCATAGTTTTTAAAGCAGCGCCAGTTGAGGATTTGGCAATGCTTTCGTTGGTTTGAATAAGCTTTCCAGGTCTCTTCGTTCGAACAGATTGAGCTGTAATAACCGTAACATCTGCTGCATCGTGATGTTGATCTTTGACATGAACTTCAGCCAGGCCAGCACCAGGTACACGCATAGCGCTATCCAGATTTGCGTCAGCACGGCATTCTCCGAGGTGCCGTAAAACGCCTTGATCTTCAGGTTCTGCTTAATCCACTTGAAGAACAGCTCAATCTGCCAGCGTTCCTTGTATAATTCGGCCACCAGTGCCGCAGGGATGTGGTCGGCATTGGTGACGAAGCGGTACTCGTTGCCATCATCAGCCACAAAGTGAACCAGACGAAGGCTGCCCTTGACTCCTTTCAGGCTGATCTTCTGATCGGCAAGTACACCCTGTGATCTGCGACCCGGACGCTTCTTAAAGTACTCAACCAGGGCGTTGTCCTTGAGCCGGGCTACAAAGAAGATGCCGCTGTCCATCAGGGACTGATACCAGTTGTAGTCGGTGTAACCACGGTCGAAGACAACAAAGGAGCCGGTGGGCAGTTTGAGCATTCTGGCCCAGTTGATCTCATGCTCTTTGCCGGTGGTGACATCGAAAAACTCCGGCAGATAGCCGTCAGCGGAAAGACCGACATGCAGCTTGATGGCTCCCTTGGTCTTCTGGTAGCTGGCCCAGGGAAACACCTTCAGGCAGAGGTTGATGACGGTGGCATCCAGCAGGTACAGCTTGGCGTCCAGCTTGAACCGGTTTTTTGGCGCAATGGCCTGGCAACGGCCCAGCAGTTTGTGAAAGAGCTCTTTGTACAACTGGTGTGGCTGCTCTTCATTTACCCGAGCCAGTGTTGAACGGGGTACATCCTTGGTACCCAGATGGTAGAGCTTATGCCCCTGAACCTTGAGATTATCAACCAGATCACGCAGGCTTTTACGACCCGTCAGCTGACCAACCAGCATGGCGGTGAACTGGCTCCAGCGTGAAAAAGAGCGAAATTGCTGCCCGACGTGATGCCTGCGGGCGAGGGTCTCAAATTCATGTCTCTTGAAAAAACGAACAACTTGGTTAATGACTGTGTTATTATGTGCCACGGCTCTGATCTCCTCGTGTTTATTGGTGTTTTGGCGAACTCAATATAACACAAGTAGCTCTCAGAGCCTCCTTTTATTCAATCAAATTATGGGACAGCAGTGGGTCTGCATCAAAAGCCATAGAGTTTGAAGCAGAGAATAGAAGTAGTGAGGCACCGAAAGCACATATAGTAGATTTTATCATGAAACCCCCTCTCAATTTTTTTTTTTTGAAATTCTACCTGTTGAATGAAGTATGTCAAATGTGAAATTAACAAAAATAAATAATAGTACGATTTAAGTACACTTCATCTGACTGTCAGATACACCCTGATTTTGTGTCAGATATAAATGTACGAAAATAAATATTGACAGCCTCCCGATAATGTCTTAGATTTAAATCGTACACAATGACTTGTTAGGGGGACTCCATGAGAGCCAAAGGGACCAAAATTCAAAGCACACTAGCAGCAGCTATAGGTATGGAGAGCAACCACAAAGGCCAGCAGCTAGGATATATCCGCGTATCATCAGCCCTGCAAAACACTGACAGGCAATTAGCAGACCTGACCCTTGACCGTATCTTCACTGACAAACTGTCAGGAAAAGACACTAACCGCCCACAACTGCAAGAACTGCTGACATACTGTAGGCAGGGTGACACTGTACACGTACACAGCTTAGACCGCTTAGGCCGTAATCTTGACGATCTAAGACAGCTTGTGCAGCAGTTCAAGGCTAAGGGGGTAGCTGTAGTGTTCCACAAGGAGAACCTGACGTTTGCTGCAGGGGAAGACAGTAACCCCATGAACGAGCTGCTATTCAACATTATGGGTGCATTCGCTGCGTTTGAACGGTCATTGATACGTGAGAGGCAGCTTGAAGGGATCAGGATTGCACAGGCAAATGGAGCGTATAAAGGCCGTCCTGCTGCTATGACTCCTGAGAGAGTAGCAGAGATTAAGGCAAGGGTAGAGGCTGGAGAGAGCAAGGCGGGGATTGCTAAGGCCCTGAACATCAGCCGTGATACTTTATATCGTTACCTTAAAGAACTGTAACAATAACAGTATACTAGCATGGGGCGGACCTTTTACTAGGCTTATGCCTCATTTGCCCCCACCCTCCTGCTTTCGTATAAAACCATAATATCATTAAATAAAACATGGCTTTAGATTTTATTTTAGGAAAACCTTTTCTGTACTGAGATAGTATTCACCTGACAGTGCCCTTGAATGGTTTGTGATTTACGCTGCCAGTTTGTAGTCCTCAGTATCTGAATCGTCGTTCTTTGGCAAGCCGTCTATGAAAACTGCATAAGGTGTCCTGCCAAACATGTTTCTGCCCTGGTGTGGACGGTCGTAATTGTAGGTCTTGAGATAGGCTTCCAGATCAGCCTGCATCTCGTCCAGTGACTCGTACCATTTGGTACGCCCCATAATGCGGAAATGCTCGTCCAACAAGGTTCTGTGAAGCCGTTCAACAAAGCCGTTGCTCTGTGGCCTTCTGACCTTGGTTGTGCGGTGTTCGATTTCCTCAAGCTGCAAAAACAGCTCGTAGGGATGGTTGTCTGGCCTGCCGCAGAACTCTCTTCCGTTGTCTGACAAGACGGTGCTGATCTTGGCGTTATGCTCTTCAAAGAACGGCAGCACATCCTCGTTAAGGACATGCACGGCAGTGACAGGCAGCTTGTTGGTGTAGAGCCTGCCCCAGGCATAGCGTGAATAGCAGTCAATGACTGACTGCAGGTAGACCTTACCGACGCCTTTCAAGGTGCCGACAAAGAAGGTGTCGACAGCTACCAGATCGCCAGTATGCTTTGTCTCGATGTGGCGCTCACGAAACTCAGGGCTGAAACGCTCCAAGACGCGGATCTGTTCGTCTGAAAGTTCAAACGCCTGCTCTCTGACGCTCTTTTCAAGCCGGAGAAACCGTTCATGCTTGGTTAGAAGGCTGTGCCTGCTCCAAACGCCACGAACACCTCCAGAGCTAACCTGAATCCCTTTCAGCATCAGCTCATGGGCAACCCGAATAGGGCCATGGGAAGGATGAGCCAGGCAGTGATCAAGGATCGCCTGTTCAACAGCTTCATCAACCCGGTTAGGATGTGGGCCTCTGGCTCCAGGTAGCCGGTCAACTAAACCAGCTGAACCGTAGGTCTGATAATTACGACGGATTTCATAGAACTGCTGCCGTGAATAGCCCATAAGCTTACAGGCTCTGCTGACATTTGAGAGATCAGCGGCCAGGTCTAGCAAACTGAGCTTTCTTCGTGATACTTTCTCTGCGGTGGTCATACTGTTCTCCTTGATGGAAAAATGTTGTCTGAGCAACTTCATCTTTATCCATTCAAGGGCGGTATGGCCACCCCTAGAAAATGACCAACTGTCAGGTGAATACTATCTCAGTACACCTTTTCCAAAAATTTTTACTAACTAAATTTAGTTAAATAGCCACAACCAGCTGTTTTTGTTTAACTAAATTTAGTTAAATAACGCCAAGCACATGTTTTAATTTACTAAAATCAACATCATATTTCAGTCTTGAAACAACCTCACTGCAAATAATATCTCTTTGCTTACGGTAAACGGTTTCTCCCTTACCGCCTTTAATTACATGCCCCATAATGTCATCTATTGATCTGTCAACAAAAACACTGAGACCGAAATGATTTCCAGCTATTGCCATCTCAGTATAAATCATCTCTAGTGTCGTCCGAAATTGAGCCCGTAACGAGTATAAGACGAGCTTTTTATTGCTAGACACATGCTCATGTATAATCTGATTTAGTGCAACGCTAAGCGACCCAGAATAGTAACCGTCTTTAATGGAATATTTACAATTCGGGAAAACTTGACTTTCTGCTGATTGCTTTCCAATGTATTCAAGAAGACCTAAATCAATTAGATTCTGGTGAATTGGAACTCTTCTTTCTACTCCTGCCTCTCCTTTATCTGTTTTTACTGATTGTTTCCGCTCTTTATTATTTCTAGCCTCAAAAAACCACCTGTCACGCACCAAAATAATATCGTCTGTATAGAGTTGGGCTATCTCATTTGGTCTCATACCTGAGTGCATACAGATAATTGGTATCCATAACATTTCAGGGTGGTTAGTATCATAAGTCTCAGCTAGTGCATTAACATATGTTTGTAGTTGTTCATCCTCAAATATATCGCGTCTGTCTCGTTGTCTACCAACGGACAACCTCAATCCCTTGAATGGATTGCATATAATATTTTTTTTGTAGGCCGCATTACTCATAGCCCAGTTATAAGCAGAGCTTAGGTCTTCAAGTTTTTTGTTGACCGTTGCTGGTTTGAGTTTACTAGCTGCAAAGTACGACTTTAATTTTTCTATTTCCTCATCACCTATGCTAGCGGCATATACATCGTCTTTAAAACAATCATATATATTTTTGTACAAAGTCTTGTACGTTGATTGTTTTTTGTGCACCCTACCCTCATGCTTAGCTGTTTTTATCCAATCATCAACATACACCTGCAATAAGGTCTTTAATAATACCCCTTTAGGTTTTGGTTTTTGGGATTGCCACTCACTAATTTTACGCCGCTGATAATCTGAGTCATATTCTCCTCTGACACGCTCCGATATAATCTTGCAATAGTCTACATCAGCTTGAACTAATCCCCGCTTGAGTTGTCTATATTCAGCCGATTTCTTGATTTTTGCTGTTGGTTTAGTACCTGAGTTAGTCAGTAATCTGTCTGCTGTCTCGTCAAGCTCATCCAGATCGTCTGTAGCTAATTTTAGTTGATACTCTGCTACTGCGTTGCTAAAAGCCTCACTGCTCTCTTTTATTTTGGCAGGCGTAGGTCTACGGCTAGGGTCATGGGGTATTTGCTCGAAATATTGCCAGATACTTAAAGATTGCAATCCGTATTCTGCAACTAATCCCTCAATTTGTTCAGGCGTAATCATTCTAGACCTCACCAATAAAAATAATCCCTCAATCCAAGCATGAAAATGCCGGGCATAAATCCTTGCATGATCATATTTAGTAGATTTTAGAGACTTCCATATCTGTTTTTTACCAACAAATGCCTGTACGTCCAGAGGTACTGACACAATCAGTGAGTAATTTTTACCACGTTTGACTAGTCCCGTCATAAAAAAACCCCTTCCACATTAGCAAAAACATTAGCAAACGCGAAAAGGGTTTTTTATTAGTGATATTAGCAGTTTAAGCTATTTCCTGGCGGGATTTCTCCCGCCCCTTTTTTGTGGCCATTACAGCAGGCCGGACTCGACAAATGAAAATGAATTGCCGGAATCCGTATCCACAATGATATGGTCCAGCACCTTGATACCCAAAATATCTCCGGCTTCTTTCAACCTTCTGGTGATTTCCTTATCTTCCCTGCTTGGCGTGGTGTCTCCCGATGGGTGATTGTGTGCCAGGATCACGGCCGCCGAATTTGCAAGAATTGCGGATTTGAACGTTTCTCTTGGGTGCACAATTGACTGGTTCAGGCTGCCTTCACTGACGATGTGGATGGTGGTAATCCTGTTTTTACCATCCAGCATCATAGCCACAAAATACTCCCGATCAGGGTTGCCAAGCAGTTCGGTGAATGCCTGGGCGGCCTGTTGTGGCGTGGAAAGTTTAGTACCGTTATAAGCAAGTTTCCGGTCACGTACCATCTGAATCGTTACCACGTCGATTGATTTCTTTGCTTGTGCGGTCATTGCTATATCCTCCGCAGGAGGGGCGGCCCCTCCCGTTGTTGTCTTTTTTATGGTTAGTTGTCGTCGTGGTCGTTGTGCTTGGTGATATGCACAACGGTTTCAGTGGATTCGTCTTCTTCGTTGCCGTTATTTTCAATTCGTTGCATAACCTGCCCCAGCAGCATGTAGATGCCGAGAGCAGTGTTGCCCTTGTGAATCAGTTCACAGACAATAATGACAATCAGGATTGTTAAAGCGGTTTTGCCGATGGTCTTGGTGGTGCGGTGATTTACTGCCTTGCGGATTGTTTTGGAAATGGCTGCTGAAATTGTTGCGATTTGAGTTTTCATTATGTGGTTCCCCTTTTGCTCTTAGATTTCTGAACCCTCTCTCGGGCTCCCGTCTGTTTCGTATTCAGTTTTCAGAGAACTTCTGGTGCTGCCTCTTGCTCTTGAGTTCCTTCACCCCTCACCAACTGCGGGGGTGAAGGGAATCAAAGAGCTGGCAGCGCCGTGAAAACTGGATACAAAAGAGCTGGGTAACTGACGCGACGCAGTGCACTCCTGCTGGCCAAACGGCAAATGACAAAGCAAAGCGGTCTTTACGATTGAAATGAAAAAATTGGGGGAAACCTTCAGGGGGAACCTATTTTTGAAATGGAAACGGAAAGATTGGCGTGCCGCCGTGCGAACAGCAGGTGGGTGCTGCAGAAGCAAAGTGCTGTTGATTTTTTGATTGTGAAGAGGACCTCTTCCCACCGACTTCCATGTCGGTGGATGCAGGCCTATAATAAGGGTTACTCAATCAGCAGTGGGCGGCAGTGACCAGGCTGCCATGGTGTTACGCTGCCGCGTTTTTGTTTTCTTCACCAGCTGCAGCATCAGGTTGTGCCTGGGGCTGTTTAATCTTCTGCAGGATGTCAGTCAAGATGTCTTTCGAAATATTAAGGGCTTGTGCTTGTGCAAGTTCAGCCTTGAGTTTTATGTTTTCAGTCTTGTACTCATGCAGCTGGTTATTCAGGTGATCAATACGTGTCTCAAACTCAGCAACTGTGTCGTCGAAAGCTTCCGCTTCTTTTTGGAGGTCAGTCATATATTGACCACGGAGTTCAAGCAAGGCCGCCTCATGGTCTTTCATTAGCCAGGCAACTTGAACTTTAAGGACCTGTTCTGCATCAGCTCGCAGTTTGTCAAGCCCATCCTGAGCATCCTGTGATAATCTGCAGGTAGATGCTGCTGCCATCTGATTTGCCTTCCACTCGTTAAAAAAATCCTTGATGTCTCGTGAACTCATTTTGGCTTTGTGGGCAACATCATCAACTTTGGGAATGTCACCAGTTTCTCCATAAAGTACATTAGCTGCTTCATTAACTCGTGCCTGCTTAACGCTGTCTGGTGCTTTCTTTCTTGGCATACAGCCTCCTTGTTTTTGAAAATGAAAATGAAAAGATTTTCGTTTTCATAACCAACTTGCTTTGAAATAACAATATTTATAGCATGTTATGACACTTGTCTTTTCTTGCGGCGAAATATACCAACAGAAAGTCGACTGTCAAGGAGGAAAACTAGCTTTTTTTAATGATAATTTTTGTGCCTTAAAATAAGGGGGGAAAAGCGACAAGAAATTTTAAAAAGAGGCAAGGACGACTGGGCTCGATGGACGGTATAAATTGTCTGAGGGCAGGGTGGTTTATAATGCTTTGAAGTTACTGCTTAGAACTTAGTATTGGTTGGCGTTGGTAGGGGCCGGTGAGACGTGAGTCCCACCGGCTTTTTTTATCGAATCAATCCAATCCACTGCCAGTACGGCACAGAAACTATGATTGCAACCTGTGCCGCCAACACGTGAACTATGGCGGCTTTTCGGGTCTGGTGATGGTCAAACACTTTGCCTTCTGTTGCCTCAAGCAGATTGAGATAGACACTATTCTGATACGGGAAAAACCACGGGTTGCCGGATATCAGAACCACTAGGCAAAGCGCGAACGGATCAATGTTTGTTGTGGTCAGTACCGGGAGAACGGAAAGCAGCGTAACCAACTGTGCCGCCGGTAACGGCAAGAAGAAGCGCAACAGATACATGCCAAGTGACACTGCCACCAAAAACGTGTAAGGGCATTGCTTGACCTGTTGCAGTAGCGGGGCAACATACTCTGCCATGACTCCACTCAGTCCGCTTGAAGAAATCAATCCACCAAATCCGACTAACGCACCGAACGAAAGTAAAAAATTCCAGTCAATATCAGACCTTACCGACCGTTCCGGCAGCACACCAAACGCAAACAGTAGAAAGAAGCTGGTCAGCGCGATCCATGCTCCGTTCACGTGGTGGAACGATTGCGTGATAAACCCGAGCAGTGATGCAATCACCAGTAGGATTGTGATCTGTTCATGTTCACTGTAGGGGCCAAGTGCGGCAAGCTGTTTTGCAATCACACTTGAACCTGATGTGCGCTGCACTTTGGGACGGTACTGGATCAGGACTGCTAGATACGAAATTCCGAAGAAGACCAGTCCAAGCGGCAATGCCGCTAGAAACCAGCTCCCCCAGGTAACGCGGTTGATCACTTGTTGTGGTAACAAGCCAAATGCCAGCAAACAAGTTGCTGTACCGTTCATGAACATGAACGACATATGCCCGAACCCCAACAGTGCCGCCATTGACATGCCGATTGAACCGGCACTCCCTCTACGGAACCGCAAAACCTCACTGACGTTGGCAATCAGAGGACCAGCTAGCACAGCTCTACCGTTGGATGACGGGATAATCGGTGTTAAAAACATTCCTGATAATGCCAGCGCAAAACTCTGCCAACGGTAACTGGCTGGGAAGCGGCTAACCACCAGCAGCACCAGCCGGTACATCAAACCTGTTTTTGAGATGGCGGCTGAGATGGCAAATACACCTAACACCAGAAACCACGAGGGATGAGAAAAACCGCTGAATGCCTGCGCTGGTTTTGCCGCGTTCAGCACAACTGCTGCCAGTGGCAATGCGAGCGCGACCGCGTGGTAGGAAAATGCGTCAAAACTCCAGGTCACGGTTGCGCCGAGCAACAAAACCGCCAGCGTGATCTGCTGATAGGTCATGCCGGTTCTGGAAAGCATTAAAGCGACTATTGAACAAAGTACAACTGACAGAGCGCTGCTGATGAACCGGCGACTGCGTAGCTTGACCCCCAAACTCCAACCAGCCTTCAGACCTGATGATGATGGCAGTTCGCGTGTTTCACTGTCGTTCTCAGGTTCTGTTACGTGGAAAACGTCTGCATGATCGTTGTTGGTGACATGCCCGTTGGTACGGCTGATACGTTTTGCCAGGATGGAAGCTATTTTGAGGGCAAGGGCATTATGTTGTTTGAGAAGGCCGTTGAAACGTTCACGCGAAAGCCGGAAAACCGTAGTCTGCTCATCAATGGCAATGACATCTGCTGTTCTGGTCTCTCCGGTAAGCAGTGCAACCTCACCAAAGCATTCGCCTTGCCGCAGCAAAGCAATTTCAGCATCAGAACCATCCATCTTATGACGCACGACCTGTGCTGTACCACTAATAATAATAAAGAGACTGTCGCCATGTTCTCCCTGTTTAACAATTGCATTACCCTTTTCAAAAGCAATGACAGCACAATTGGGAATCAACCGGGCGCGGTCAAGCCTGCTGAGCGAGCTGAAAAGTGGGATGGCGTCAAAGTTTATCTGCATAGATCAGTACATAACCAGCTTATCTACTGTCCTACGAGGAGGCTCGTCTTCATCAAACAGCTTTTTCTTGTCTATGCTGAACGGTAGCACCTCCAGCTCAGCAGTAGCCGTCTTTCCCGAGGCCAAATGGCGGGCAACAATCCGTGTCTTACCCACCTTCAGTCCCTTCAACTGTAGATTCTCATCATTTGAGACGGTTATGGCTACCAAAGAAGTATCCTCAACAGACCATTCAACTTTACGGTTGCGTATTTTTGCTGGAGTAAAGACCGTGCCGCAATTCCCGGTTTGGTTGCGCTTAATAGTCAGCTTAACCGGTTTAACTGCCAGTTTCATCAAGTCAAAATCATCTGCGGCGATAGTCACGTTATTGTCAATCAACGCTTGCTGATGTACCCCAAATGGATCCAGATAGCTTAATTGCTGCGGTGTATGATCTGAAATCGCCCCAATATCATTGAAAATAAGATCTATCAGGAGATACTGTTCATCGAGCACATGCGTACCAGCAGTCCCTTTACGCATCTTCAACCGAAGCCCTCCATCAATAATATTGCTGCCGTCCGGGCGTTGCGATACCTTCAGGTGGTCTGCTGTAGGTTTCATCTGCGCGTCAACCACCTTCACTGATCGAACTTTTACGGGCTGGGGCAACAACTCTTGGTAAACGACGTTTTTAAATGTAATTATGGCATCAATATCCGCCAGAACCTGGCGGTAGATTTCCTGCATGTCTGCTTCGCTCAAGGCCTTGTAGTAATGTTGTCCGTTTTGGGTTTCCCGTGCTCCCATTGCCAAGGCAATCTGCTCGATAGAGCTGCCCACGTCGGTAATAGAAACGGCATAGCCATTGATGTTCTTTTCACGCAACTGTACAGCCGCTTGCAGCGTATCGTTCAGATTGTTTGGCATGCCATCGGTCATCAGCACTACAAAACGAGCGGTATCCTCCGGAAAATTCTGAAGTAACTGGGCCGCCTTGCGTAATGCAGCACCGGTGTTGGTGTTGCCGTCTACCTTAAGGGCGCTTATTCGCTCCTGCAGTTGTCTCACAGAATATCCAGATTTTTCCTGCAGATCAAAAATCTGGAAGTTACCATATACCGTCTGTGAAAAAGGTGCCAAGATGATTGAGGCCTGTTTACCCATAAAAGATGCAACAAAACTCCTAGCTGCATCCTGCATGATCTGCATGCGGTTTTTTTCAGGAGAGCTGGGATAGCATTCATCGCACGTCATACGCCACCCCATGCTTCTGGATGTGTCCAGGATGAGTATAATCGCCTTGTCAGTCTCTTCAGGCGGGCGAGACAGCTTGACCGGCTCTGAGTAGATACGGTGCTTCAGAGTCACCTTTTCGCCGACCTTGAGCGACTCCAGCTTGGTAGATTCCCCCCCGGACTTACCCGACAGCGTTGAAGACAAGTGAATAACCGACTGAGCTGATACCAATTCACGTTGCATCAATATGGCTGCTATGAAGAAAAATAGTATAATAAGCGGTTTAGCTTTTCTCATATCTCAATTTTGCTCCTTACTTAATCTTCATCATCCCGCCGAGATCCTCCTGAGGCGGACCCTGCAACAGCAAGAGCAAATAATGCAATAACAGCCAGAACTGCAACAATTGCCATGAAGGCACCAACCATAAGTATAGGCGCTTGCAGCAGGGTTCCGCCGACGCCATATAACAGGTTTGTTTTTTTGATGTTGAACGATATTACTCCAATAAAAATCAATAAGCTGGCACCGTACAGGCCATAGACAATATATTGTTTTTCTTTGACAGTAAACTCGCCCAGCTTGCGATCCATAAAGTTTGTATGCGCAATGGCTTTTGCATCAGATTTCTTCTTTCCCTTTTTACCGGAAAGTTCTGCCACCTTCACAGGTGCAGATACAGCCTTGATTGAGTCTTCCACATAGGAGGCACCCCAAAGACAACCGATAATTACCAAGTACACCAAAAGAATGGTTCCATTTTTTATGAAACGATAACCAAATTTTTCCTCACTATGGAGATCAAACTTCCAAATAGCCCAGATAATAAAAATAATCAGTCCAATTGCAGCAATCAATTCAAACAATTCCATATTGGTCATGGCGACGTAACACTCCTTAACAGTATTATATCATTGTCTGCAATCAGACCAACACGCTACGGCGCGCCTTGGTCAGTTGCGATGGCCCGCCGATCGGCTGGCCTGATGCCGACACCGCCCTTTCACGCCCCCACGTACGGATCGACTCGATCTGTTCAGGGCTGGTCTTTGAAAGCGGCACTACATTCTGGAAACTGAGTACAAAAAGCTGCTCGTTTACCACCTCATCGCCCTTCAGGTACGCTTCCTTGACCACTTCACGCACTGCCGACTCCAGATCTGATCCGGCAAAGCCTTCCGATAACTCAACCAGATCATCCATCAAACTTGGCGGAATATCACGTTTCAGGCCACGCCTGACGTAGATTGAGATAATGTCACGGCGTTCTTCCTGGGTAGGCAGATCCACAAAGAACAGCTCATCAAAACGGCCACGGCGCAGCAGTTCCGGTGGCAGACGGGAGACATCGTTGGCGGTGGCCACCACAAAGACCCGTGAGCGGGCCTCCTGTAGCCAGTACAGGAATTGTCCCACCAAACGGGTAGAGGTGCCGCCGTCACCACCACCGGTGGCACCAGCCAATCCCTTCTCTATCTCATCAATCCAGAGTACACAGGGCGCGACATGGTCCGCGGTAGACAGTGCATCCTTCAGACGCCCTTCACTCTGGCCCAGATACTGACCATGGATAGTTGAAAGATCCAGACGATAGAGAGGCATCTCCCAGTTGGCTGCAATCGCCTTTGCTGACAGCGATTTACCACAGCCCGGCACCCCGACCAGCAGGACACCGCGAGGCGGACGAATCCCGCGTTCCCGCAGATCTGCGGTTAACAGAGGACGCTCTTTAGCCAGCCAAGACTGCAACCCCTGCAGGCCACCTACACTCAGTTCTTCATGCCTGACCTGGACTCGTTCAATACCAGAAATATCGGCAAAAATGCGGTCTTTGGCATGCATCAGTTCCTTCATATCCTCTTTACGGATGGCGCCGTTGGCAAGCAGGGTGGCAATAATGTTTTCCGCCTCAATTCTGGAGACGCCAGCCATTACCGCTGCTGCACGTTTTTCATCATCGGCATCCCATTCAATCGGAAACTGGCCACGGTAAGCACCAATCTGCTCTCTGATGATCTCCAGCATCTCATCTTCATTGGGAGGAGAAAGTAGCAACGACATACCCTGTCGCTGCAACTGCCCCCAGACCGGTTTTGTGGTTATGATTACCAACACCCCACCATGTTCGGCTGCTAACATAACCGCATCCTGAAGTTGACGGGAAAAGGAGGTGTCATCCTCAATATCAGCCACTTCGGTCATAACAAACGTCAGATTCTGGCGCTGGGCGATCTGCTGTCCGGCAAAATCAACCGCACCAACCACTGAGCGATCCTCACTCACCACTCGGTTGGTGGCGATGTCCCGCATCCCTTGCGAGAGGGTGTGTACATACACCGGCGCATTGATGATGGTGGCAACTTCTCGAAGGATGTCCAGCACACGGGTGCGTTCAGCGCTTCTGATGGAAATAAAGGGGATGCGTGCTTTGAGGTAACGGGTCAAGTTTTGTTTGAATTCATTGGTATCACTCATAATTCATACCAGTATATTCCTTTTCCGTGGTGCGCCTGGTTGTTGATTTGACAACGGTTGTGGCGGGGTTGAAGAAATCAATGGTTGTAGCAGCGGCGTATCATACCGCAGCAAGCTGTTATTTCTAATCAGGGTACGGGTATGACCGCTACGATCATCAGCACTGCTCTCCTCCAGTGCTTGCTGGGTTCGTTCTGCAGAACGACGCAATTGCTGCTGGAGATACTCACGCAATGTTTGCGGTAGTGACCTGATCAGGCTAACCTTGTAGAGCAAGGTTAGGCCACGACGCATATCCAGCATGGCGCGAATCAGATCGGCTTCCCCACGACTGCAACGCAGATCACGATTTAAACGGTCGCTACAACGGGTCAGACGTTGATCAAACAACGTACAAAGTCGTTCAGACAGAAGCTGCACCACCGTGCCACCGCTGGACACTGAGCCCTGCTCCATGGCAGCCAGCACCCCTTCGTCATCCAGCCCTTCAGCCAAAAAATCAAGACAACGACTCCAATCGGCATAACTGACCGGCGCTTGCATGGTTTACTTGACTCTGCGAATAAACTGGGTTTGAGGCACCAAATCCCAATTGGGAAAGGCACCAGCCAGGGCGTCTCGTTGAGGTGCCCGGACTGCAGGAGCCTCGACTGCCGACTTTGGCGCTACAGGTATGGCTTGCAATTCCGGTTTTGACTGTTGTTCGTTCATGATGTCACGGGGCATATCATTTCTCCTTTCAGGCCGCCCGCTGCGTCATTACCTGACGTGCGGTATCGTGAGATGTTTTGAGATACTGCTCAGGTGAGATGGTAGCCAGCAGTTTGACCACCTCAACCTCAACACTGTCATTCTGGCGAAACTCCCGCCACCACTCCACCACCTCGGCCAGACAGCCTTTCAGTACCTGAGTCGCCTGTTCCTTACGCCGGTTGTAATCGCTGATAGTCTGCTGCTTGGCCTTGCTAACCGGATTCCAACCCGCAACATAGAACCAGATTAAGGCTGCGGCGCCACAAGCCATAAACAGGTAGCTCATCTTGGGGAGGCCAAAAATCAGAAAACCGATCCCTATGGCCAGGCCGGCCCAGTATTTGAAATCCACCTTGATCTGGCTAAGCGCCTGCTCTTTCTGATGTTCAATATGGGCCTGCAGTGAATTTACCAGTTCCTGTTCATTATCCCCTTTTGCCGTCTCTGCCTTCCATTGAACCTCTTTCACTTCAAGCTCAATCCGTTGTGGCAAGGCAGCCCGGATAGTTCCGGTCAAATCCTGATGGGCCTCACGAATCCAGTCACGGGAAAGGGCAAGGGCAAAACGCTGGGTAGCTCGTGATGCATGGGAGGTCTCCGGGTGCATAGCGGCATTGGTTAGAAGCTGAGTAAAGCTTACTAACTCTGTAAGCACGGTGGTTTCAAGACCGTGACGCTTACGGGCTGACTCCTTATCCCCCTCCTCTTCGATAATTAATTTGTTTAAACGTTCATCCCGACGTAGCGGCAACTCTTCATCGTCAAAATTGCTCACCAGGCTGGTCAGCAGATTGTCAACCTCAGCCTGCAGCGATGGAGCAGGCGGAATCACACCGTCGTAAATCCCTGCAAAATAGTCCAACACCACCTTGTGCATGGCTGCATCGTTCAGACGCTGGTTCAGCACCGGCCAGGTCGGGCTGTTGGACTGCAGCCCCCGATAACGCAGCCCGTTATCCGTCGTCGGTGTTTTTGACTGCAATCCCTCAGTCCACTGTCGTCGCTGTTCATCCACAAAACCTGCCTTCAACGCCAGTTCTGCAATCCAGTCTTCAATCCGCTTGGTGCACTGACTACGGACTTCTGCACCAAACACGCCGCTTGCCAACGCATCAATCAGCACCACGGTCTGACGGTCAAGTGAAGTGGGATTTTGCATACCAAAATAGCGATCAAGCCAGATTCTACAGCCATCCTGCCTACCAGCCCGGCGACAGACCAGAGCAAAAAAGAGCGAACTCTTTTCGTCATCACGCTTTAACGCCTCAGCCAACGCCTTATCAGCCAACGTCCTGTTGTCAGACATCCAGCCAGACAGTGCCACCAAAGCGGGAGCCAGCCAGTAACGGGGTGCCTTCAGCATAAGTTCTTCTGAGGCAGTAGTGATGGTCTCCTGCCGCACAATGCTGACATCAGCCGCCTGCAGGATGCCGGTTGTATGGCGCCGCACCTCGGCATAGTAGCCAAAGGTGGTCTCCAGCTCCTGCCGGATCTTGACCACCCGCGTTTCAGCCAGCTGCAGCGCCTTGGCCTTACTATCCTCTGCCACAAACTGCTCAAACTGGGCCTTCAGCCTGTCCAGCTCACTCTTGGTGTTTTGGACACAGCCTTGCACACTGTCAACCTGACGACCAACCATGACGATATTTTCGTTGACCGTCCCAAGATTTTGCTGAATCCCGCTAAGATCTGCATAGGAAATCCGATACTCTGACATGCCTGTTCTCCCTCCTTACCTCACCAGTGATGTGTTGCCGCTATCGGCAACCGCCAGCATGTATTCAGGATAAATCTCAACAAAGGCGTAACTGCCGTGGTCCAGCAATGCAAAGGCCCGTGGCGCAAAACCGGCTAATACTGCACCATAATTCTCACAGGTCTGCTCAAGGGCTGCGTCGTAACTGCCCAAAAGTCGGGCCTTTGATAGCAGTTCACGCTGCCGATCACTCCCCAGCACGCCGGAGGTGGCATCTGCAATCTGACTTAATGGCATCCACGTCGGGTAACCGGGGCGCGCTCGAAACACCAGAGCCAGCAGCGGAAACTGCTCAATGGCAAATTCAGGAAACTCCCCGGCTATGGCCAACTTCATAGCCGCCAGCGCCTCGGTATCCTGCAGATGGGTTGCGGCCTGCAACTGCAGTATGGCCGTCACAAATTGTGCCGAACGTTTCTGGCGCAGACGGGTTTCCAGCAGATGTGGAGACAAGGCGGCCTTTTTCTGAATCGGCGCTGCATTGAGTGTCGGAACCGCAAGCTGTGGCGCCGCAGTACCAAGAATGAGACGTGCCATACTGATTACTCCTATATGACGGCGGTTTCACCGTCTGAACTAACCGCAACCAACCGGTCGGTATAAACCTCAACAAAGGCATAGGCGGGATGCAGTGCAAGACTTCGGGCTCGCTCCAGCAACGGCGGCAGTGACTCCCAGTTTCTAAAGTGGGTGATAATCTGTCCACTCAGATCCAGGGTATGCACCTCAAATGGCCTGCCCAAATTGCAACGGGCCACAATTCCCAGCAGTGGGAGGTCATCAAGGCCTATGCCTGGAAATTCCTCTCGAATAGCCAGCTGAAATGCCTGGTACGCCACCGGATCGTGTAGGTGATTACCGGCATCTAGCCTAGCAAGGGCCTTGCGATACTGCTGCGAACGTGGACGGCGTAGCAGACTCTCAAAACTATCTGCAGACCTGAAGCCATGCAGATCAACCGTATCTGTCACTGCCCTTGCCTGATGTCCCACAACAGGCTTGTTCTGCAGAATTACACGTACCATTTGTTACCTAAAAGACTTACTTCGTAATCGGTACGCTAAACTTCAGTAAATCTCTTTCAGCATCGACTTTCATGACTGCTGAAAACTGAACTGAAGTAGCTTGCGTATTCACATAGTTGAATTTGAAAGTAAACTTTCCTGACCCACCAACGGAGATGGGATATGAGTCTCCACCAGCTTTAAAGGTTGCCCCCAAGTTGTCAACGATAGTCGGTTCTTCGATGTACAGCCGCCTAAACTCAGCAGTATTAATAGCCAAAAAGTCGCATGAAATTGCTTCACCATGCATAATACATTGACCAACCCGAATCCTGACTTTGGTGTTAGGAAAGATATGCCGGTCATCAAAACCTGCTGGCTGGTGAGAGGCCTGTTGACGCGGTGCCGGTGCAGCCTCTCCATCTTCACTGATACAGCGCCTGTTCTTCGGGCTCCAAATCGTACCCGGTGCGCACTGCATCACCACCCGCTCCTTAACAATTACTTTCGGCTTTGGCGGTGGTGGCGGCTCATCCCCTTCAAGAGAAAGCGTTTCCGACTGCCTTATGTTGCCATTTTCATCCTCTTCAACGGCATAACATAAACCTGCTGTTGTCAGCAGCACCAGCAGTACCCACATTGCTACGGTTCTCATTTGATTCCCTCCTTGTCTTATTTGATTCATTACTCATCTAGCCAGTTTGTCCAGCAAAACACTCAGGCTTTCATGTACTTCCGGGTCACGAACCTTACGCAGTTTTTTGATAAAGAGCAGTTCAGGGGTATTCAGCGTCAGATTACTACGCACGTCAAAAAAATCAGCCGGATGTATTCTCAGGGCTGCTGCGATCTGCTGCAACTTGTCAGTGGAGACCCGTGATTTTGCCGCTTCGTATTTTTGAATCTGCTGGGGCGTAACCCCAACCAGTTCAGCCAGTTTTTCCTGACTGAATCCAGCCTCCTGACGAAAGCGGCGGATACGGCCACCAACGTCTATCAACGCTTCATTACCTGATGGTTGCATAAACAAAGAGCCCTCGTAAGATTCCTTCAATGGCCTGATTAACGGTAACAGCACCGGGAAACCACAAACTGTCAGTTAAAAAGCACCCAACTAAAAAACAACCAACAGTTTGCAAACCTTTAACAAATCCCATGCCAATCATTTCACACAAACAAGTTCGTGTTTTTTTAGTATGTTGTATACACAACTATTGTTTACTTAAAACAAATCAGCAAAAATACTTTTCATATTTTGAAATCAAGACTATATATTTTGAAATAATATTGAAGGTGCGCCATGAAAACACTGCACATACTCTGCGATTTTTGGGAACAGTCGGTCTCACGCGCTTTGCATGAGCTGCGCAGACATGAACGTTTTCCCTTCCAGACCGGCCATATCCATGCAGGCAACCTTACGGAAAAGCTGGAGTTGCTGCTGCACGAGCTGCGCGATCAAGACCACGTATTGATCAACTTGTTGCATGCCGATAGCACTGTCCTGCAACAGGCGGCAAAGCTGCTGGGAAGCCAGAAGGCATCCCTGCGCAGCAGGATCAGGATCTCCTATTCACGCTATTCTCCAGATCTGGCCCGCTGGGCGGAGCAGTGCGGCACCGCCCATGAAATCAATCAGTACGAGGCACCACGCCACTCAGACTGGGAACCGCTTGACACCCGCTACGGAACAACGTTGGCAGAACGCCGCTGGATACAGTACCGAATGATGCGGACCTTGATCGGCGGTGAACAGCCCAAGGATGTCTTCAACGAAATCTTCAAAAAGCTGCGCAGCGGAAAATTGTCTGAGACAGACACCCTGCGTTCACAACGTTTTTATGAGCGTGATGAGCCTGATATGGCAGGTGGCCAGTATGCTGAAGCCCGTCACACCACCCCCAACGCCATTGACTTGCTGCGCGAAAGGGCGGTACAGGTTGGCCGATCCGGCCTGAACACACTGATCATTGGCGAGACCGGCACCGGTAAAGAGTCGCTGGCCTGGTATCTGCACGATTACAGCACCCGCTTTGACAGGCCGTTTCTGGCACTGAACTGTGCCTTTTTTGAAGGTGAACGGCTTGAATCTGAGCTATTTGGCCACGAACTGGGGGCGTTTACCGATGCCAAGCGGATGAAGAAAGGGCTGGTTGAAGAGGCGGACGGTGGCACCCTGTTTCTGGATGAACTGCCGGAAATGGCTCCCCGTGTACAGGCCAAACTACTGCGGTTTCTGCAGGACGGCACCTACACGCGGCTGGGCGGCACCAAGGCCATGCGGGCCAGTGTGCGGGTCATATCGGCAGCCCAGCCGGGGCGCCTGGAAAACCTGCGGCAGGATCTGTATTTCCGGGTAGCTGATGTGGAACTGCATACCGTGCCGCTGCAGCAGATGAAGCAGCGTGACATCGTTAATATCGCCTGCAATCTGGCCTATCGGTTGATGTGGCGACCGATCATCACCGCCACAGGTCAGAGTATCCTGACACCCGATGCTATCCGCGAGGTATGGGGCAGGCTATCTCAGCCGGAACATGCCGCCTGTCTTGCCGGATACGCCTGGCCCGGCAACATGCGTGAGCTATCAACCCTGATCAAACGGTTTGTGCTGCTGGGGGATGATATCTTTCAGGAGATACGCGGCAGATATGGTTCCGTTGCTACAACTGCTGATGAGTGGCAACGATTTCAGGTGCCCGTTGCCAATTTGGAAGACCTAAAGCAGCTTGGCATTACACTGAAAGAACTGCAGCCTGCCTTTGTTCAGTATATCGTCGCATCACTTGGCGGACGGGAAGCTATCCAGCCAACCAAACTGGCTGAGACACTGGGCTGCAGCTACAATACCTTGATGAGTTGCCTGGCGACAACACGGAGGGACTTGTGATTGACCATATCATGCGCGGAGTTGCCGGAGTTGTAGCCTTGATCCTGATAGCCGTACTCTGTTCCCGTTCACGCAAGGATATCCGCTGGAAACCGATTATCTGCGCCCTGGCTTTCAACCTGCTGTTTGCCCTTCTGGTGCTGCATACACCGCTGGGGAAAGCGGTCTTTGGCCTGTTAAGCTCTGGCCTGATCAAGACTATGAAGTTTGCCGATGAGGGGATCAAGTTTGTGTTTGGACCGCTCTTTGGCGGATTCAATGCAGTACCCGGTTTCCAGGGCTCAACCTATGTCTTTGTGCTGCAGGCACTGATGCAAATTGTCTTCTTTGCCGTGCTGATCAATCTACTCTACTACCTGCAGATCATGCAGCGGGTAGTAAAGGGAATGGCCTGGCTCTTCAGGAGACTGTTCGGTCTGACCGGACCGGAAGCAACGGTGGTGGCAAGCAACATCTTTGTCGGCCAGGTGCAAGGGGCAATGACGGTTACGCCCTACATAAAAAACATGACCGAAGCTCAGCTCTTTCAAGTCATGGTGGTTGGCATGTCCACCGTTGGCGCAGGCATGCCGATTATCTACGCCGGTATGGGGGCAAAGATTGACTACGTGCTTGCCGCAAATATCATGGCAGCACCTGCTGCTGTCCTGTTTGCAAAGCTGCTGATGCCAGAGCGGGAAGAGATTACGACTGATGAAACAGTGACGCAGACCGACTACCAGGCCGGTATCAATCTGCTGGATGCCGCAGGGCGTGGCGCCATGGATGGCTGGAAGGTGGTGGTGGCTATCTCGGTTATGCTGCTGGGATTCATCCCGCTGATTCACCTGCTTAACTGGGTGGTTGTAACAGTGACCAACAACGTTTCAGATCTTGAGACAATCTTCAGTTGGCTGTTCGCGCCAGCCGCGTATATCGTCGGGGTGCCGTCCAGCGATGTTGCGGGATTTGCAAAGCTGCTTGGTCAGAAAATCGCTTTTAACGAAGTAATCGGATTCAGCGGCCTGAAGGAAACCGCCCTGTCACCCAAAGGATTTATGCTGACCTGCTTTGCCCTTACCGGGTTTGCCAACTTTACTTCGGTTGGGATTCAGATCGGCGGGATTGGAGAATTAGCTCCAACGCGGCGGAGTGATGTAGCCCGATTGGGGATGCGGTGTGTACTGGCAGCCACCCTGGCAAACCTGCTGAATGCTACTATCGCTGGAATCTTATTTGTAGGATAGCGGCTTCAATCCCGTTGTGATTCGTAGTTAACCAACTGGAATTAAAGTGCAAATAGTGTTGTACATGGTGAAAACGGGCGTCTGTTCTGATTTTGTAACCATTTGAAATCAGGAGGCGTTTATGTATCCAGTTGTGCAGCATGGCCCGTTTGCCGGTTTTGAAGTAATCCATTCCTACACACGTCAACAAGCAATTGCTGACGGCGTCCTCATCAATCTCTCCACCTCCTTTCCCAATGAAACACGGATGTTCAAGTGGAACGTCTGCTGTACAGATACTGTCTGGAACCTGATCGAGCGCGCGTCTGATCAATAGGTGGCGGTCAAACATACAACCGCGTATTTTCAGGCGACTGCATCGTATATTGTCATAAAATAAGGGGTGATTTTGAAACTGCCTCGGATCTATTGACAGCAGGTATGATGCCGGGAGAAAATGGCATTATACTTCAATTTCCCAACAGGAAAACCGCCAGACTCGTTTTTTAGCTGGCCTTCATGCCATACGGCATAATCATTTTGTTGATTTCACGATGACAATCGTGTGGGCGTTCTGTCCTCACTTAAGGTTTTGCATCTTGCTGCCTATGTACCGGCAGCCGGGTGCTGCAAGCACTCGCAGACCTTTCCATTTTTCGTCCGTCCGGACGCAAGCAAATTTCCCTGATTTTAATAATGGGCAGCGACCTGCCCACTGCACTTGGAGATATTTATATCGTAAAGGGCGGTCGCTTGTCAGAAGTTGTATGCTGACAAGCTGCCTTGGTGTGCAGCGTCAGTGCGTTATGACTGCCTGCATGCCGAGGCAAACTCCCATCCATTTTCCGACAGGACAAATATATAACCAGATGATGGGCAATAGCCCGTCCAAGATGTGCAGCGTCACTTGCCTGCAAGTGACGCTGATTAAAGTACATAATTGTCAGTATGTTAAGACGATTATGCACAGTGACACCCCCGTGACGGTTTGAGGGGCATCACTGGAACTCCGGTTGTTCACATATATTCCCTCCCATTGTTGTTCCCTCCGATGCCCGGTTGCATTCCGATGCACCGCATGCCGTCACGCGTGCCGTTTAGGCACGGTCAGGTATGTCCTGACTATCTCAATGCGTGTTCTCCATTCCTGCCAAGGTGCTGCAGGCTGGACACCAGTGCAATGCTGGTGAGGCGCTTACACTCAACCACCTTTTGGCCATGGCATTGGCCCAAGAAAGGAGAAAACAATGGGTAAATTCAAACCACTGGAAGTTCAGGCGTTGGAACGGATAGGTAAAAACTGGAGCAAAAGTAAGCTCACGCGAGAAGGGCATCTGCAACACACAAAAGAGTTCGCAATCTATGTTGCCAAACGCTTCGGCCTGGAGCGCATCGAGCATCTGAAACCAGGACATGTACAGGCATATGTCGCACACCTGCATGAGCGTGGACTTAACCATGGTACGATTGCCAACAGACTCGCTTCTGTACGTCAGCTGGCACAGGCAATCGGCAAGGCCAACATCGTTGAACGTACCAATGATGCCTATGGTGTCATGCGTACAAGAATGAATCCGGTTATTGCTGACCGTGATAAAATTGACCAGATAAAATCAGAACTGAAAACAATGGCTGATAACGGTGACAGGGTAGCCATGATGACCTACGCAGCATCACTGCTGCGTGATGCGTTTGGTCTTCGAGCTAAGGAATCAATCATGTCTGCAGTAATGATACAGCACGAGGGTAAACTATTTCTTCGCGTGGAAGGTGCCAAAGGTGGCCGGACACGCGATCTTGAAATCAAAACACCTGACCAGCTGTCAGCAGCGCACAATATTGAAAAAGTAGCTGCACTACTTGGCTCAGCAACCGGTCGCGTTATACCTCCAGAGTTATCACTAAAAGAAGCATACAATGCCCAAAGGGCCTTATGGGCAAGTCTTGGCGGTACTCGTGAGAACAGGACACATATGCATGCCCAGCGTCACGACCACCTGCAAGTAATGCATGCAAATGGAGCAACCAATGCGGAAATGATGAAACAGGCTGGTCATGGTGAAGACCGTTCGCCTGGTCATTACATCCCTAAATAGCAACTCATAAAACAACGCCCCCGGATCAGTGTTCTACTGATATCCGGGGCGTTTTGCGTTCAGGTTCAAGAAACGTGAAGAAACAAAGAAACTGAACAAACTTTAAGAAGCTATATCGAAAAAGGGTGTTGGTCCCTTTTTGAGAGTCTTATCCCGCCGCCCTACATTTAAAAAATACATCTATTGCATAGCTTCAGCTAGAAACTCCTTCCAGCCAAGCACCTGCACCCCCATTCCGGATATTGATGCTGTGAAAATAAGGTAATTATGTGGTAGCCATGCAAGGCCGGTCGAAAGATCGGCCTTGTTCATTTTCGCTAGACTTCATCCCTATAGCCCGAGTGAAAGCATTCCTTGAATCATACCAGCATGCCGCCAAAAGTAGTGCCGAGTTTAATGGCTTCGACAAGTTTGAATGAGAGCTCGGTTTTGGATAATAAAATATTGAAAAAATCCAATACAAGCTGTAAATAATTGCAAAAATGAAAGATTCTTGGCTTTAAATGCTGAGATAAATACTAATTTTTGAGGGATATCACATGTTTGACCATATTTTAAACATAGGTGTCCAAGGGGTACTTGCAATTGCTAACGGAGCAACCGCTTTGTTTGGTGGTACACCTGATGTCCCTCCAAAACCTTTTGAGAAAGGTGAGTGGAAGTGTCGTAGATTTTGTACTGATATTCAAAAGATTACTATTGATAAAGGTAAATGCAGCCTCACGGTGGGCAGTAATGAATACAATGGTGAATGTACCATAGCTGAAAATGTTATTACTATTAAAGATAAAGATAAAGAGTATAAATGGAAGATTGGTGGTGATGGTTTAATGCTGGTTGAGTTGTATGATGAAGAAAAAAAGCAATGGGTAAAAATGTATCCATAAATATTATATGTTTAAAATTAAATATTTATATAATATAAAAATATAAATATAATTTAGGTGCTTATGATTGTTTATAATTTAAATAAAAAACTTACTAAATGTATTAATTATAGAATAATATTCTTGTTAACAATATTATTCTATTCGTCAATATTAAGTGGCTGTGCAAAACCACATAGCAGTGCACTTGTATGGTTAAATCTAGGTGCTAATGAGGCAGCTTGGAACATAATATCATCTGAGGTCAGAAAACCTAGTGTTTCTTCAGATGAAGACCTCTGCGAATTACACACGGCAAATCTTAAAATACTTCAGAGCATCGTTTTATTCAATTACGCGCCGAAAGATCCAGATTTAACTGCCAAGATTTCCTATGATTATGTTTTGGAAAATTGTGACAAATATAGAATGAAGCAGGGGGTTGCTGAAAATCAGTATGGTTTGTACTTCCAGGTTACTAAGCGACCTGGTTTAGCAATCCAGCATATCAAAAACTCTGTGCGCTATTTTGAACCAATTTCATTTGAGAACTTCTCAAATGAAAATATATTAGCAAATTTGTTTTCTGATATGGGACTTTTTGAGATTAGGGATTTACATAGAAATAAAGCTATCAAGATAGCAAATAGTTACTTTAAAATACCTAAAAGTTATAGTGTATTTGAGTTTGATGAAAGAAATCAAAATTTAGAATATATGCATGTTTTAGAGCAAAAGTTAGAAGACTTGTCATTATCAGAAGATGGTAAAAACAAATATGAAGAAATGCGTGCACTTTGGAGTGAAATAAAAAATATTAATAGCAATTGGTCTTTTAATAATAACAGGCATTTTGTATATTCTCGTGCTTTACATTATTTCACAGAAGCAGGTGATACTGATTTTGCACGCACATTGTTAAATGAAACTAAGTCAAATAGATGGCTTTTTGTATTTCCAGAAATAACTGAATTAATACTGCAGGCAGGTGAGGCTAAAATATTATCTAAGGAAGGTAAATATAAGGAGTCAGCCGAATTATGGAATGATTATATTAATAAGTTTCCAAAAGTGTACGGACGAAAGCCTTCAGGTAATGATTATAGAGTCGTTGGCTTGGCAAATGAACAGGCAGGTAACTATGACCAAGCTATTATTGATCTAGAGAAGGCTGTTAATGAGTTTGAAACAAAGCGCTCAAGCTTTGAAGTGGCTCAAAGAGGGCAGGTTATAAGCGGCCTTACTGTTACAGCTTATTGGGGGCTGTTACGCTCATATGTCTCTAGATACATGAAATCAGGTTCCCTTGGTGATTATCAGGCAGCACTCCATACGGAAGGGCGATTAAGGGCGAGGCAGTTTTCTGAGCTGTTGGGAATTAATAATGCCGAGAGCAGGCAAATTGAAGCTATGCTTAAGCCTGATGAACTGCTTATCAACTACATTGTTACAGATAAAAGTATTGTAGCTTTTGCAATTAATCAGCATGAAAAAGATCTTTTTTTGCTGCCGCTTGATTCGAAATGGCTTAACTTTAAGGTTAAAAATATAAAAGAACGGTTGTCAAGCCGTGGTGGGGTAGATCAGATCACGGCGGACTTGATGGCGGTAAGTAAACTGCTTATGACGCCTATTGAAAATAAGCTGAAAGCTAAAAAAAGGTTATTAGTTGTTACTGATGGTTCTTTGGGAGTGCTTCCCTTTACGTTGCTTTCAAGTTCAGTGTCAGATTATAGACCGATTGTTATGGACCACGAGGTCACTCTTTTCCCCTCAATTTCTTATCTACAGAAAGTAAGAGAGGTGGATGCGCCTGTAAAATATGATAAGTCGCTGTTTGCTATTGCGGATCCGGTATTTGATAAAATGGTACCGCCAAAAACTTTCAGAGGTGATAGTGAATTTTTCTATACTCGCGCGGTGAATGAACTAAATCTGTTTAGCCCACTTCCTGAGACACGGACAGAGGTTGAAAAAATATCACAGTTGTTTAGGCCTGGTAGTGTCAATATTGCTGTTGGGCAAAATGCATCCAAAAATTACATAAAAAAACAATCGCTGTTAGGTTACAAGTATCTGCATTTTGCAACTCATGGAATACTTGGAAATCAGGTCCCCGGTGTTGTTGAGCCATCTCTTGTTCTTTCCTCTGACTCCCAGAACCCAGAAAGTTCGTTCTTTACAATGAGTGAAATTGAGAAACTAAAAATTAATAGTGATCTTGCAGTTCTTTCTGCCTGTGATACGGGCAATGGAAAATATTATACAGGAGAAGGAGTGATGGGGCTTAGTCGCGGCTTTCTGCTTGCTGGCAGTAAATCAGTCCTTGCTACTCTTTGGCCCATTGACAGTAATGTAACGGTCAGCTTTATGACTTCTTTTTATAGTCATTTAAAGTCAGGTAAAAGCAAGTCTGAGAGTCTCCGTCAGACACAGCTCGAATTTATGAAGAATGGATTAATAGGCTCTTCAGCGTTTCGTGGCCTTAAAGTTGTGGAAAGCAAAAAAACAAAAAATCTTGGTTCTCATCCGTACTACTGGGCTGCCTTTATCCTTACAGGGGAGTAGACAAAAATGGATTTTGTATGCTTTATTGAGCCTTTTCTTGTCGTGTTCACAAGATATCGTCATGGATGTCCTGCACAATAATCCGAGTTTTGCTATCTGGTAAATCCGTGAAATGGTACCCTAAAAACCGTATCAGATCTGGCCATAAATCTGGCCTTGCAAACAGGACTAAAATGGGGTAGTACTTGTACACAAATTTGCACACGCGGGCGCTTTTTCCGGGTTTTTGCCTCTAATAAATGCAAGTACTTAGAGTTACTAAAAAAGTAGTGCCGAGTCTCGTCTTCGGCACCAACTAAATTATAAGGCTCCTTCTCTTTGTAGAAGGGGCCTTTTCTGCTTTACATTCCAGCAGTTGTTCATTATTCTTCCTAATTCTATCCGTTCATCAAAAGTCAGTGAGAGTTCATGGATATCAGTAAGATTCGTAATTTTTCAATTATCGCCCATATAGATCACGGCAAGTCCACATTGGCAGATCGCCTGTTGGAATACACCGGTGCACTGACTGCGCGTGAGATGCAAAGCCAGTTTCTGGATAAGATGGATCTGGAGCGTGAACGTGGCATTACCATCAAGGCCCAGACCGTACGTCTGAACTACACGGCTGATGATGGAACCACCTATGTTCTTAATCTGATCGATACGCCCGGGCATGTGGACTTTACCTATGAGGTGTCCCGCTCACTGGCTGCCTGCGAAGGTGGTTTGCTGGTGGTTGACGCCTCACAGGGTGTTGAGGCACAGACGCTGGCGAACGTGTACCTTGCTTTGGACAACGACCTGGAGGTCTTTCCGGTATTGAATAAGATTGACCTGCCAGCAGCTGAGCCGGATCGGGTCAAGCACGAGATAGAAGAGATTATCGGAATTGATGCCCATGATGCAGTGCTGGCCTCTGCCAAAGAGGGGATCGGTACCCGTGAGATTCTTGAGGAGATCGTTAAGAAGATCCCGGCTCCGCAGGGTGATGCTGCTGCCCCGCTTAAGGCGCTGCTTTTTGACTCATGGTATGACCAGTATCAGGGGGTTATTATTCTGGTCCGCCTGTTTGAAGGCACCCTGAAAAAGGGAGACAAAATTCAGCTCATGTCAACCAACAAGGCCTATGAGGCGCTTAAGGTTGGTGTGTTCTCGCCGGTGATGGTCGAGGTGCCGCAATTGGCAGCAGGTGAAGTCGGGTTTGTGATCGCCGGTATCAAGGATGTGGCAGATGCCAAGGTCGGTGATACGGTCACGCTGTTGCATCGGCAGTGCGCTGAGATGCTGGGTGGATTCAAAGAGGTCAAGCCGATGGTCTTCTCCGGCCTCTATCCCATTGATACCGCCCAGTATGAGCAGCTGCGAGATGCGCTTGCGAAGTTGAAGCTGAATGACTCCTCGTTTTCTTTTGAACCGGAGACATCGGTCGCTCTGGGATTCGGTTTTCGCTGCGGCTTTCTGGGGCTGCTGCATATGGAGATTATTCAGGAACGGCTGGAACGTGAGTTCGGCCTTGACCTGATCACCACAGCGCCGACAGTTGTCTATCGGGTGCATAAAATGAACGGTGACGTGTACTCGATTCAGAGTGCCAACCAGATGCCTGAACTGCAAAGCACGGAATATCTTGAAGAACCGTTCATTCTGGCCCACATCCACGTGCCCAATGATTATGTCGGTGGTGTACTGGCGCTTTGCGAGGATAAGCGTGGCGTCCAGCGGGAGATCAAGTATCTGACTCCTACGCGGGTCATGATTATCTATGAACTGCCATTGAACGAAATTGTGCTTGATTTCTACGACCGGCTTAAATCGATTACGAAGGGTTATGCCTCACTGGATTATGAGCATCTGGAGTACCGGCGCAGTGATCTGGTCAGGATGAACGTCTTGATCAACGGAGAGGTTGTTGATGCCCTGTCGCTGATCCTGCACCGTGACAAGGCATACTTCCGTGGCCGGGATCTGGTCTCTAAGATGAAGGAGCTGATTTCACGCCAGATGTTTGAGGTGGCCATCCAGGCCGCCATTGGTAGCAAGATTATTGCCCGTGAGACGGTTAAAGCCATGCGCAAGGATGTGTTGGCCAAGTGCTATGGCGGTGATATCACCCGGAAACGCAAATTGCTGGAAAAGCAGAAGGAAGGCAAGAAGCGGATGAAGAACGTTGGCAACGTTGAGCTGCCCCAGGAGGCATTCCTGGCGATCCTTAAAGTTGACGACAAATAGGAAGGGACATTCATGGCGGATCTGAACGAGCAGCAGCAGACTGAAGAGATTCAAAAAAAGAGTCTCTGGCGTGAGTATACTGAGTCGATTATCATTGCTGTGCTTCTGGCACTTGTTATCCGGACCTACGTGGTGCAGGCCTTTAAGATTCCTTCCGGTTCCATGGAGGATACACTGCTGATCGGGGATCACCTGCTGGTCAGCAAGTTTATCTACGGCACCAAGCTTCCCTTTACGGATATCCAGATCCTTAAGTTGCGCGACCCCAAACGTGGTGATGTCGTGGTTTTTGAGTATCCGGAGGACCCGCGTAAGGACTTCATCAAACGGGTGATTGGTGTTCCCGGAGATGTGGTTGAAGGTAAAGACAAGAAGGTCTATGTCAATGGCAAGCTGTATGAGAATCCCCATGAAGTACATAAAGAGCTGGATATAATACCCAAAGAACAGAATCCGCGTGATACCTTCGGGCCGATTGTGGTGCCCGAGAATTCCTATTTTGTGATGGGGGACAACCGGGATCGCTCCTATGACAGCCGTTTCTGGAAGTTCGTCCGCCGGGATCAGCTGAAAGGTCTGGCATTCATCAAATATTGGTCTATTGACGGGCCATGGTACAAGTTCAATATCCGCTGGCGTAATATCGGGCGGTTGATCGACTAACTAACTGGAGGATCAGCATATGGATACATTGGGAAACTGGAAACGTTCTGACTACTGCGGTTGCCTGACTGCTCAGGATATTGGCCGTGAAGTGGTATTGATGGGATGGGCTCTGCGTCGTCGTGATCATGGTGGCCTGATCTTTATAGATCTGCGTGACAGAGAGGGGATTGCACAGGTTGTGTTTGATCCGGAGGTTAATGCGTCTGCTCATCAGGTGGCTGAAGGCGTGCGCAGCGAGTACGTACTGGCCATTAAAGGCAAGGTTATTCCCCGTCCGGAAGGTACCGTTAACCCCAATATGAAGACCGGTGAGGTGGAGATTCAGGTGGCTGAATGCAAGCTGCTGAATCGTTCCAAGGCACTGCCATTCATGCTGGATGAACATAGCGAGGTGAACGAGAATATCCGCTTAAAGTACCGCTATCTGGATATGCGTCGTCCTCAACTGGCACAGAACCTGATTCTTCGCCATCAGGTGGCACAGGTTACCCGCCAGTACCTGACTGACAACGGTTTTTTGGAGCTTGAGACACCGTTTCTGACCAAGTCAACCCCTGAGGGTGCCCGCGACTTCCTGGTGCCGTCCCGGATCAACCAGGGGCAGTTTTATGCCCTGCCACAATCCCCCCAGATCTTTAAGCAGATCCTGATGATTTCAGGGTTTGATCGCTATTTCCAGATTGTACGCTGCTTCCGTGATGAGGATCTGCGTGCTGACCGCCAGCCTGAGTTTACCCAGATTGACTGTGAGATGTCGTTCATTGACCGGGAGGACATCATCACGGTCATGGAGGGGCTGATTGCACGGGTATTCAAAGAGGCCAAAGGGGTTGAGGTTCAGCTGCCGGTAGAGCGGATGACCTACCAGGAGGCGATCCGCCGTTTTGGTGTGGATAACCCTGACCTGCGTTTTGGCCTGGAACTGGTGGAACTGACTGATATTGTCAAGGGATCAGGTTTCAAGGTCTTTAACGAAGTGGCTGCCAATGGCGGCATCATCAAAGGGATCAATGCCAAGGGGTGCGCCACGTTCTCCCGCAAGGATATTGAAGATCTGACCAGTTTTGTCTCTATTTATGGTGCCAAAGGTCTGGCCTATGTCAAGGTAACTGCCGAAGGCTGGCAGTCACCAATCACCAAGTTCTTCACTGAAGCTGAGATCGCGGCCATGAACGGCGCCTTTGGGGCAGAAGAGGGTGACCTGCTGCTGTTTGTGGCAGATAAGCCCAAGGTGGTCAATGACTCGCTGGGCAAGCTGCGCAATCAACTGGCATCGCTGCTTAAGCTGACTGATCCTAATGTGTTCCATTTTGTCTGGATTACCGACTTCCCGCTGTTTGAGTGGGATGAGGATGACAAACGCTGGTGTGCTGTGCATCACCCCTTTACTGCGCCGATGGATGAGGATGTGGACTATGTTGAGTCTGACCCCGGCCGTTGTCGTGCCAAGGCCTATGACCTGGTGTTGAACGGCAATGAGATCGGTGGCGGCTCAATCCGTATCCACCAGGAGCATGTGCAGTCGCTGATGTTCAAGATGTTGGGGCACTCAGAAGAAGATAAGCGTGCCAAGTTCGGCTTCCTGCTGGATGCCCTGGAATATGGTACACCGCCCCACGGCGGCATTGCCTTTGGCATGGACCGTTTGATCATGCTGCTGACCGGTTCTGACTCGATCCGTGACGTTATTGCATTCCCCAAAACCCAGAAGGGAACCTGTCTGATGTCGGAAGCCCCTTCGGCAGTCGACACCAAGCAGCTGCGCGAACTGGGAATCCGCTTGGCAACACCTGCCGGCACACCGGCAGCATAATATGTAATGAAAACACTAGTGCGCCTCATACTGCTGACTCTGGTGCTGATGACAATGGCTGGCTGTGGTGGTCATGACCCGATTTGGCGTATGAAGGCGCAGTTGACGTTGCTGCAATTGCAGGACGAAAATGCTTCTGATGCTTACCCTGATGATTACACGAGCATCAGCAAAACTTTTCTGTTTGGTGAGCTCCTGCTGACTGAGGAAGATGAGGCGGAGCTGGCTGACGAACAGTTTAAGCTGGCGTATCAAAAGGGTGTGCTTCTGAAACAGGAGCTCCGACAGTATAAAGAGAGGCTGAAAGAGGAAGCTCGTCTTAAGTTGATTGAAGAACAGGCTGTTCGTGAAGAAGAGGAACGGGCACGGCTTGAGGCTGAGCGTAAAAGAGAACATGAGCTGCTTGAAGCCCAGAAGGCCCTGCAACGAAATAAGGATGGCGAAGCCGCTGCAGGTGAGGGGGCTAACCATGTCACGCAACTGACCACGTACACGGTGAAGCGCGGTGAAACCTTGCCCCAGATTGCCGCCCGGCCCGAACTCTATAATGATGCAGCACTTTGGCCATTGATTTACCGGGCCAACCGGGATCAGATCCGGGACCCCTATCAACTCTGGCCGGGACAGGTTTTAAAAGTACCTCGAAATTTCAGCAGAGACGAGGCCCTGGAGGCACGTCGACAAGCCCACCGCCGCGGTCAGTAATCCCCCCGTTTTTAGCCGTATTAAACCTTTGCCGCTCCGGCAACAAGTTTCGTTAAACATACAACATTGAAAAGATTTTTCCTTGACAGTCCGAGGCCTTTTGCATACTGTATACACGATTTAATGCTGACGTTGTCTATACTGATTGTAACTAGTTGCAATCAGTATATTAAATTTTATATATACCAAAACACAAGGAGAGAACATGGCAACTGAATCAGCAAAGATTATCTGGTCAAAGATTGATGAAGCACCTGCACTGGCAACCTACTCGCTGCTTCCTATCGTTAATGCATTCACCAAGGCAGCCGGCGTTGTTGTTGAAACCCGCGACATTTCTGTTGCTGGCCGTATTATCGCAAACTTTCCTGACTATCTGACTGAAGAGCAGAGGATGCCTGACTATCTGGCTGAACTGGGTGAACTGACCCAGAAGCCTGAGGCAAATATCATCAAGCTGCCCAACGTCAGTGCCTCAATTCCTCAGTTGAAGGCAGCCATCAAGGAACTGCAGGAGCAGGGATACAAGCTGCCTGATTATCCTGAAGAGCCGAAAACTGATGCAGAAAAAGAGTTGCATGCACGCTATGCCAAGTGTCTGGGGAGCGCCGTTAACCCCGTGCTGCGTGAGGGTAACTCTGACCGCCGTTCGGCAAAGGCTGTTAAAGAATATGCCAAGAAACATCCCCATAAGATGGGCGCATGGGCTGCCGATTCCAAGACTCACGTGTCCTGGATGGAGTCCTCTGACTTCTATGCAAATGAAAAAGCCGTAACCATGGAAAAAGCCGGCAATGTAAAGATTGAGTTTGTTGACAAGGCCGGTAAGGTCACCGTGCTGAAAGAGAAACTGGCACTGCAGGCTGGCGAGATCCTTGACGGTACTTTCATGAGCGCCAAGGCTCTGCGTAAGTTCATTCAGGAGCAGATTGATGATGCCAAGGCTAAAGGGGTGCTGTTCTCGGTCCACCTGAAGGCCACCATGATGAAGATCTCTGACCCGATCATGTTCGGTCATTTTGTTGAGGTTTACTACAAGGATGTATTTGAGAAGCACGCAGCAACCTTTAAAGAGCTGGGCGTTAATCCAGACCTTGGTATGGGCGATCTGTACCTGAAGATTGCCAAGCTGCCTGCAGATAAAAAAGCTGAAATCGAAGCTGATATTCAGGAAGTCTACAAGAAGCAGCCGCCTCTGGCCATGGTTGACTCCGACAAAGGGATCACCAACCTGCACGCCAGTAACGACATCATTATTGATGCCTCCATGCCGGTGGTAATCCGTGATTCCGGCGGTATGTGGGGACCAGACGGCAAACTGCACGATGTCAAGTGCGTCGTACCTGACCGCTGCTATTCACGCTGGTATCAGGTGTGCGTTGATTTCTGCAAGAAGCACGGCCAGTTTGATCCGACCACCATGGGCTCAACCTCGAACGTTGGTCTGATGGCTCAGAAGGCTGAAGAGTACGGCTCACACGACAAGACCTTTAAGATTGCAGCTGACGGTACCGTGCGGGTGGTTGATGAGGCAGGCAATGTGCTGATCCAGCACGAAGTAGAAGCCGGTGATATCTGGCGTGGTTGCCAGGCTAAAGACCTGCCGATTCAGGACTGGGTCAAGCTGGCTGTACGTCGTGCCCGTGCAACCGGCGCACCGGCCATCTTCTGGCTGGACAAAAACCGCGCTCATGATGCCCAGATGATCCTGAAAGTGGAAAAATATCTGAAAGACCACGACACCAACGGTCTCGATATTCAGATCATGGCACCGGTTGATGCGATGCTGTTTACCTGCGAGCGCGCAAAAGCCGGTAAAGACACCATCACCGTTACCGGTAACGCCCTGCGGGATTATCTGACCGACCTGTTCCCGATCCTCGAGCTGGGCACCAGTGCCAAGATGCTCTCCATCGTGCCGCTGCTGGCTGGTGGCGGTCTGTTCGAGACCGGTGCAGGCGGTTCTGCTCCCAAGCACGTACAGCAGTTTGTCCAGGAAGGCTACCTGCGTTGGGATTCACTGGGTGAGTTCCTGGCGCTGGCGGTCTCCCTTGAGCACCTGGCTGCAACCTTCAAGAACGAGAAGGCCCAGTTGCTGGCCGATACCCTCGACCAAGCCAACACCAAGTTCCTGGATCAAAACAAGAACCCGGCCCGTAAGGTTGGTCAGATCGATAACCGCGGCAGCCACTTCTACCTGGCCATGTACTGGGCCGAAGCCCTGGCTGCTCAGACCAAGGATGCAGATCTTGCTGCACGTTTCGCCAAGGTGGCCAAGCAGCTTCAGGAAAATGAAGAAAAGATCAACGCAGAGCTGATCGGTGCCCAAGGCAAGCCCCAGGATCTGGGCGGCTACTACAACACGGACCCGGTCAAGACCGAAAAGGCAATGCGCCCAAGTGCAACGTTGAACGCTATTGTTGATGCCATCTAAGCTTCTGTTGTTTCGGGGAGTCGGTCCTCCGGCTCCCCTTACATATTTCAGGTATAATCAGTTGTTGGTGTAAAATAGAAACACATTCCAAACGAGGAGGAAGAAACAATGGGACGTAAAAAGATTTCATTGATTGGCGGCGGACAGATTGGTGGCGTTCTTGCTCAACTTTGCGCACTGCGTGAACTGGGTGACGTTGTTCTGTTTGACATCGTGGAAGGTATGCCCCAGGGCAAGATGCTGGACATCGCTGAGGCTTCACCGGTTGACGGTTTTGACGTCTGCCTGCAAGGTACCCAGGACTACAAGGATATTCAAGGCTCCGACGTTGTTATCGTTACTGCCGGTCTGCCCCGTAAGCCCGGCATGAGCCGTGATGACCTGATTGCAACCAACTCAAAGATCATGACCTCCGTTTCCGAAGGGATCAAGCAGTACGCTCCCGGCGCATTCGTGATCGTTATCTCCAACCCGCTGGATGCCATGGTTACCCTGTGCCAGAAGATCACCGGTATCCCTGCCAACCGCGTTGTTGGCCAGGCTGGCGTGCTTGACTCCGCACGTTTCAAGGCCTTCATTGCCTGGGAACTGGGTGTGTCTGTGAAAGACGTTTCCGCCATGACTCTGGGCGGCCACGGCGACGACATGGTTCCTCTGGTTCGTTATGCCGCAGTGAACGGCATTCCTGTTATGGAACTGCTGGAGCAAAAGTACGGTGCAGACAAGGCCAAGGAAGTCATGGAAGCGATGGTTAACCGTACCCGTCTGGCTGGTGGCGAAGTTGTTGCCCTGCTGAAGACCGGTTCCGCTTTCTATTCACCGGCTTCTTCCGCCATCGCCATGGCTGAGTCTGTTCTGAAAGATCAGAAGCGCGTACTGCCTACCTGCTGCCTGCTGAACGGTGAGTTCGGCGTGAACGGCTACTATGTTGGTGTGCCTGCTGTTCTGGGCGCAAACGGCGTAGAAAAAGTTCTGCAGTTCAAGCTGGATGCAACTGAGCAAGCCATGATGGACAAGTCTGTTGCAGCAGTAAAAGGTCTGGTTGACAGCCTTGACAGCATTCTGAAAGGTTAATTTGCCTTTTACAGGCTCTGTCGTGCCTGCAAGAGAAGGGTGGTTTATTGGCTGCCCTTCTCTTGCCGCATAAAGAGCCGTTATTTCACACCTCCGAATACGGATAGAAGGAGTTGAGCCGATGTCTGAAGAAAAGAAGCTGCCACGTATTGAGATTATCGAGAAGTACTGTAAGGGCTGCCACATCTGTGTGGAGTTCTGTCCCACCAAGGTTCTTGAAATGAAAGGTTTTGTTGTTTCAGTCAAGGATCTGGAGAAGTGCATCAAGTGCATGCAGTGCGAACTGCGTTGCCCTGACTTTGCCATCAAAGTTCACGCCGAATAATAAGACGGGAGGATTTCAAAGTGTCAAAAAAAGTCGGTTTTTTGCAAGGTAACGAGGCAGCTGCCCACGGCGCTCTGTATGCCGGTTGCAAGTTCTTCGCCGGTTACCCCATTACCCCCTCCACAGAAGTTTCGGAGGTTTTGTCCGTTGAGCTGCCTAAAGTAGGCGGTAAGTTTATTCAGATGGAAGACGAGATCGGTGCCATGGCTGCCCTGTTGGGTGGCGCTCTGGCCGGTCAAAAAGCCCTGACCTCCACTTCAGGCCCCGGTCTGTCCCTGAAGCAGGAGTTGATCGGTTACGGCTGCATCGCTGAGATCCCCTGTGTTGTGTACAACGTTATGCGTGGTGGCCCTTCAACCGGTATGCCGACCGGCCCCTCACAGTCAGACGTTATGTGTGCCCGTTGGGGTACCCATGGTGACCATGCCACTATCGCCCTGATGCCTGCTTCCGTTCAGGAAACCTACGACATGATCGTACGTGCCTTCAACCTGGCAGAGAAGTACCGTATGCCGGTACACGTACTGCCGGATGAGATCGTTGCTCACATGCGTGAGCGGATCGAATTCCGTGAGCCGGGCGAACTGGAAGTAATTGATCGTGCAGCTCCGACCGTGCCTCCTTCAGAGTACAAACCGTACGACACCAAGTTCGGTGATGTGCCTCCCCTGGCTGCCTTCGGTTCCGGCTACAAGTTCCACGTAACCGGTCTGAACAAGCTGCCGGACGGCTTCCCGACCACCAAGGCTGAGTATGTCCAGGCTGAAGAAGAGCGTCAGATCCGTAAAGTCACTGCCAATATTGATGAGATCGTTGAGTTTGAAGAGTTCATGCTTGACGATGCAGAAATCTGTGTAGTTGCCTATGGTTCAACCTCCCGTTCTGCTCGTTATGCGGTGAATGAGGCACGTGAGAAGGGTATCAAGGCCGGTATGTTCCGGATCAAGACCTTCTGGCCGTTCCCGGACAAGCAGATCAAGGCCCTGGCCGAAAAGGTTAAAGGCTTCATCGTACCTGAAATGAACCTGGGTATGTGCAGCCTTGAGATCGAGCGCTGCGCACAAGGCAAGGCTCAGATCCTCGGCATCAATCGTGTTGACGGCGAGCCGATCAACCCTGAGCAGATCCTTGAGAAGATGAAGGAGGTTAAGTAACCATGGCTTTTGATTACGAAAAATTTATCCGTCCGGGCAAACTGCCCCATATCTGGTGCCCTGGTTGCGGCCACGGTATTGTCATGAAGGGCCTGATTCGTGCCATGGACAGCCTCAACCTGAAGAAGGAAGAGACTGCCATCGTTTCCGGTATCGGTTGCGCCTCCCGTCTGCCCGGCTACATTGATTGCTGCACCCTGCACACCGCTCACGGCCGTGCAGCTGCCTTTGCAACCGGTGTTAAGCTGGCCAAGCCTGAAATGAACGTGATCCTGGTCGGTGGTGACGGCGACGGTACTGCCATTGGTGGTAACCACTTCATCCACGCCTGCCGTCGTAACATCAACATGACCTACATCATCATGAACAACTACATCTACGGCATGACCGGTGGCCAGTTCTCACCTTGTACCCCCACCGGCCACAAGGCTTCAACCACCCCTTACGGCAACCCTGACCCAGGTTTCGATGTGGCCAAGCTGGCCATCGGCGCTGGTGCTACCTTTGTTGCCCGTGGTACCGCCTTCCATGCCAACCAGATTGACAAGCTGATTGCTGAAGCTATTCAGCACAAAGGTTTCTCAGTGGTTGAAATCCTGGATGACTGCCCCACCACCTATGGCCGTCGTAACAAGTTCAAGTCGGTTGTTGAGATGATGAACCGCCTGAAGGAAGTTGCCGTACCGGTGAAGGCTGCCGAGAAGATGACTGCCGAACAACTTCAGGGTAAGGTGCTGACCGGTGTTCTGCACAAGGTTGAGCGTCCTGAGTACTGCGAAGAGTACGCTAAGGTTATCGAGCGCGCTGGCGGCAACAAGTAATAATTACTCTGAAAAAGGAGAAGATAGATGGCCAGGTATGAATTACGTTTTTCCGGTGCCGGTGGACAAGGTCTGATCACTGCGGGGATCATCCTTGCCGAGGCAGCTTCCATCCACGAAGGCAAGCAGGCAGTACAGTCCCAGAGCTATGGCCCTGAGGCTCGTGGTGGTGCTTCCAAGTCAGAGGTCATCATTGATGATGTGCCGGTTGACTACCCCAAGGCAACCAAGGTTGATGCCCTGCTGGCCCTGACCCAAGAAGCCTGTGATAAGTACAGTGCAGACCTGAAGGATTCAGGTATCCTGCTGTATGACACCGATCTGGTAACCAAGTTGCCAGAAGGCGGCTTCAAGAAAGTCGGCTTCAATATCATCAACACCGCCAAGAACGAAGTGGGCCGTGAAATCGTTGCCAACATCGTTGCCCTTGGCGCCATGATCGCCCTGACCGGTGTTGTTTCCCGCGAAAACGGCTTGAAGGCCGTTCTCTCCCGCGTGCCTGAGGCATTTCTGGAGCTGAACGAGAAGGCCTACGCTGCCGGATTCGACAAGGCAAAGGCTGCAGCTGCCTAAGTTTTGTTGTTTTTTGCTGTAACAGACCGGCCCGGTGCATTTTGCGTCGGGCCGGTTTTCGTTTAAGGAAAGGGGCTGAAAATGAACGGCAAGATCGTTATGATTACCGGTGCGTCATCAGGATTTGGAGCCGCCTGTGCCAGGGTTTTTGCAGAGCAGGGCAACCGTTTGGTCATTGCAGCCCGCAGGCTTGATTCGTTGCAGAGGTTGCGTGATGAGTTGTCCGGGAGGGTCCCGGTGCATGCTGCTGTGCTGGATGTCCGGGAGCGTGAGGCTGTGCAGGCTTTTGTGTCGGCCTTACCGGAAGAGTTTTGTGCCATTGACCTGCTTGTGAACAACGCTGGCCTCGCTTTGGGGCTGGAACCAGCCCAGCAAGCCTCGTTGGATGACTGGGATACCATGGTGGATACCAATATCAAAGGGCTCATGTATTGCACCCGAGCTGTATTGCCCGAGATGGTCGCCCGCAATCGCGGCCAGATCATCAATGTCGGTTCGACAGCGGGTGCCTGGCCATATCCGGGGGGCAACGTCTATGGCGGTACCAAGGCCTTTGTAGAGCAGTTTACGCGTAATCTCAGGGCTGATCTGCTGGGAAGCCGTGTACGGGCCAGCTGCATTGCCCCGGGCATGGCTGAAACTGAATTTTCAGCGGTTCGCTTTAAAGGCGATCAACAAAGGGCCGGCAAAGTCTATGAAGGTACTGAGCCGCTCACTGCTGGTGATATCGCCGGGATAATCAAGTGGATCAGCGATCAGCCGGAACATGTCAATATCAATCACCTGGAGGTTATGTCTGTCTTCCAGAGCTGGGCACCTTTTGCGGTGCACCGCGGCTAGCTCCGTCAATGCAGCTCCATTGGTCCAGACTGGTGTCTGGGGCGTTTCAGCAGGAGCAGAAGTGGAATGATTGCAAGAAAGGCCAGTCCTATGATGAAGAAAATCCGGTTATAGGCCAGGGCGGCAGCCTGTTTGCGTACCATTCCGTAGAGCATGCCCATGGCTGTCTGGTCAGCCTGGCTTGCCTGCATCCCCTTGGCGATCAGGGCCTGCTTGAGTGTGTTGAACCGCATCTGAAAGACGGGGTTGTACTGGCTGATAGAGGGAACGAGACTGGTTTGGTAAAACTGTGAGAACCGCGCCAGCAAGGTGGCGGCAATAGCGATACCGACACTGCCGCCGATATTGCGCAGCAGGTTGAAGACCCCGGTGGCATTGCCCATTTCCTGCCGGGGGATTGCTGAAAGGGTGACCGTGGTCAGCGGTACGAAGATCATGGCAAGGCCGATTCCCAGAACGATGCGGGGCCAGACAAAGGACCAGTAGGAGGCCTCCAGGCTGAGCCCCTGCATGATAAACATGGCGGTTGCTCCGATCAGTAGTCCCGTCAGAACGATCTTGCGTCCATCCCGTTTGCCCAGCATGGCGCCTACAAACGGCATGGTAAGCAGGGTCGCCACACCGCCCGGTGCCATAACCAAACCTGCATCAGTCGCCGAGTAGCCAACCAGGGTCTGCAGAAACAGCGGGATCAGCATGATTGAGCTGTAGAGGCAGAACCCCACGACAAACATAATCAGGTTGCCGGCTGAGAAAGAGATGTTCTTAAACAGCCGCAGGTTTACAATCGGGTGGGGATGGATTAACTCCACCCAGATCAAGGCCAGCAGCGAGACAACGGTAATCACGCTGAAGGTGAGAATGAAAGAAGAGTTGAACCAGTCCTCTTGCTGCCCCTTGTCAAGTACCACCTGCAATGCCCCCATGCTGGTGGTCAACAGGAACAGGCCCCAGTAGTCAATCTGAAGCACCGCACTGGACTTTCGTCGCAGATACTCAGGGTCAAAGATAAACAGGCTGCACATGACGATTGCAATCAGGCCGATCGGCAGATTGATATAGAAGATCCAACGCCAGTTGAGATTGTCGGTGATCCAGCCCCCCAAGGCCGGGCCCACGATCGGGCCGAACATGGCACCAATGCCAAAAATGGCCATGGCCATACCCTGCTGTTGTGGCGGGAAGGTTTCCATCAGGATGGCCTGACTGATCGGAATCAATGCACCGCCGGCAGCCCCCTGAACCACCCGGAAGAAGATCAGTGATGCCAGGTTGGGAGCTGCACCGCAGAGCAGTGATGCCAGGGTAAACAAGATGATGCAGGTCATCAGGAACCGTTTGCGGCCAAACATGCGGGAGAGCCAGCCGGTCATCGGCAACACTACGGCATTACTGACCAGGTAGGAGGTGAGAACCCAGGTTACCTCATCGGTTCCGGCATTCAGGCTGCCCTGCATGTGTGGCAAGGCCACGTTGGCCACCGAGGTGTCGATGATCTCCATGACCGTGGGGAGCATCACGGTGATGGTAATCAGCCATTTATTGATATTCTTTTCTGAGGCTGTGGTCATGTCAGACTAGAACAGCTCTTTCAGGATGTCAGAAGCGGCGCGGCCGGTCAGTACGGTGGGCTCAACACTCATACCCACCCGTAGCAGATGTTGGGGGTCACTGCTGGAATCGATCTTGATTTTGACAGGAATCCGCTGCACGACCTTGACGTAGTTCCCTGTGGCGTTTTCGGGAGGCAACAGTGAAAAAGCCGCTCCGGTGCCAGCCATGATACTGTCAACCGTTCCTTTGAACGTTTGCCCCGGATAGGAGTCAACCCGGAACGTTACCTGCTGTCCAGGTTTGATATGGGTTAACTGGCTTTCCTTGTAGTTAGCGGTAATCCAGGTGTTGTTCAGTGGGACCACAGCCATTAACGCCTGTCCCGGTTGCACCGTTGCTCCCACTTCAACACCTTTGCGAGTGATATAGCCATCTACCGGCGCTACAATACGTGTGTATCCAAGCTTTAAGCGGTTTTCTTCCAGCATTGCCAGTTGCTTGCGAATGCGGGCCTTGTTGGTGGATTCTCCAGCGATACCGGCAATCGCTTGATCCTTTTTCAAATTCTCTTCTGCCTGTTTCAGGCGTGCCTCGCTCAGCTGTTGCGCCGTCTGGAGGCGATCAAGCTGTTCGCGGGGGATAACCTCTTTACCAAACAGGGCGGTGCCACGCTTCAGGTCCAGTTCCGCCTGGTCGCGCTGTATCCGCGCCGATTGAACAGCAGCCCGCGATGCAGCCACCTGCAGCCGGTCACCGGATGTCTCGTTACGGGCAATCCCCAGCTCTGCTTCAGCCTTGTCAACGGCTACGCGGTAGTCAACGGCATCCAGCATCACCAGTAGATCACCCTTTTTTACAAACTGGTTGTCGTGCACCAGAACTGTTGTGACCGTGCCGCCCACCCGTGGCGTAACCGGATGGATGTGGGCCTCGATAAAGGCATTGTCAGTTGAAAGATGAGTGCGGCTTTTCAGGAACCAGCGTACACCAAACCAGGCCCCCAGCAGCAGGATTGAAATCAGGATCAAGGCCGCCTTGCGCTGGCGGGTAAGCAGCTTTTTGTCTGACGGTGAGGTGGTCTGTTCCTCTGTATCAGGCAAAGATGCCGGTGTCAGGTCTTCTTCATGCATAGAAAAACTCCTTACAGATCGCCAGTGGCTTTACGCAAACGTGCAGCGGCACGCTGGTAGTCATAGAGTGCCCGATAATGTTCTGTTCTGGCCTGCGTCAACAGGGTCTGGGCATCCAGCACCTCAGTAGCGGTACCTACCCGTTCTTTGTAGCGATTCTGGTTGATGCGCAGGTTCTCCTCGCCTTGCCGGATTGATTCTTTGGTTACGGCTATCCGCTCAAACGCGACCTGCAGATCATTGACGCTGGTATCAATCTCAAGCTGTGCCTGTTCTTCTGCCAAGCGCAGTTGTTCGGTGGCCCGGCTTTGGGCTGCAACCGATTTGCTGCGGGTGGCGGTTGAGGCGAAACCATCAAACAGGTTGATCTTTATCCCCACAGTGGCGCCATAGATGGCCTGTTCACGCAGTTTGTTGTTTTCAAGGTAGTCCAGGGAGAGCCGGCTGAACAGTTCCGGATAAAAGGAACTCTGACTCTCCCGTACCCCTTGCTCACTCATCTCTACCACCTTGCGCAGGGCAAGAAGGTCGGGACGCTGGCGGATTGCCTTTGAACGGTCTGGTGCGGTGTGTGGTTGTGCCGGAGGGGCCGGTTCAGCAAGCTGTGGGTGCTCAGCAGCTGGTATTCCAGTAAGGAAGCCAAGCAACAGGTACTGGTTTTCAAGCAGATTCCTGCGCGCCAGCAGTTGTTGACGGGCATTGGCGAGTCTCACCTCGGCCTGCAGCAGATCATTGCGGGTGACCGAACCTGCGTCATACAGCGCCTGGGCGACCCGGCGGTGCTCTTCTACGGTCTGAAGCTCCTCTGTGGCAGCGGTAATATTTCTTTGCGTTTCCAGAATGCCAAAATAACTTTCAACCACGTGCAGGGAGACTTCCTGCTCCTGATTGCGCAGGCCGAATGTTATTGCATCAAGATTTAATCTGCTGCTGCTGCGTCGGGCCTCTCGGCGGCCAAAGTCGTACAGGGTGTAGTTGATGCCCAGGCTGGCGAAGAGGTAGGCTGGCTGCTGGGTCTCCATGACCTGCCCGGCAACTTTCATGGCCTGGGCCTCCAACTGGGCTGTGTAACCGCCTTGTGCATCAACACGGGGGAACAGTGCTGCATCAGTTTGTCTGATCGATTCATGGGCGATACCAACATCCTTGCGGGCAACCCGTAATGCCGGATTGTGATTTCTGGCTCGAACGAGACAGTCGTCAAGGCTGAGCGTGGCGGCAACCAGATTGGCCGGAATCAGCCACAGCATCATGCTATAAAGCAATATCCGCATGTCAGTTCCTTTCTTTCCGCAGGATATCGAGCATACGTGTCAGTTCGTGCCGATCCTGAGTGGTTAGTCCTGAGACAAAGCGTTCAAGTACCTTACCTGCCAGACGGCTCAACTCTCCAGACTGGCTGCTGCCTTTCTCTGTCAGGAAGACCAGATGAGCCCGCCGGTCCTGAGGATGGGGTTTGCGTTCCACCATTCCCTGCCGTTCAAGCCGGTCGATCAGGCCTCCCAGCGTGGTGCGGTCTATCTGGGTTTTGTCGGACAGTTCGGTCTGGGTCAGCCCGTCCTGTTTCCAGAGAAAGGCCAGAACGCTGAATTGGGGCGGAGTAAGGTCATAGCGCCCGATCTCTTCGGAGAAGAGTGCCCAGCCGCGCTGGTGCGCCTTGGCAAGCAAGAAGCCGATACTTTTTTCTATTTCATACATGGGGTATGATCTCCACTGACATAAATAAAATCATTGTACTGATTGTCAGTATGCTGTCAATTGTTTGTTTGTTATGGTAAATTTGCATCAGGTGTATTGAAAAACATGAGTGGGGTAGTATAGTAATACAAAATAATAGTTTAGGCCGATGGGGACGACGGGGAACGTATCGCTATATTTTCCGCATTGTAAGAAAAGACGTGTGGCACCTGCATGGTACGTGGCAATGGGCTGCCAGATGACTGGCAGACATTTTATATCGGCCATTAACCAGGGTAGGGGCTGGCGGAGGGGATGCTTGAATATGGTCCAACATGACGCGTGCCCCGCAGTTGGCTCCCACTGTCTGCATGATGAACAACAACAGATGATACGTGCGAGAGTGTGCATCAAAAATCTCTAGGCCTGGTTGTGTTGACAAGCGTTGGCCCCCCATGTAAAAAAGACTGATCTTTCTAAGAAAACAGGTACGCATGATCAATCTGCTTTTCATATCCAATAGTCCGCGGGCAGAGCTGCTACGGGTACACTTTCAACAGATCCTTAAGATCCGCATTGATGTGGTCGAAGATTTTGACCACGGTCTGAAGGACGTCTTTGAGAAACGTCCGGTAACGGTCTGTATCCAGGACCAGATTGCCGGTGTAACCGGTGAGAGCGTGGCGCGTCATATCCAGTTGCTGCTGGGTAATGGAGCCCCCAGTTTTGTCCTGATACATGAAGGGAACACTAAAGCTCGCCTTCTGCCGGGACTTTTCGATCATCTGGTTGACCTTAACGCCCCCTTTGACGTGGTCTGTGAAAATCTGCGTAAGGCATTACAGTCTCTCTTGGGTGAACAATGGGACATGGTGTACAGTGCACCGGCCGAGCCGGAACCGATACAGCCCGAACCCGTTGCAGATCCTGATCTGGCGGATCAACTGGTGGAGGATTTTATTGCTGAAACCTCTATCTTTAACCCCCGTAATGCTCCACCATTGCCAACGTTGGAGGCTGATTCTACTTCGTTTTCAGACATCCTGATCGAGCGTCATCTGCCTGGCGGACCTCCGGCCGAGCCTGATGCCGCACGAATTGAACAGCCTGTGCCGCCCGAGAAGCCAGCGCCTGTCGAACCTCCGGTGCTTGAACACAAACCGTTAGTGGAGCCGGCACAGCAGCGGCCTGTCCGGCAGATCCAGCAAGTCCCGCCTGCGCCTCCTGAACTAAGGGATTTGCCGGTTGAGCCCGATGATGAATCGCTGCCGGTGGAAGAGCTGCTGCAGGCCTTTGAGGAAGACTACCGTAGCCGCAAGCGCCTGGTCCGGCGAGTCTGTGGTGCGGTAGTGTTCGTGTTGCTGGCTGGATTATTGCTGTTTTGGGTGAAGCAGGGGGGGAGAACCACCAAGGCGCCTCTGACTGCTGGAAAACAACAGCTGCCGTCGGCTCAAACACTGCAGCAGGTGGTGCAACCGGCTGTCAGTTCAGCCGGACGGCCAGCGTCACAACAACCGGAAGTGCTCCCTTCATTTATTCCTGTGAAAGGACGTGATGCTGCCTACTCCAGTAAAAAGCCGGGTTGGTCCCGTTACCAATCAGAGCAGCGGGATTACCGTCTGTTTTATGCTGATGGGCGATTGAAGGCGTTACAAGTGCTCGTTATTGGAGACGGCGCGATAGCCCCTGCAGAGCTGAAGCAGATCTTGCGTGAACTGGCCGGTACTGATCAGTTTCACATTGACCGCAAGGAACAGAAGGCGGGCGTGTGGCTTGAACGCGCGACACTTTCCAGTCAGGGCGACGTGCTGATTTATCGTTCAAAAGCAGATGGGCCGATCAAGGCCTTTGTATTTGCACGTACACTATGAGGGTATTACCTGCCATGATTTCATTGCGCCTTTCTTTGCTGTCACTACTTTCTCTACTATTGATTACCGACCTTCTGTCCACCGGCTGCTGGGCCATGGATCCCCGATTTGAGCTGGATCCCGCACAAGTTCAGAAGAAAACAGTCCGTACCGAGGAGGGCAAAAAGTCAGCCCGCAAGAAATCCCGGCGGTTAGCCAAATCTCATCACAGAGCCCTTGCGCTGCACAAAAACGCTGTTGAAAAGGAACAGCCCGGTTCAGTCCTACAATTGGCAACAACAGATTCTGATGCAGTCCCTGACCAGCAGCAGATACGTGCATTCTGGGAGAAATTGGTCCCGACAGCTCTGCCTGCACCGCAGTCACTGAGCTTCAAATCTGAAGCATTTGATCTTGCAATCGACCCGAATCGCTATCCTCTGCTCAAGGCTGCTGATGGTAGTACGTTGCTGCTGGATACCGGCGGGACGTTGCCTCCGCTGGTGCGCACACTGATTCAGGAAAAAGATCCGGGCATCCGCATCATAACGGCTTCTCCTGCAGATGGGCGCCGGTTTCTGGGAGAACTTCTGGCATCGGGAGGCTTTTATTCGGTTGAAGAACAACCGCGAATGACCTTTGGCAAAGATCCTCAGCTGAAGGTACGCAGTGATTTCAAGGTTGAGCAAAGTGCAGAGAGCGTCATGCGTAATGAGGTGATGCTGATCAGTGCTGCCCGGCAAGGGTTTCCCCAGCGCTTGACTGAATACCTGAAGGGGCAGGGGGTCAAACTGCTTGAACCGTTTGCCGGCCAACCTGCTTCTCCGGTCCCGTTACGTCACCGGGTAGTCCGCACTGTTTCCCATGACCAGGCTCAGGTTGTTGACCTGCTGCTTGAAACTCTGGCCGTGCCTGCAGAACGTAATAAGCGTGTTGAGCTGTTCAGGACTGTAGAAACCGGTATCGGCCTTTCTGTCGCCGCAGAGCGCTATTTTGAACGCGGTGGGCGTCGTTATGTGGTGGCTCGATTCACTGGTGATCCGATTACCTATACCCTGTTTCGACTTCTTGAGACCAAGGGATACCGGGTTGTCATCCTTGAATCCCGCGATACCTTTAATACGGTGGCAAGCAAGTTGCTGTCTCGCATGGATCTGCCTTCACGCTATTCAATCCATCAGCTGATGGCAGGAGCTGGAGGTCAGTACTCATTTGAAATGTCAGGGGTTATGTTTGAAAATGCGGCGCCAGGCGGTGGTTCTGTCATGCTGACAGACCGGCAGATTGAGCCTGCCATGCGTGAGCTTTTGTACGATCATGGTTATCAGGTGCAGGAGCGATAGGGCGGACATGATTACCAAACGTCTTGGAGAGTTGCTGATAGAGCAGGGGCATATCAGCCAGGAACAGCTGGACGAAGCACTTGAAATGCAGAAAATGTTTCCGGATCAGACCGTTGGGCAGCTGTTATGCCGTCTGGGGTACATCCGGGAGAGTGACTTGTCATTGGTGTTGGACCAGAAGAATAAACGTCGCAAGCTGGCTGACATTCTGTTGAAGGAAGGTGTGATTGATCAACAGAAGCTTTCCCAGGCCCGTGAGTTGAGCCGACAGAATGATATCCCGCTTGAACGGGCTTTGTTGAAGCTGCGCTTTATTGATGAAGAACAGCTGGCCCGGTCTGTAGCAACACAATATGACCTGCCCTATGTTGAAATTCACTCCATTAGCCTTGATCCCGGTTTAGCCCGCTTCATAAGTTCGGTGTATGCCCAGAAACATATGCTGGTGCCGATTTCAATGATCGGTAATACCTTGACGTTGGCCATGTCGCAACCGTTACGGCATCATGATATCAGGCAGCTTGAGGACAATATTCGCCTTAAGATCATCTCGGTAATCGCCTCTGAAGCCAGTGTCCTGCGTGCCCTTAAAATGCTCTATCGGGTCGATCTTTCATCCAGCAGCAGCGCCCTGGATGAGGTAAACCTCGATCTGGTGCCGGATAGTATTTCCGAGTTGTTAAACAAGACCTCAGCCATCGATGAGCCGGAAGTCGAGGAGGAGGTTCGCAAGGTAACGGAAAAAGACTCCGTTATTGTCAAGCTGGTTAACAAGATCATTTATGACGCCTATATGAAGAAGGCGTCTGACATCCACATTGAACCCTATCCGGGTAAACGTGATGTAACGGTCCGTATCAGGATTGACGGACAATGTCTGGTCTACCAGAAAATCCCCTATAAGTATAAATTTGCCATTCCATCTCGGATCAAGATCATGGCAGACCTTGATATTGCTGATCGGCGCAGGCCACAGGACGGCAAGATCGATTTTAAGAAGTTCGGGCCTCTTGATATTGAACTGCGGGTTGCCACGATGCCCACGGTGGGGCAGCTTGAAGATGTTGTCATCCGCATCCTGACCAGCGGTGAACCGATATCGTTCAATCAATTGGGGCTGACTGAGCGCAATCAACAGGTTTTTGAGCGCTGCCTGCAAAGCCCGTATGGTCTGGTGCTGGTGGTTGGGCCCACCGGTTCTGGTAAGACCACCACGCTGCATTCTGGTTTGGCCATGATCAACTCGTCAAACCGTAAAATCTGGACTGCAGAAGATCCGGTTGAGATCACGCAAATCGGTTTGCGTCAGGTGCAGATCAACCCCAAAATCGGCTTTACCTTTGCATCTGCGTTGCGTTCGTTTCTGCGTCTTGACCCTGATGTGATCATGGTTGGCGAGATGCGGGATGAAGAAACAGCTGGCATTGCGGTGGAAGCCTCGTTGACCGGCCATTTGGTGTTTTCTACTCTGCATACCAACTCTGCCCCTGAGACCGTTTCCCGTCTGTTGGAGATCGGGTTGGACCCCTACAGCTTTTCAGATTCATTGCTGTGCGTTTTGGCACAACGTCTGGCTCGGCGGCTGTGTTCGCATTGCAGGGAAACGTACGTACCGACTCAAACAGAGCTGGATGAGCTGTTGGAAGAGTATGGACGTGATGCCTTTGCGCTTACTGGCATAGATCAAAAAAATATTACGATGGCGCGAGCACATGGTTGTGAGCAGTGCGGACAATCCGGTTATCATGGGCGGCTGGGGATTCACGAAGTACTGGATGCCACCGATCATCTCAAATATTTGATTAAGCGGCGTGCTGATACTGATGACATCCGTCTCCAAGCGATACAGGATGGCATGACAAGTCTTAAGCAGGATGGTATTTTGAAAGTTTTGCAAGGTTTGACGGATATTCATGAGGTTCGGAGGGTTTGCATCAAATAACCGTCTGTACTGGTAGCCATGTATATTGTGTTTCGTTTTTGTGATGGCACACTATCTAGTGCCATTTTTTTTATTTTTATATAATTTTATAAAATTTGTTGACAAAGAACAAAAACGCGCTAAATAGGACACAACTTGTTAGAGTTGTGAGATACTTATGAAAACACCAAACAACGTAAAAATACTGCGAGAAAAAAAGTTGATGAGCAAGTCCGAGCTTGCACGTAAGGCTGGCGTTTCCACCGTCACCATTGATCGGATAGAGCGCGGTGAAAGCTGCCGACTTGAGACGATGCGCAAGATCATTTTGGCTCTCGGCTATACGCTGGAAGACCGGGATAAGGTGTTCCAAGAACAGGGATGACAGGTACGGGTCATGTTTGGATTATTTAAAAAGAAAAAAGACCTCGTCGGCATCGATATCGGCTCAAGCTCGGTCAAACTGGTTCAGCTCTGGCCGACTAGAGAAGGGTACCAGCTACTGAATGCGGCGATAATGCCACTTCCTCCAGAGGCAATTGTCGATAACAGCCTGATGGATACTGCCGCCGTTGTCGACGCAGTTAAAAACCTCGTGGCGAGTCTGGGGATAAAGTCAAAGGACGCAGCCTGCTCCATTTCCGGCAATGCTGTGATTATCCGTAAAATAGCCTTACCAGCCATGACTTCTGAGGAACTGGAAGATCAGATCAGCTGGGAGGCTGAACAGTATATCCCCTTTGATATTAAAGATGTGCATATTGATTTCCAGATACTTGGGCCAGATGCTATCGACCCATCAAAGGTTCAAGTCCTCCTGGTGGCCAGCAAGAAAGACATCATTAACGATTATGTTGCTGTGTTTAATGACGCCGGGTTAAGTCTGAACGTTATGGATGTTGATTCATTTGCGGTCCAGAATGCGTTTGAACTAAACAGTGAGCTGAGTGACGAAGTCCGGGCACTGGTAAACGTAGGTGCCGGTGTGATGAATATCAATGTTGTTAAGGCGGAAACCTCTCTCTTTACCCGTGATGTGCAGATGGGGGGGAACCAGTACACCGAGGAGATTCAAAAACAGCTTGGGGTCAGTGCACAGGAAGCTGAAACTATGAAGATGCTGGCCGCTGAACAGCAGGGCGGCCCTCTGGCAGATGTTATTGGCCGGGTAAATGACTCGCTGGCTCAGGAAATCAGACGGTCGGTTGATTTCTATAACTCAACAGCTTCAGGCGAGGAACGGATTACCTGTGTCAGCATGTGTGGTGGTTGCTCCAAGATGGCAGGTCTGAAGGACGCTGTATCTGCTAAGCTGGGAATGGATGTAGAGTTGCTTAATCCTTTTGAACGGATAAAATACAGCGAGAAGGATTTTGATTCTGAGTACCTTCAGGAGATCGCTCCCCTGATGGCGGTTGGCGTGGGGTTGGCTATACGGAGGGTTGGGGATAAATGATCAGGATAAACTTACTCCCGGTTCGCGCCGCAAAAAAGAAAGAGACCGCACTCCAGCAGCTATTCATTCTTGGAGCCAGCGTCATCGTCGTTTTAGTTGTCGTGGTGGCTCTCTGGCTCGTAAAGCTGGGTCAGATTTCAGGGACACAAAATGATATCAATGCGGCAAATGCCAAAATTAGTGAATTGAAGGCCAAGATCGGCAAGCTTGATGAGATCAAAAAGCTAAAAGACGCCGTCAAGAAAAAGCTTGATGTGTTGACAGAGCTAAGAAAGAACAAGACTGGACCAGCAGTACGCTTGGCGACCTTGAGTGATGTAACCCCTGATCAGCTCTGGCTTGAAAGCTATAAGGAAGCTGGGCCGGATATCAGGATTAGCGGACTTGCCTATAATGAAGAATTGATAGCTCAATTTATTCGTGCCTTGGAAGCGTCGCCCGAGTACGAGAAGGTAGAGCTTGTTGTGTCAGAACAAAAAGATATTAATGGTGCCAAGTTGAAGCGTTTTGACCTGACGTTCCGGATAGAAACAACAAAACCAACCACAGAACCAGTGAAAAAATAGCACTAAAACAGACTGGTTAAAGGTACAGGCTATGGATCCCAGAGTTGAGCAACTCCTGAAGCTGCCAAATAAGCAAAAAATTGCCATACTGGTGGCAGTAGTACTGGTTGAGGCGATTGCGTTGGTGTATTTTCTGTATCTGCCCAAACATAAAATGCTGACAGGTCTGAAGGCTCAACATCAGCAGCTGCAAGCCGAGGTTGAGGAGAAAACCAGGATAGCCATCAACCTACCAAAGATACAAAAAGAGTATAACGATTTGAATCTTGAGCTTGAAAAGGCGTTGACAGAGTTGCCGAACTCGAAGGAAATCCCATCGCTTTTAACCAGCATCACAGCCACTGGGAAAAATGCCGGTCTTGATTTTCTAGTGTTCAGGCCCAAGCCTGAAGTGGTTAAGGATTTTTATGCTGAAGTCCCAGTGGATATTACGGTTTCCGGATCATACTTCAGTGTTGCTAATTTTTTTGCCGCAGTGGCCAACCTTCCACGAATTGTCAATATAACCAATGTTGATTTTGCTGAGGTGAGAAGTGTCAATAACCGGATGATGACCAAAGTCAGCTGTCTTGCTACGACATTCCGGTTCCTTGGCAAGGAAGAGATCAAGAATGACAAGAACAAGCCAAAGAAATAGCTTACCACTTATGAGAGGGCTAGTGATCCTGCTGGCTGGTCTGATGATACAGGCCGGCTGTAAAAAAACACAGTCTCCGCCCCCGCCCCCTGCTCCAGCAGCGCCTGCTGCTGCTGCTGCTCAGACAAAGCCTTTGGTGCTGAAAGCCGTCAGTTCTTCAGTGAAAATGGCTCCTGTTCAGACTAACCAGCTTGATTTCAGCACTAAAAAGGATCCATTTAAGCCCCATATAGCTGTAAAGGCCGCAACCTCGGCTGAATTGAGCAGGCAGAAACGAGAGCTCAGGCCGCTATTGCCGCTGCACAGTTTTGATGTCTCCCAGTTTCGCTTGATCGGTACTGTTACTGATTCCAAGGGCAACAAGGCAATGGTGGTTGACCCTGCTGGTAAAGGGTATGTTTTGAAGGTGGGTATGACGATTGGAAAAAATGAGGGTAAAATAACCCGTATTGAGAGTTCTGGTGTAGATGTTGTTGAGCAGTTCCATGATGAAAACAACAAAATACGCAAAGAAACAATCCGAATTCCCTTGCTGCGGAAACCGTAAGGAGTGTTCCCGATGAAATGTATACTTAACATGAAGCCTGTGGTTGCCCTTGCGCTTTGTACCACACTAACAGCCGGTATTGGTGTCGGGGCAGGAGTGGCTGCAACTGATACGGCGCAGAGCGCTTCAGCTCCGGTAATGATTCAGTCTCTTCAAATGAAGGGGGACGGTGTCGGCGCTGAATTGATCGTTGCAGCCTCAGTGCCACCAACCTATACCAGCTATAAAACAGCTGCTCCACAGCGCTTGGTCGTAGATTTTTCTCAGGCCACACCTGTTGATTCACTTACCGAACAAAAGTTTGACAAGGGACCGGTAAAAGGGGTGACCTTCAAACGTTTTGATACTGATGCTGGTGTGTTAACCCGTATGGAAATATTCCTTGCTCAGGATGTTGACCCGATTATTACTCCTTCAACCGATAAAATTGGTGAATTAAGGATTAGTTTTCCCGGCTTTAAACCTGAAGTTGCTTCCTCCCCTGCTAAGCAAGAGGCTCCGTCTGTGGTGCAGGCAGAGATTGTCCCCGCACCTGTGGTGGCGAAGCCTGAGCCCGTAAAAGATGTAGCACCAAGTGCTGCCCAGGAAAACACTGTGCCGGTGATAACTGATGTGGTTGCTCAGGCAGGTGGCATTGCCATTGTGACCCAAACTCCAATTTTGGATTTTAAGACGTTCCGTTTGAATAAGCCTGAACGGATTGTTGTGGATATTCTTAATGCAAAGCTTAGTATGCCTAACAAGCTGGTGCAACTTAATGTTGCAGGGGTTTCCACTGCTCGTGTCGGCAGTTACCCGGATAAAGTCAGAGTCGTATTTGATGCAATCAATGGTGTTTTGCCAGAGGCCTCGTTTGACAAGACGCAGACCGGACTTGTGGTGCTGTTTGCTGCTCAAAACAATGAGAAACAGTATGCAGCGGCCACTGTCACGCAGTCAGATAAGCATGCCGTTGCAGCTACAGTCAAAGAGCAGGCTGCGCCAGTGCCAAGAGATAATGTTTCAAATACTACTGCTCAGGCCTCGACCCTTGATTTTCAGGTCATGGGAGATATAAGCAGGGTAACCGTGAAGGTGACCGGCTCACCAAAGGTTGAGGATCCTGTCAAATCACCAGGATCAGTCTCGTTCAGGATAAAGAATGCGCTACTGCCGCGTAATCTTCAGCGCTCACTTGAAACACGCGAATTTGCATCTCCTGTACTCCGGGTAACCCCGGTACAGGTGAAGACTAAGACCGGTAATGACATTCTTATTCGAGTTGCCCTTAAAATGGACAGTGGATACGAGCTGCGACATGAAGCCGATCTGGTCTATCTTGACATCAAGCATCCATCAGCAATAGCTAACTCAATCGAATCTACCAAGGGGGCAACGGCCCAGAAGGCTTCTCCACTTAATGGTCCGAATGTCGCAAGTGCAAATGATCAGATTGAAAAAGTGGCTGAGCAGGCAGCCCCTGCAGCAGGTAAAACTCGATACACCGGCCGTAAAGTTACACTTGAATTTGCTGACGCAGAAGTGCGGAAAATATTTCAACTGTTGTCAGAAGTCAGTAACAAAAACTTTGTGTTAGGTGATGAAGTAACCGGTACCATCAGCCTTAAACTGGTCAATGTTCCTTGGGACCAGGCGCTTGATATTATCCTTGACACCAAGGGACTAGATAAACGTGAAGAAGGGACCATTGTTCTTATCCGTGGTAAAGGCAAGTTTAAGTCATTACTTGATGAAGAACTGGAGATTCGTAAGTCAACATTACGGAGTGAACCTCTTCAAACAGCAATGTTTGATGTTAACTATGCAGATCTTGGCAGTATTGTGTCTCAATTCAACTCCATCAAAACTGACCGTGGCTTAATTACCCAAGATCAACGTACAAATAAAGTAATAGTTAAAGACGTTAAATCTGCTGTTGATGACATGCGCAAGATACTTGCCAGTCTTGACGTGCCAGAAAAGCAGGTTATGATTGAAGCCCGTATTGTCGAGGCATCGTCGACATTTACCCAGTCTTTAGGGGTTAACTGGGGCATTCATTATCGTGATGGTTCAGCGGCAATTGCCGGTATTAACTCAATGGACACCAATTTCGGCGGCCTTGCCTCAACTACACCCACTACAAGTGGAGTCAGTGGCAGTCCTGGGGCGGCAGCTGGTATTTCGTTTGGTACGCTTAGCAGCAACATTAAGCTTGATCTACGTCTGAACGCTGCAGTGAGTGCCGGTCTGGTAAGGATTGTTTCAACTCCGCGAGTTGCCACACTTAACCATAAGTCAGCTAAGATTACTCAGGGGCAGCAAATTCCTTACACTGCTTCTACCTCAGATAAGATAGAGACAAAGTTTGTTGAAGCTGCTCTTGCGCTTGAGGTGACTCCGCACATAAATCCGAACGGTACTGTGGTGATGAAGATTGATGCCAAAAATGACTCTCCAGGCTCAACCGGAAATCCGCCTGCAATTAACAAAAAACAGGCTACTACCGAGATGATGTTACGGGACGGTGAGACAACAGTCATTGGTGGCATTTTTGTTGAATCTGAATCAAATAATGATGATGGTGTACCTTTCTTGAGTGATGTGCCTTGGCTTGGTGGGCTGTTTAAATCTAACGAAACAAAGAGAAACCGCAACGAATTGCTGATTTTTATTACACCAAGAATAATTAATGCAAACTCTTGAGCATTGTTCTGATGATATCGTTGTGAAACTGAAAGGAGTGGGAGATGCGGAATAGTGTGTGGCAAGTGTTAACGGCAATATTGCTATTGGTAGCGCTAGCCGGCCTGTCAGGCTGTGGAGGCTCCGGTAGTGGTGGGACAGGCGCTGATTCATCAGCAGGTGTGTTGACATTAGCCGTTAACAAAACAGTAGCAGCATCAGGCACTGACACAGTCTCTGCCACAGTGACGCTAACCTCTTTAAATAGCCAGCCAGTAAATGGTGTTACTGTTAATGTTGATATGATTTATAACGGAACCGTTATTGCCACATACTCCGGAAATACAAATACTTCTGGTGTTGTGCTGATTCCAGTTCCAATTGGATTGGTCCCGGCTGACCGTACAGTATATCTACAAGCCAAATCAAGCGGCATAACTTCTAGTAGTAGTGTTGCTATAGCAGTTAAGGCTCCAGTGTTGACGGTAACCCTTGCCAATGCCAGCGTAACAGATGTGGCTGGAGTTACTTTTACTGGTGCAGGTGTTCGATTTGCAGATTTTAATGGCAATGGGATTGCCAACACAGTAATAACTTTTACCTATACCAGTAATAGTGGGTCAGCGGGTACTCTAGCCCATTTGGGGGCTCCATTAGCCGTTGGTAACTCATTTACTGTTACAACTGATAGTACTGGCTATGCAACAATAGCACTTGACGGTGCTATAAATGTAATGCCTCCTTCTGGAGGTTCTGATAGTACTACTTTCAACTATACTGTGTCTGTTGTATATGGTGCTTATACTTATACAAAACAAGGTAGTGTTACAGTTACTGTTACTTCTACTTGAAATTAATATGAACTTAGTGTGTAAATAAAAATAGCGCCGAGGGCGGTTGCGTACTCGGCGTTGTTTTTGTTGTGTTCGGATACTAAATAAAATCTTTAGTAATTTTATGGAACTAACATTGAAGTTTAGATGTCAGCTTTAATTCTGACAACTTGATGTACGCCAGGCATGGCGGAAATGATTGATTCTTCCAATGTGTGGGTGTCACCAATCACGCCGATGATTGTACGGTCTGCACCGGTTGACTGGTGGAAATCAAAGCCGTTATTAACGAGATATTCTTTTACTTGATCAAGTGCCTCTTCCGGGGCATTTTTTTTTGTAATGATTAACATTCCTCCTGCTCCTCCTGCTGGGTCATAATTCTTTCTAATCGCCGTGATTCGTCAATTACCCGTTCATAAAGACGTACTATGGCACCATCATCCAGCGGTCCGGGGTTATCCTCTTTCATACGGGCAAAGATACGTTTTTCGCGAGACGGATCATAAACAGGCAGGTCTAATAGCTTTTTGTGGTGGCCTATTTCCAAAGCTAGGCGTGCTCGTTCGTTAAATATTCTGAGCAGGACATCATCCAGCAGGTCAATCCGTTTTCTGATCTCATTGATATCCACGAGTACCTCACGAAAATTGTTTTTTCAGGACAGTGTCTTTTTTGCCATACAGATCGTCGCGGTCTGGATAGTCGATGGTGTAGTGCAATCCACGCGATTCCTTTCGCTGTTGCGCACAGGTGATGATCAGCTCTGCAACGGTTGCCAGATTGCGCAGTTCAATCAGGTCTGAGGTGACAATGAAGTTCCAGTAGTATTCTTCAATCTCAGCCTGGATCAGTTGTATCCGTCGCATGGCTCTCTCAAGCCGCTTTGTGCTGCGTACGATGCCAACATAATTCCACATGAAGCGCCGGATCTCGTCCCAGTTTTGCGATACAACGACCATTTCATCGCTATTGGTTGCGGTACCGGAATCCCATTCAGGAAGGGTAGATGGCTTGGTGACCGGTTTTGTGATTAAGGCCTCACTGGCATGGGCTGCTGCCTTACTGGCGTAGACCGCAGCTTCCAGTAGGGAGTTGCTGGCGAGACGATTGGCACCGTGCAGGCCGGTAAAAGCAACCTCTCCAATGGCGTATAATCCACGCAGATCGGTTTGTCCGTGGGTATTGACCTGGACACCACCGCAAAGGTAGTGGGCTGCCGGGACAACCGGTAACCAGTCTTTCGTCATGTCCAGACCAAATTCCATGCAGGTCTGGTAAATGTTGGGAAACCTGTTTCGGACTACTTCAGCAGGCTCATGGGTGATGTCGAGATAGACACAGTCATCGCCGTAGGTTTTCATCTCATTGTCAATGGCGCGTGCCACAATGTCACGTGGGGCAAGATCCTTCAAGTGATGGTATTTTTCCATAAAAGCAGTGCCATCCCTGCGTCTGAGTATCGCCCCTTCCCCTCGAACCGCTTCCGAAATCAGGAACGATTTGGCGTTGGGATGAAAAAGTGTGGTCGGATGGAACTGCATAAACTCCATATTGGCAACTGTTGCTCCGGCACGATAGGCCATGGCAACACCGTCACCGGAGGCAACATCAGGGTTACAGGTGTAGAGGTACACCTTGCCGGCGCCACCACTGGCGAGCAGGGTCGCTCCCGCTGAAAAGGTTTTGACACGAGACTCTTTAATGTCAAGTACATAGGCACCAAGGCAGCAGTTGTCACTAACCGGTTGACGGGCAAGCTTAGCGCAGGTAAGCAGATCAATGGCAATATGGTCTTCAAAAACCTGGATGTTTGGGTTTAGTCTGACGGCTTCCACCAGCGCCCGTTCAATCTCGCGCCCCGTGATATCTTCCGCATGCAGGATACGTCTGGCACTGTGGCCCCCCTCACGGGTCAGGTCATATTCATCACCTTTGATGGTGGTGGTGAACTTGACCCCCCACTCAATCAGATTACGTATAGTCTGAGGCCCTTCTTCAACCACCATTCTGACGACATCTTCGTGACAGATGCCGGCACCGGCAATCAGAGTATCTTCAACATGTGCATCAAAGGAATCTTCACTTGAAAAGACGGATGCGATACCTCCCTGTGCATAACGGGTTGCAGATTCAGCTATTTCTCGCTTGGTAACAACGGAAACCGTGCCGTGAACAGCGGCCTGAAGTGCAAAGGAGAGTCCGGCAATACCACTGCCGATAACCAGAAAATCACTTTCAATGATCATGGGATGCTCCCGTGATGATGGTGTATACAAGCTGAAAAAATGATTATTGAACCGTGAGACTTGATTTGTCAAGGTATCAGGGTTGTTTCAGGCCTTAAATTGTGCCATATACAGTTTACTATGCGTACCATCATAACGAATGATTTTTCCCATCCGCTTGCTGAGCGATCTGTCGTTACCATTGGCAATTTTGATGGTGTCCACCGTGGCCATCGAGAAATCTTCCGCCAGGTTACCGAGCGAGCCAGGGAGCTGTCTGCCACCTCTGTTGTGGTGACATTCAGTCCCCATCCCCTGCGGGTATTACAGCCTGATAACCGCCGTTTCTGTCTGATTACGACAGATGAACAAAAACGTGAGTTGATAGCCGAAAATGACATTGATCTGCTGTTGGTAATTCCATTTACCAGGGAGTTTGCTGCAGTTACAGCCGAGGATTTTGTCCGTCGTGTTTTGCATGCCTGCCTGGGGGTACGCTTTCTGGTCATTGGTCATGACTATGCTTTTGGCAGAGGGCGGGAGGGCAATGAACCGTTTCTGGTCCAAATGGGACAAGAACTTGCTTTTGATGTGAAGGTGCTAGAGCCGGTTGGTGATGGCGGCATGCTGTTCAGTAGCAGTGTTGTGCGGCGTTTGGTGGCAGACGGTGCTGTGGTGGATGCGCTGCAGATTTTGGGGCGCTGCCACCGGGTTTGCGGCCAAGTGGTGCATGGCCGTGAAATCGGACGTTCTCTGGGGTTTCCGACTGCCAATATTGTGACGCACAATGAACTGATTCCCGGAGACGGTGTCTATGCGGTCTGGGTTTCTGTGCTGGGGGAACTGCTGATGGGGGCCTGCAGCATAGGTATTAACCCGACGTTTGAAGGCGGTCGGCACACCATTGAGGTGTTTCTGTTTGATTTTAGCAGTGATCTTTATGGGCAAGATGTGGTGGTGCATTTCGTTGAGAAAATACGTGATATAATACGCTTTCCTGATGTCTCAGCGTTGGTAAGCCAGATTTCTGCTGATGTGGCTTCTGTCAGACGTATTTTGGCAGCAGGACTGCCGATGGAGAAACGGTGATGAAACGTTCCAGCCTGTTGTTCTGGGGGGGAAGTGGCATCAGTGTGCTGTTGCTTGTCCTGCTTTTACGCAAGATTGACTTCCATTCACTGGCTGAAGCTCTCGGACGTCTTGATCTGCGTTTTCTGGCTGCTGCGGTACTCTTTACGTTCCTGAGTTACTGGCTGCGTGCCGTCCGTTGGCGCTATCTCCTGATACACGAACGTTCTTTGCGGCTATCCTCGCTGTATCCTGCCGTGATTATCGGATATATGGCCAATAATCTGTTTCCGGCCCGGTTGGGTGAGTTTATCCGGGCCTGGGTGCTGGCTGAACGGGAACAGATGCAGGCACCGGCGGTATTTGCGTCACTGGTGATTGATCGTCTGTTTGATGGTTTCAGTGTTATGGTGATGCTGGCAGGGGTACTGCTGACCCTCCAGTTGCCGCCAGGCATGGAGCAGTCTGCAGCGGTGTTGCGTGCCGGCGGAGTTACCACACTGATTTTTTACAGTGTAGTCATTGCCTCGCTGGTTCTGTTGAAGGTGCGCCCCGTTGCGACACTGGCATTGCTTGGAAAACTGTTGAAGCCGTTTCCCGCTGCCGTTGCCGAGAAATGTATTCCCCTGGCCGGCTCATTTCTTGGTGGATTGCATGTCTCGCGCCGAACTGCCGATCTGTTGGCCGTGTTGGTCAGCTCTCTCCTGATCTGGCTCAGTGCCACCCTGCCGATCTATCTGGTGTTAGTCGGGTTCGGGATCCACTTGCCGTTGTCAGCTTCGTTTTTTATTATGGTGTTGTTGGTTTTTGCCGTCATGGTGCCAGCTGCCCCCGGCTATATCGGTACCTATCATCTGGCCTGTTATACCGGGCTTGCTGCCTTTGGCCTGCCTGATGCCGAGTCGGTAAGCGTTGCGTTGGTAATTCATGGGGTCGGCTTTTTCCCGGTTATACTGGCCGGGTTGTATCATGTCTGGTCTCAGGGGGTCTCACTGGCCAACATGCGTAAACAGGCTGTGCCTGATGGGGCGCACCAGTGACAGAAAGAGTTGCCCGCTATCTGGACGGCTGGTCACTGTTGGCCTTTTTGCTCCCGTTTGGACTCTATCTGTGGTGTCTGGCACCGAGCATCACCTTTTATGACAGTGGCGAGTTTGTCACAGCTGTACAGTTTCTCGGTTCTGCACATTCCCCTGGCTATCCTCTTTTCCTGCTCTACGCCAAGCCGTTTACCTGGCTGCCGTTCGGCAACATCGCTTTCAAGGTTAATCTGGCAACAGCGGTTTCGGCAGCCTTGGCCTGTCTTGGTGTCTATCATCTGCTCAGGAAGGTGCTGCAGGAAACAGAATTTTGTGATGATGCTGGATTTTCCAGGTTTGTCCTGCATCTGACAGCCCTGTCCGGTGCCTTTACTTTTGCTGTCTCACCGCGGCTCTGGCTGCAGAGTAACCATGATAAGCCATATCCGTTGCTGGCGTTTATAAGCGCAGTGATGCTGTTTTTCTTGCTGCGTTGGCGTGAGAACCTTCTGCATGGCGATGAACAGCCGGCCTGGTGGTATGGTACGGCCTTTCTTGCCGGGCTGGCCAGCGGTGCTCATCAGACCATTGTATTGCTGTTGCCCGGCAGCATTCTGTTCATACTGGTTACTGCTCCACAGTCAATACGACGGGTGCGGGAGTGGTTGCTGAGTGGGGGGATGTTACTGGCTGGAGGCGCTGTGCAATTGTATCTGCCGCTGCGGGCTGCCGCTGATACCCGGCAGAACTGGGGTGATACAGATGCCTTGTCGCGTTTTCTCTGGCACCTGTTGCGGAAGGGGTATCCTGAGGATCCGCACAGCCGCGATATCAGCCTGCTAGTGAAACAGCTCGGTGCATTTGATATCCCCCATGAGTTCGGTTGGATAGGACTGCTTTTGTTGCTGATTGGCCTCTGGGCCTGTTGGCGGGCAGACCGGGCATTGTTTGTCTATCTGCTGGTGACCCTGCTGTCCTTTTGGTCGATCATTGCCGGGTACTTTAATCCTCAGCCCGACTCAATTTTTCTGACTGAGGAGTTCTACACGCCCCTCTATCTGCTGGCTGCGGTTGTTATTCCCATTGGGCTGTTTGCCCTGGCAGCACGGGGGGTAGGTGCGGCTCAAAGGCCTGAACACTACGGATCGCACCATAAGCTGTTGATGTCAGTTTTCTTCCTGCTTATCCCGCTGTCACAGCTGGCATTCAATCTGGCATCTCAGGATCAACATAATAATTACCTGGCTCAGGATTATGCGCTGAATACTCTGCGTCCCCTGCCGGATGAAGCTGTTTTGTTCACCTGGGGGGATAGCGGAGCCTTTCCTCTCTGGTACCTGCAAGGGGTTGAGCGGTTCAGAGAGGATATTGATCTGGCTCACATTCCCCATCTGGTTTTCCCTTGGTATCAGCGGGAATTGCCGCGTCTTGCAGCGGCATTCAAGGGAGAGGCTGCTACAGCTACCGGTGAGCTGGTTTTTGCACATCTGGTTGAGAAACTCCGCCATCAGAGGCCGCTGTTGATGGATTTTTCAACCCGCTATTCCCTGGATTGGCGCAAGCAGCAACCGGCTCAGCAAGGAATGGTCTATTGGGTCCAGGATAGCCCTGCAGGGCAGCAGGATGAGGTTTCAGCCTGGGGGCTCTATGTGCTGCACCGTCTCGTTCCCAAAGGATGGCAACCGGATATGGATTCCCACAAGGCATTGGTCATACAGGCCTACTGTCTCTTACAGTCTGCCGAAGAGCTGGCCAGGCGGGGTCATGTCAAGGAAGCTGGCCACCTGCTGCAGCTGGCCGGCGGAATCATGCCTGATTGGCAGGAAAAATTGAAACTGATGCGGCAACGCTATGCCATCCCCTCTCCAGCAGGAGGAACAGATGAACGTTGAATCAGTGGTCACCGGAAAAACGAAGGTGTACGGGATTGTCGGCTGGCCGGTGGAACACTCCCTTTCTCCGGTGATGCAGAATGCAGCATTACAAGCTGCTGCTATTGATGCAATCTATGTCCCGTTTGCCGTTGCCCCTGATCAGCTGGCAGCAGCCATCTCCGGGCTGCGCGCCATGCGTGTCAGTGGTTTCAATGTGACTATTCCCCATAAAACCGCCATCATGGCATTGCTTGATGAACTGTCTCCTGCTGCTGTTCTGGCAGGGGCGGTTAATACGGTGGTAAATCAGGGAGGACGACTGATTGGCCATAACACTGATGGAGATGGTCTTATCGCCTCACTGGCAGAGGACCTTGGTTGTCCGGTCGCCGGAAGCAGTGTTGTACTGGTTGGTGCTGGCGGAGCAGCCTGCGGGGCGTTGGCTGCACTTTGTCGTGCCGGGGTCGGCTCCGTTGTGGTGCTTAATCGAAGTCAGAAGGCCGCAGATGTTTTAATTGCCACACTTCGTGACCGCTTCCCGCAGATTCTGCTGCGGGCATATGCTCTGGGACAGCAGCCGGAAGAGGTGTTGCGTCAGAGTGATTTGGTCATTAATGCCACTTCTTTGGGGATGGCGGGCGAAAAAATTGAGGGGCTCTCCCTTGCGCTTCTGCCTGACCATGCTAAAGTGTACGACATGGTCTATAATGCTTCATTGACCCCGCTTTTACATGATGCCGGCAGACGAGGGGCCAAGGCCATCAATGGTCTGGGAATGCTGATTGCGCAGGGAGAACTGGCGTTTGAGTTGTGGCATGGCATTCCAGCAGCAAGAGGCGTTATGCGAACCGCGCTTCAGACGTTTTTGTCCAGCGCAGCAAAGGCTTGACAGTATCCGATTCCGACCGCTACTATCCGCACGTTACGCTCGGCTTTATCATAACCTTTTGACGGGAGTCCCATGCAGACGAGCCGCCTTGGCGATATTTTAGTCAAAAACAATATCATTACCAGTGAACAGCTGAGCGCTGCATTGCAGGAACAGAAGATGTCTGGCGGCCAGAGCAAGCTGGGTTCTATTCTGGTCAAGCAGGGGCTGATCAAAGAGCCTGATCTGGTGTCGTTTCTCTCACGCCAGTATGGCGTCCCCACCATCTGTCTCGCTGAGTATGAGATTGACCCCGCTGTCATAAAGATCATTCCGCCTGAAGTTGTCCAGAAATATAACCTGATACCGGTCAACCGGGCCGGCTCAACCCTGATCGTAGCGGTCAGTGATCCCTCCAATCTGTTTGCCATCGAAGATATCAAGTTCATGACCAGCTACAATGTTGAGATGGTTGTGACTGCCGAGTCCGATATCAAAGGGGCTATAGACAAGTATTACGACCAGTCTGCATCCCTGGCTGATGTGATGGATAACCTGGATATGGAGGATCTGGAACTGGTGGACACCGAGGAGGAGGTTGATGTCTCTTCCCTTGAACGTGCCACCGAGGATGCCCCGGTTGTCAAGCTGGTAAACCTGATTTTGATGGACGCCATTAAGAAGAAGGCCAGTGATATCCATATCGAGCCGTACGAAAAGACCTTTCGGGTCCGCTACCGGATAGACGGTGTCTTGTACGAAGTGATGAAACCCCCCATGAAGCTGAAGAATGCCATCACCTCCCGGATCAAGATCATGGCTGAGCTGGATATTGCTGAGCGCCGTTTGCCCCAGGACGGCCGGATCAAGATCAAGCTGGGAGGCGGCAGGGACATGGACTACCGGGTTTCATGTCTTCCAACACTTTTTGGTGAAAAGATCGTCTTGCGGCTGCTTGACAAGAGCAACCTGCAGACCGACCTGACCAAGCTGGGTTATGAACCGGATGCACTGGCCCACTTCAAACGTGAGATCCATAAGCCGTTCGGCATGGTACTGGTGACCGGCCCCACCGGTTCCGGAAAGACGGTGTCGCTCTATTCGGCACTGTCAGAACTGAACAAGGTGACTGAAAATATCTCCACCGCAGAAGATCCGGTTGAGTTTAACTTTGCCGGTATCAACCAGGTGCAGATGCATGAAGATATCGGGCTGAACTTTGCCGCAGCCCTGCGTTCCTTTCTGCGCCAGGATCCGGATATCATCATGATCGGTGAGATCCGGGACTTTGAAACGGCTGAAATTGCCGTCAAGGCCGCCCTGACCGGGCACTTGGTGCTTTCAACCCTGCATACCAACGATGCGCCGGCAACGATCAACCGTCTGCTTAATATGGGCATAGAACCGTTTCTGGTGGCCTCTGCCGTTAACCTGATCACAGCCCAGCGTCTGGCTCGACGTGTCTGCAGTGAGTGCAAGGAAAAGGAAGATATCCCGGTCCAGGCCCTGATTGATGCTGGTGTGCCTCCGGACGAGGCACCTGAATATGTCTGCTATAAAGGCAGGGGATGCCCAACTTGCAATAATACCGGCTACAAGGGCCGGGTCGGTTTTTATCAGGTCATGCCGATGCTCGAACCGATTCGGGAGCTGATTCTCAACGGTGCCAACACGGCTGAGATCAAAAGGGAGTCGATGCGACTCGGTATCAAGACCATGCGCCAGTCAGGTCTTACCAAGATCAAAGAAGGTGTTACATCTCTTGAAGAGGTTTTGCGGGTAACGGTTTCCGACGATTAAGGAGTCACTTTCATGGCTAATCTTCACGAACTTCTGAAAACCCTGGTGGAAGCAGGTGGGTCTGACCTTCACATTACCACCAATACCCAGCCTCAAATCAGGGTGGATGGTAAGTTGCAAAAGCTCGATATACCACCGTTAAATGCGGTGGAGACCAAGCAGCTCTGCTATTCGGTGCTGACTGACACCCAAAAACACAAATTTGAAGAGGAAAACGAGCTTGATCTTTCTTTCGGGGTCAAGGGGTTATCCCGTTTCCGGGGAAACATCTTTGTGCAGCGCGGTGCGGTGGCAGGGGTTTTCCGGGTTATTCCCTACAAGATCCTGTCTTTTGAAGAGCTTGGCCTGCCACCGGTTGTTAAGGAGCTGGCAGAAAAGCCCCGTGGTCTGATTCTGGTGACCGGACCTACCGGTAGCGGTAAATCAACCACCCTGGCTTCAATCATTGACTTCATTAACATCAACCGGAAAGAACACATTGTCACCATTGAGGATCCGATTGAATACCTGCATCCCCACAAAGGCTGTCTGGTGAATCAACGTGAGGTCGGAGCCGATACCAAGGGGTTTAAAAACGCCCTCAAGTACGTTCTGCGTCAGGACCCTGACGTCGTACTTGTTGGCGAATTACGGGATCTTGAGACGATTGAGGCTGCCCTGACCCTGTCCGAAACCGGTCACCTCTGTCTGGCGACTCTGCATACCAACTCCTGTGCCCAGACCATCAACCGGATTGTGGATGTATTCCCCCCCTATCAGCAGACCCAGATTCGTGCCCAACTCTCCTTTGTGCTGGAAGGGGTGATGTCCCAGGCGCTGATTCCCAAGATCGGCGGTGGCAGGGTTATGTCGCTCGAAATCATGGTGCCGAACCCTGCAATCCGCAACCTTATCAGGGAAGACAAGGTCCACCAGATCTACTCCCAGATGCAGGTCGGCCAGGAAAAATTCGGGATGCAGACCATGAACCAGTCGCTCTATTCGCTTTTTTCCCGGAGACTGATTACCCTTGATGATGCCATGGGGCGCACCTCTGATCCGGACGAATTGAGGCAGATGATCAACAATCCAACAATGGGGATGCGTCAGCAACCGCGCCGATAGCCGGATACGATTCTGAAGGAGGAACAGCATGCCAAAGTTTTCATGGGAAGGTAAAACCCGTACCGGATCAGTGCAAAGGGGGGTCACTGATGCGCCGGATGCAGCATCGGTTGAAGCCCAGCTGAAAAAGGCCGGTTTGCAGAATATTGTGGTAAAGGATCAATCCAAAGGGATGCAGTTCAAGCTGCCCAAGTTCGGTGGGGGGAGTATTGATACCAAGGATCTGGTTATCTTTACCCGTCAGTTTGCCACCATGATTGACTCTGGTCTTCCGTTGGTGCAGTGTCTGGATATCCTTTCTTCGCAACAGGAAAAGCCGGCATTTAAGGAGATCCTGTTGCGGGTCAAGGAGAGTGTCGAGAGCGGTTCTACCTTTGCCGATGCCTTGGCCAAGCACCCAAAGGCCTTTGATCAACTGTTTGTCAACCTGGTGGCTGCCGGTGAAATCGGCGGTATTCTTGATACTATTCTCAACCGGTTGGCAGCCTACATTGAAAAGGCCATGAAGTTGAAGAAGCAGATCAAGGGGGCCATGGTCTATCCGACCACAATCATGTCGATTGCGGTCATTGTTGTCGGCGTGATTCTGGTCTTTGTTATCCCCACCTTTGCCAAGATGTTTGCTGATTTTGGCGGTGAACTGCCTGCCCCTACCAAATTCGTGATCGGGCTCTCAAATTTCCTGCTGAAGTATATCGTGGTTATCATTATTGGCTGTTTCGCCATTGCTGCGGCGATCAAAAAATATTATGCCACTCCTACTGGTCGTAAAAAGATGGATGCCATGTTTTTGAAGGCTCCTATTGCCGGGCCATTGATCCGGAAGGTTGCTGTTGCCAAGTTTACCCGTACCCTGGGTACCATGGTCAGCTCCGGGGTGCCGATTATGGATGGCTTGGAGATTGTTGCCAAGACGGCAGGTAACAAGATTGTGGAAGAGGCCATCTATGGTGTCCGTCAGGCCATTTCTGAAGGTAAGACCATGGCTGAACCGCTGCAGTCCTGTGGGATCTTTCCTCCCATGGTGGTACAGATGATTGCCGTTGGCGAGGCCACAGGCGCCATGGATGCAATGCTGACCAAGATCGCCGATTTCTACGACGATGAGGTTGATGACGCCGTCTCTGCCATGACCGCCATGATGGAACCGCTCCTGATGGTTTTCCTGGGCACCACGGTTGGTGGACTGGTTGTTGCCATGTATCTGCCGATCTTTAAGCTGGCAGGTGCTGTTGGCGGTTAACTGATGAAAACTGAGCGTCGTTTAAGGCTCTTTATCTTTGCCAGGATAGTTGTTGTCGTACTCTTTCTGGTGTCAACCATCATCTTGAAGCTGAGTGATGCTGAAGCGATCAGTGATATCCAGTTTCGGGGTGTCGTTGAGTTGATGGTCCTTTCCTGCTGTGTTTCACTGGTCTCTCTGGCGGCCCTGCGCCGCCAGAGCTGGCTGCTCCCGCTTACCCGGCTGCAAATCGTCTGGGATATCCTGTTTGTAACACTGCTCCTGATGCTGACAGATGGTATTGCCAGCCCGTATTCATTCCTCTATCTGCTGGCGATCATGAGTGCCGGTATGCTGCTGAACCGGCAGCAGGCACTGTATACCGCAGCTCTTTGTATTATTCTGTATGGAGCAATGGTTGACCTGCAGTATTTTGGTATGCTTAGAGATATCGGCCTGAGCCCGGAAACTGCCCAGCAGCGGGGAAATGTGGTGATTTTCTATACCCTTTTTCTACACCTGGTGGGGTTTGTACTGGCAGCAATCATGGGGAGCCATCTGGCTGAGCGGGCCAGGTTGACAGAGGTGAACTATGAAGAGCTGAAACAACTGCACAGTACGATTGTGGAGAACCTGGAGAGTGGCCTCCTGACGATTACGCGGGATGGGCTTATCAGGGTTTTTAACCCCTATGTTGAAAAAATGACCGGCATGACCCAGGTCCATGCCTATGGCCGCCCGATCAGCGCCGTGTTCCCTTCATTGCCGGTTGTCAGTGGGGCGTTTGAGCACCATGGGCAAGGTGAGTTTTATTATCGACCGGCAAGCGGCACTCCTCTGACCATCGGCTATGCAACCATGCCGTTCAGGAACCTGCAGGGAGAAACTGCCGGTCTGATTGTAACACTCAAGGATCTGACCGGCTTCAAACAGATGGAGCTTGCCCTGAAACGGTCAGATCGTCTGGCAGCCCTGGGGGAACTGTCAGCCCGTATGGCCCATGAAATCCGTAACCCCCTGGCTGCCATCAGCGGGTCTGTACAGTTGTTGGCAGAGCATGGTAGTCTGCGGGAGCATGAATCAAGGCTGCTTGCCATTGTCATGCGTGAGTCGGACCGTCTGAACGGCCTGATTACTGATTTTTTGGCCTATGCCCGACCGACTCCTCCCCGTTTTGAACGCTTTAACCTGTATCATCTGGTGAGGGATCTACAGGCCTTGCTGATGGCTGATAGCCGTTTTGACAAGATCAGGCTTGTACTGGATCTTTCTGAGGATCTGACTGCCTGGGCTGATCGTGACCAGTTGCAGCAAGTGCTGCTGAATTTGTTGCATAATGCAGCAGAGGCGATGCCGGATGGCGGGGAGATCGTGGTCTCGGCAGATCTGCAGTCAGGAACTGATGATGCCGGCAGGGCCTTTTCCCTGCTCTGTCTGAAAGTTATGGATCAAGGATGTGGCATGAATGAGGATACCTGCCGGCATCTGTTTGAGCCATTCTGGACAACGAAACCGGCAGGAACCGGATTGGGGCTGGCAACGGTCTACCGGATTGTTGAAGGGCATGGCGGCATGATACAGGCTGACCCCCGTGATGGAGGGGGGACAATGATGACACTTTTGCTGCCGATGATGGAGGAGGGGCCTGGTGAGAACCAGAATACTGGTCGTTGATGATGAATTGAGCATGCGGGAGTTTATCTCGATCCTGCTTGAGCGCGAAGGGTATGAGGTGCTGACGGCTGCGGATGCAGCCACCGCACTTACCCGACTGGCTGCCTCGGATATCGATCTGGTGATTTCAGATGTGCAGATGCCGGGCTTAAGCGGCCTGGAGCTGCTTGCCCGGATTAAGGAGAACAAACCTGATACTGCAGTGCTCTTGATTACCGCCTTTTCAACGGCCGAGCAGGCGGTTGAGGCGATGAAGCTGGGGGCCTATGATTACCTGGCCAAGCCGTTTAAGGTGGATGAAATCAAGATCCTGGTTAAGAACGCCTTGGAAAAGCGTGACCTGAAGCGTGAAAACCGGCAACTGCGGGAAAAGGCCGGTGTCTGTGAAGGATATGGCGGTATTGTCGGTACGTCACAGCGGATGAAAGAGGTCTTTAATCTGCTGCGTAAGGTTGCCGAGTCCCAGACCACGGTGCTTGTTTCCGGCGAAAGCGGCACCGGTAAAGAGTTGGCAGCCAAGGCGATTCATGAAGGCAGTAGTCGTAAAAATAAGCCGTTTGTGGCGGTGAATTGTGGTGCAATTCCTGAAAATCTGATTGAGAGTGAACTGTTCGGCCATGTCAAAGGGGCCTTTACCGGTGCCGTGGGAGAGCGGGCCGGGCTGTTTGAACAGGCAAGCGGCGGAACGGTTTTTCTTGATGAGATCGGCGAGCTGCCGTTGGCGATGCAGACCCGCCTGCTACGGGTGATTCAGGAACGTGAAGTGCGCCGGGTCGGCGGATCAGCCACCAAAAAGGTTGATGTGCGTCTGCTGGCGGCCTCAAACCGCGATCTGGCACTACAGGTGAAGGAAGGTACCTTTCGCGAGGATCTCTACTATCGGATCAATGTCGTCCAGGTGGTGATGCCTCCCCTGCGGGAACGGGTTGAGGATATTCCACTGTTGGTTGAACATCTGGTCAGGAAACATTGCGGCAGCGGCGGGATTGTTACTTCGGAAGCACTTAAATGCCTGATGGCCTACCCATTCCCCGGAAACGTGCGGGAGCTGGAGAATATTATTGAGCGCAGTCTGGTGCTCGATCGTGAACGGATTACCCTGGATAGCCTGCCCGCCCAGGTCAGGGGGGCGATCAAACGCTTTGACCTGCATGCTGCAATTGAGCTGCCTGATGAAGGGATCGATCTGGAGCCGGCCCTTGAAAATCTGGAGAAACAGTATCTGGTGAAGGCCCTGGAGAAATCAGGCGGCAGTAAGACCAAGGCCGCCGATCTGCTGGGGATGTCGTTCCGCTCCTATCGCTACAAACTGTCTAAATTCGGGTTGGCTGCTGAGGGTGAGTAATGAACCCTGGGCTTCCCCTTACACCCTCTCTGTGCTATAGAACCGCTTACTCCACTTAAGGAACAGTCCATGTCTGAGAAACAGTTTCAACCCACCGCCCTGCTGGTGACCGGTGGGGCCGGTTTTATCGGTTCCAATTTCATCAACCGCTTCATGCCGTTGAACCCTGGTTGCCGTGTCGTCAACCTTGATGCCCTGACCTATGCCGGCAACCTGAAAAACCTGACGACTGTTGAGCACAGCACAAACTATCGCTTTGTTAAAGGTGATATTGGTGATGCCGTACTGGTGGCGTCGCTGCTGGCTGAAGAAAAGATTGATGCGGTGGTGCATTTTGCGGCTGAGTCCCATGTGGACCGTTCCATAACCGGCCCGGAGATATTTGTCCGTACCAATGTACTGGGTACCCAGGTGTTGTTGGAGGAAAGCCGTAAACACTGGCAGTCGGGTATGGTGCCGAGTTTCCGCTACTATCAGATTTCCACCGATGAGGTCTACGGCTCATTGGGGGAGACCGGCTATTTTACTGAGGAGACACCGCTGGCTGCCAACTCTCCCTATTCTGCCTCCAAGGCCGGTGCAGACCTGCTGGTGCGGGCCTATCATGAGACCTTTGGCATGCCGACGCTTGTTTCACGCTGTTCCAACAACTATGGTCCCTACCACTTTCCTGAAAAGCTGATCCCTCTTTTGATCGCCAATATCATCGCCAGAAAACCGCTGCCGGTCTATGGTGATGGCAGCAATGTGCGGGACTGGCTGCACGTCGGAGATCATGGTGCCGCCATCGAGTGTATTCTGAAGGGGGCCAAGCCAGGTTCGGTCTACAATATCGGTGGTAATAACGAATGGCAGAATATCGCCATTGTCAATCTGGTCTGTGACCTGCTGGATAGTAAGCTAGGCAGGCAGCCGGGCGAAAACCGCAGCCTGATCACGTTTGTCAAGGACCGTCCCGGCCATGACCGGCGTTATGCCATTGATGCCTCCAAACTTAAACAGGATCTGGGGTGGTCTCCGTCCTATACCTTTGAAACCGGTATAGCCGAGACCATTGACTGGTATCTGGCCAACCAGCACTGGGTTGCAGAAGTTACCAGTGGCAGCTACCGTGACTACTACCAGCAGCAGTACGGAGGTGCAGCATGATCCTGGTGGTGGGAGCAAACGGGATGCTGGGGCAGGATCTGATGAGCCTGCTGGGTGAGCGGGGCAGGGGAGTGGACCTGCCGGACATTGATATTACTGATATGGTCTCTGTGCAACAGGTACTGACTACCCTGAAACCCAAGGTGGTGATCAACTGCGCTGCCTACACGGATGTGGATGGCTGTGAAACCAACCCGGAGACCGCCATGCAGGTCAATGGTGAGGGGGTGGCCTTTCTTGCCCTGGTGACCCGTGAGATCGAGGCCAAGCTTGTGCAGGTCAGCACAGATTACGTCTTCGACGGCAGTAAGGGCAGTCCCTATGGTGAGGATGACCTGCAGCAACCGCTGAACATCTATGGTGAATCCAAACTGGCTGGCGAACTGAATGTGGATATCAACCCTGACAACCTGCTGGTGCGGACCCAGTGGTTGTATGGCCTGCATGGCAAGAATTTTGTGGAAACCATGCTGAAGCTGGGGCAGGAAAAGAAAGAACTGACGGTGGTGGATGACCAGATCGGTTCTCCCACCTGGACCATGGATCTGGCCAGGGGGATCATTGCCCTGATTGATAAAGGCTGCCGTGGCACCTATCACTGCGCCAACAGCGGCCATACCTCCTGGAACGGCTTTGCCAAGGCGATCTTTGACGAGGCCGGGTTGAAGCTGCAGGTGCTGCCCATGACCACCGAGCAGTTGAACCGCCCGGCCCGGCGTCCTCTCTACTCAACCCTTGATTGCAGCAAGCTGGTTGCTGATACCGGCTTTGAGCCGCAACCATGGCACGAGGCACTGAAACAGTACCTGCAGCTGAGGAAGGAATCCTGATATATGACACTGGAGCGTGGAGAGCGGCCCTGGGGCACCTACACGGTGCTTGAGGAAAACAGTCACTACAAGATCAAGCGGATTGAGGTGTTGCCGGGACAACGGCTGTCACTGCAGAAACATCACCATCGCAGCGAACACTGGATCGTGGTCTCGGGAACGGCCCTGGTGACCTGTGGTGAACGTGAATTCATGGTAAATGTCAATGAGTCCACCTTTATTCCGATCGGTGAACAGCACCGTCTGCAAAATCCCGGCAAGATCCCGCTGGTTATTATTGAGGTACAGAGCGGTGAATATCTGGGTGAGGATGACATTGTCCGTTTTCAGGATGACTACCAGCGGGCTGAGGAGTAGGGAGGCGCTATGTATGTTGTGATACTGGCAGGAGGTTCCGGCACCCGTTTCTGGCCGGTTTCCCGCACGGCACGTCCCAAACAGCTGATCAGCGTGACCGATGGCCCCACCATGCTGCAACGGACCGTTGAGCGTATCCTGCCGCTTAAACCCAAAAGGGTTCTGGTCATAACCAACCGGCTGCAGGCTGCAGAAACAGAACGTCAGCTGGCCGGATACCGGGCCTCGGTGCCGGTTGATGTGATTGCCGAGCCGGTGGGGCGTAATACTGCCCCGGCAGTGGGGCTGGCTGCCACCATCATTGCTGCCCATGACCCGGAAGGAGTGATGGCAGTTCTGCCTGCCGACCATTATATACGGGATGATGCCGGGCTGTGCCAGTGTCTGCTGCAGGCTGCCGGTTCTGCCCGCAACGGCTGGCTGATGACCCTGGGTATTGTGCCAACCAGTCCTGAGACCGGCTATGGCTACCTTGAGGCAGATATGAGCCTGAGGGGGCTCGGTCCCTTCCCGGTGACGCGCTTTGTGGAAAAACCGGATCGTGCCACCGCCCTTGCCTATCTGGAGGCTGGTACCTTTTTCTGGAACAGCGGCATGTTTGTCTGGCGTGCAGATACGATCCTGGCCGAGATTGGACGTTACATGCCGGAACTTGCTGCCAGACTGGAACAGATGACCTTTGGTTATGTCTGGGACCTGGCTGATTTGTCGGGCCAGATCGCAGAGATGTATACTGCCATTGTTGGCCAGTCCATTGATTATGGGGTCATGGAACAATCTGAACGGGTCCAGATGGTCCCTGCTGATATTGGCTGGAGTGATGTGGGTAGCTGGTCAGCCTTGCCGGAAGTCGCGGAGCTTGACGCACAGGGCACGGTGGTTGCCAACTGCAGCAATTACGTGAATGTTGACAGCAGCGGCTGTATTGTCTCCGGTAATGGTAATGTTGTCGCGACCGTGGGGGTGCATGACCTGATTGTGGTTGCCACCCCTGATGCCGTACTGGTCTGCCCGAAGGATCGGGCTCAGGATGTCAAGAAGGTGGTTGAACAGCTGGCTGCTCAAGGGCTGGAGAACTATTTGTAGCTAACTAAAAAAGGGGGGCGATACTCCTCTTTTTTGTGATCTGGTTGTCAACTTTGATTTGTTTGGAAGGTTAACAATGCCGTTGCAGCTTCTCTCTCAAAGGCTTGAGAAAATTCACCATGATGGTCTGTACCGCAGTCTGCGGTCGGTTGAACGGACAACATCGCAGGTCTGTGTTGAAGGTCGTCAGGCGCTCTTGTTCTGTTCAAACAACTATCTGGGGCTGGCAGAACACCCAGCCCTGGCACAGGCCGCGGCTGATGCCGCCGTGCAGTATGGCACCTCCAGTGCCGCTTCGCGGCTGGTCTCCGGCAACCAGCCGTTGCATCAGGAGCTTGAAGATAAGCTGGCTGCCTGGAAAGGAACGGAAGCCGCTCTGTTGTTTAACAGCGGCTATGCAGCCAACACCGGCATCATTGCTGCCCTGGCCGGGCGGGGTGACATCATCTTTTCTGACCGGCTTAATCATGCCAGCATCATTGATGGGGCCCTGCTCTCAGGGGCAAGGCTGATCCGTTATCCCCATAATGACATCCAGGCACTGGCACGCCTGTTGGAACAGCATCAGGCAGACGGTCTGAGACTGATCGTGACTGACGGGGTCTTCAGCATGGATGGCGATATCGCCCCGTTAAAAGCGATTGCAGATTTGGCAGAACAGCATCAGACCCTCTTGATGGTGGATGATGCCCATGCCGGAGGGGTGCTGGGGCAGCAGGGCAGAGGAACGGTTGATTTTTGCGGCGTTGCAGGGCGGGTTGACATTCAGATGGGGACCTTTGGCAAGGCCCTGGGCAGCTTTGGCGCCTATGCTGCCTGTTCAAGGCTGGTGCGGGACTATCTGATCAACCGTTCACGTTCATTGATCTTTTCCACTTCCCTGCCACCGGCAGTGCTGGCCGCCTCGTCAGCAGCCGTTGATTTGGTGCGGTGCAAGGAAGGTCAGCAATTACGGCAGCAACTTGCGGATAACGGTACGCTGTTGCGTTCGCTCCTGCAGCAGGCCGGCTGCAAGGTTCCTGATGGCTGTACGCCGATTGTTCCGGTTATGGTGGGTGATGCGGAAACGACCACTCGCTTTTCAGCCAGATTGCTGGAGGAAGGGGTCTTTGTGCAGGGAATCCGGCCGCCGACCGTACCCAAAGGGACCAGCCGTCTGCGGTGTACGGTCATGGCCAGCCATAGCCCGGAGCAGATCCGCCAGGCAGCGGCTGCCATTGTCCGGGTTGGCCGGGAACTGGGGGTGCTCTGATGCCGTTTGCAGGGCCAATCTGGTATGATGAGTGCGGTGCGGGACAGCCGGTCCTGTTCGTACATGGCTGGTGCATGTCATCAGCTGTCTGGGGATTGCAGCGGGACCCGCTGGCTGAACAATGCCGTGTTATTGCTTTGGATCTGCGGGGACATGGGTTGTCAGGAGTGCCCGAGGCGGGAAAAACAGGATTCGGCGGCTACGCTGATGACGTTGTCAGTGTTGTTGAACAGCTTGATCTGCAGGATGTCGTTGCCGTTGGCTGGTCCCTGGGGGCACAGGCCCTGCTCAAGGCTTGGCCGGATCTGCAGGAACGGCTGGCCGGGCTGGTGCTGGTGGGAGCAACCCCGCGTTTTTCAGCAGCCCCTCACTTTCCCCATGGTTTGCCTCCGAAAGAGGCTGAAGGGATGCGCCTGAAGGTGCGCCGCAGCCTTAAACGGGCCCTGGACGGTTTTCATCGCAATCTGTTTGTTGAACATGAGCTTGATGACCCTGTTGTTGCGCAACTGGTTGCGGAGCAGTTAGGGCAGGTTGTCATGCCACAGCCTGCTGCTGCCCTTGCGGGGCTTGAGGCGTTGATGGAGGAGGAACTCATGGAAGAGGCCCAGCAGGTCACCTGTCCCACCCTGCTGCTGCATGGCGACCAGGATCGGGTCTGCCTGCCTGCTGCTTCAGCCTGGCTGGGACAACGGATGCAGAACAGCCAGCGCCTGCTCTATCCTGGCGCTGGTCATGCCCCGTTTTTAAGCCGTGCCCGGCAATTCAACCATGATCTGTTACATTTTGTTGGAGAACTGCATGGCACAGATTGATCGGCAGAGGGTCCAGTGCTCGTTTCACCGCGGAGCAGGAGAGTATGACCAGCATACGCCGGTTCAGCAGCGGGTGTTGCGGCAACTGCTCCAGGCACTTGGGCAGTTGCCGCTTGCTGCAGATGCACGTGTGCTGGATATCGGGTGCGGTACCGGACGTCTACTGGAACTGGTGAAACAGCATTTCCCGGGCACCGCCCTGACCGGTCTGGACCTGACTCCCAATATGCTGCAGCAGGCAGCTGCCCGTCTGGGGGAAAATGCCCGACTGGTACAGGGAGACGCAGAACAGCTCCCCTTTGCCGATAACAGCTTTCAACTGGTTCTTTCCAGCTCGACCTTTCAATGGCTTGACAATCTGCAGCACTGTTTTGAAGAAGCCGGGCGTGTGCTTGAACCGGAAGGGCGTTTTTTATTCAGCCTGTTTGGTGAAGGGACACTCTTTGAGTTGCGGGAATCGTGGCACCAAGCCTTACTGAATACCGGACGGTCAGACGGGACAACACACAACGGTACTCATCGTTTTCATGGCAGTGAACAGGTCCGGCATGCCCTGGAATTGACGGGCTTCCGTGAAATAGCGGTCTGGTCCGGGCTGGAACAGGTCTGGTATCAGGATGTGCCGCATCTGCTGCAGGCAATCAAACGGATTGGGGCGGGGACTGCGCGGCCACCATCCGGTGGCGGACTGGGGTGGCGCAGGGTGCTGCATGAGATGGCAGCGGTCTATTACGAACGGTTTGGTACGCCTGACGGTGTGCCGGTCAGTTATAGGGTGATTTATGCAACAGGCAGGCGCTGATCTGAGTTCATTAGTGCAGCGATCAGTTTCTTTGCCAGGGGGTGAATAACGCTGTAATGGACCTCGACACCGTCACGCTTGCCCTCAATGATGCCTTTGTTCTTCAGCAGGGCCAGATGTTGGGATACCGTCGCCTGAGGCAGGTTGAGACATTCCCAGATATGCTTGACATTGCACTCCTGGGTACACAGTCCAGCCACGATCTTGAGACGGATCGGGTGTCCCAGAACCTTCAGAATTTCAGCCTCATTGCTAAACATCATATTTTTGTCAAAATCCATGGAAAGTCCTATCTGTAGGCGATTTTTGAAAACTATATATATAAATATTTTTCCTGTCAATCGGCTCAAAACAATTGTTGTTTAAAAACAAAAGGCTTGCAACCTCCGGGGAGCTGTGATATTGCCTTGCCTACATTTTGTGCTGTCTGACAAAGTGGGCTCGCAAAGCCCACTTTTTTATTGCCTGGAGTTTTTCATGAGTGGAGCTGATCCCATACTGCGGGTAGAGACGTTGCTTCAGCCAATTCTTGATGCAATGGGACTTGAGCTGGTGGAGCTTGAGTTCAAGAAGGTTGGACGGAGCTATCTGCTGCGGGTCTTCATTGACAAGCCGGACGGGGTGAATCTGGATGACTGTGCTGAAGTAAGCCGTGAACTGTCGGTGCAGCTTGATGTTGAGGACTGTATTGTCAGCCGCTATACCCTGGAAGTGTCGTCACCGGGCCTTGACCGGCCACTGAAAAAGGAACAGGATTTCATTCGTTATCAAGGGCGACTTGCCGTGGTGAAAACCACGGAACTGCTGACGGATGAAAAAGGAAGCCCGCGCAAGACTTTCCTTGGTTTCATTGAAGGGGTTGAGGGTGGCGTGGTAACGATCCGTTTAAAGGAGGGTCCCCAGGCCCGTATTCCCTGGGACAAGATTGCCAAGGCGCATCTTGAGTTTGAATTCTAGCGTAATCAAAGCCGCTTTGCCGTATTAGTTAATTTTTAATCCGTGACCGCATAAGGAGATTCGTGCCGTGGATACAATCGTCAGTCTCAAACAGGCCATCGAGCAGATCGTGAAAGAGAAGGGGATCGACCGTCAGGTGGTGATCGAGGCGATGGAACAGGCAGTTCTGTCTGCTGCCAATAAAAAATATCGTAATACCCGCAACCTGGAAGCACATTATAACAATGACACCGGCGAGGTGGAACTGTTTGAATATGTGGTGGTGGTGGAAGAGGTACAGGATTCCTACACCGAGATCTCACTGGATGAGGCCCGTGAAATGGACCCCGAGTGTGAGGTCGGTGATGAACTGGGTGAGAAAATTGATTCCGGTGACTTTGGCCGGATTGCTGCACAGACAGCCAAGCAGGTTATTATCCAGAAGGTGCGTGAAGCAGAGCGCGAGACCGTCTTCAATGAATACAAGGATCGCCAGTGGGAAATCGTGACCGGTCAGGTCCGTCGTTTTGAACGCGGCGATCTGCTGATTGACCTCGGCCGGGCAGAAGCGATATTGTCTGGCAAAGAGCAGATGCCCCGTGAAGTGTACCGTCCCGGAGACCGGATCCGGGCCATTATCACCGACATCGCCATGACCACCAAGGGGCCGCAGATCATCCTGTCCCGCACCCATCCCCAGATGCTGGCCAAGCTGTTTGAGGCTGAAGTCCCGGAGATCGGTGAGGGGTTGGTTGAGATTGTTAATGTGGTGCGTGATCCGGGGAGCCGGGCCAAGATTGCCGTTGCCTCCCATGACCGTGATATTGATCCGGTTGGCGCCTGCGTTGGTATGCGCGGCTCACGTGTCCAGAATGTTGTTTCCGAACTGCGTGGCGAGAAGATCGACATCATCCCCTGGTCGGCTGATATCGCCCGTTTTGTCTGCAATGCGCTGTCGCCGGCCCAGGTTGTCAAGGTCTTTATGGACGAGGAACAACGTACGCTTGAGGTGATTGTGCCTGATGACCAGCTCTCCCTTGCAATCGGCAAGCGTGGCCAGAACGTCAGCCTTGCTGCCCGGCTGACCGGCTGCCGGATCGACATCAAGGGTGAAGGCAAGGTGGAGGAAGGTGATCTTGAAGAATTCGCTTCCTTTGATGGTACCCATGTTGATGAAGAGCCGGAAGAAGTAAGCATGGATGAAGAGACTGATCAGCAACAACCGGAACCGGAGATTGCTGCCTAAGATATGAAGCTGCACAGTGGGCCAGGGCCACAGCGAAGTTGTATTGCCTGCAGACGCGAAGGTGATAAAACGGGCTTTCTACGTTTTGTGATCGCGCCGGACGGCACGGTAACCCCGGACCTGGAGGGAAAACTACCCGGTCGTGGAGCGTATCTCTGCCAGTCAAGGCGTTGCGTGCTGGATGCTGTCTCCAAGCGACAGTTTAATCGTGCCTTCAAGGGGATGGCTGCAGCGGTTGACGGTCCGGCGCTGGTAACGCTTCTGCAACAGATCATGGAACAGCGGATTAGCGGCTATCTTGCCCTGGCCAATAAGGCCGGTGCAACGGTGTCCGGCGGTGAGGCAATTGAACGGTCCCTGAAGGGGGCAAAACTGCCGCGTCTGCTTGTGCTGGCAACGGATATCTCTTCAGCCATTGCTGAAAAGCTGGAAGGGATGGCGGCACGGGCGGCTGTGCCGGTGGTGCAGGTGTTGTCCAAGGAGTTGTTGGGACAACTGGTAGGTAAAGAGTCGGATCGAAGCGCTGTAGCCGTGATGTCGGACGGCTTTGCATGGTCACTTGTTAAGGAAATTGAGCGATACAGGAACTACCTGGAGGAGGAGAGCGGTCGATGAGTAAGACCCGGGTAAGCAATCTTGCGGAAAAGCTGGGCATCGATACCAAGGAGGTACTTGCCAGGCTGAAGGCGTTGGGCTATGACGCCAAGGCCGGATCCTCCACGGTTGACGATGAGGCGGTGGCCAAGCTGACAGCATCCAGACCGGCTGAGTCCGGCCCTGAAGAGGTTCGGGTTACGACGAACATAGTCCGTCGCAGATCAAGGCCTTCTGCAGCAGCAGAGCCCGAGGCGGAAGCCCCGGCAGTTGTTGAGGCTGCTGCCCCTGCTGCTCCTGTTGTCGTGGTTGAAAAGGCTGCTCCTGTTATCCCGGAGCGGGTTTCTGTCGTGAAAAAGGCTGTTGAAACGGTTGTCGCACCGGTAGTGGCCGAGGCTGCTCCGGCAGCTGAGGCAGTGACGGCCCCTGCCGAACCTGTGACAGCTGTTGAGCCGACCGTTGCTCAGGAAACCTCTCCAGCGGCGCCAACAGCCAAACCAGTGACGGCTGCGCCAGCTGTTCCTCCCCAGCCGGAACGTGCCAGTGCAACCCAGGCCCGCATCCTGGGGATGATCGAGATTCCAATCACCCCTGAAGCACGGCCCTATCGTCGTGAGCCGGGTCGCGGTCCCGGACCGGGTGGTGATCGTGGTCCCCGTCCGGCAGGTGGTCAGGATAACCGTGGTCCTCGTCCGGCAGGTGCTCAGGATAACCGCGGTCCTCGTCCGGCAGGTGCGAACGACAACCGTGGTCCCCGTCCGGCAGGTGCGAACGACAACCGTGGTCCCCGCCCGGCAGGACCGCCGCGGGATCCTGCCGCACCCCGTCCAGCCGGTGCACGTCCTGTTCAGTTGACCCAGGTCGATCTGCCACCGCAGGGCGAAGAACGCCGCAAAGCCTTGGGGCCGAACCGGAAGCCGGGTGGTCCAGCCAAGGATACTGCTGCCGACAAGGCCAAAAAGGGAGCAGCAGCCAAAGGCAAGGGTCGTGAGCAACTTAACAAGCAGGCGTTGCTTTCAAGAGAAGAACGCCAGTTTGACCCGTTCCACAAGTCTCGCAAAAAAGGCAAGGAACGTGAAGAACCGGGCAAAACAGAGCTTACGACACCTAAGGCGATCAAGCGGATTATCAAAATCTCTGAGACCATTACCATTGGTGAACTTGCCAAGAGGATGGGGATCAAGGCAACTGACCTGATCAAGGCCATGATGAAGATGGGATCAATGGTTACCATCAACCATGTGCTTGACCACGATGCTGCGGTACTGCTTGCCTCAGATTACGGCTACGAAGTGGAGAACGTGGCAGTAGACCTGGATGAAATCCTGGAGTTTACCCCGGATGCGCCGGAACTGCTGCAGGAACGTCCGCCGGTGGTTACCATCATGGGCCACGTTGACCATGGTAAGACCTCGCTCTTGGATGCCATTCGTGAGGCCAACGTTATTGCCGGTGAGGCCGGTGGCATTACCCAGCATATCGGTGCCTATGACGTGGAGCTGCATGGACGTAAGATTACCTTCCTGGACACCCCTGGTCACGAGGCGTTTACTGCCATGCGTGCCCGTGGTGCCAAGGTAACTGATATCGTTATCCTGGTGGTGGCTGCAGATGACGGTGTCATGCCTCAGACCAAGGAAGCGATCAACCACTCCAAGGCTGCCGGTGTGCCGATTATTGTTGCCATCAACAAGATCGACAAACCGGATGCCCGGCCTGAAAAGGTCAAGCAGGAACTGACTGAACATGGCATTGTCTCCTCTGAGTGGGGTGGCGATGTGACCATGGTTGAAGTATCTGCCAAGAAGCGCTTGAACCTGGAAGAGCTGCTTGAGATGATCCTGCTGCAGGCTGACCTGATGGATCTGAAAGCAAACCCTGACAAGGCTGCCAAAGGTACGATTGTAGAAGGTAAGCTGGATAAGGGACGTGGACCGGTTGCCACCGTGCTGGTACAGGAAGGTACGTTGCGTACCGGCGATTACTGTGTGGTTGGCGTTCACTCTGGCCGTGTGCGGGCCATGCAGAATGACCGTGGCGAGCGGGTACTTGCCGCCGGACCGGCCATGCCGGTTGAGGTGGTTGGTCTGCCCGGAGTACCGGATGCCGGTGATATCTTTGTGGCCATGAAGGATGAGAAACAGGCCAAAGAAATCGCAACCCTGCGCCAGATCAAACAGCGTGAGCTGGAGCTGGCCAAGCATGCCAAGATGTCCCTGGAGCAGTTGTACGAGAAGATTCAGAAGGGTGAAGTCAAGGATCTCAACGTGATCGTCAAGGCAGACGTTCAGGGCTCGGTTGAGGCGGTGGCAGAATCGCTGCGTAAGCTGTCAACTGAAGCGGTTCGCCTGAATGTTATCCATACCGCTGTTGGTGCCATTACCGAGACCGACGTCAACCTTGCCACTGCCTCCAATGCCATTATCATCGGCTTCAGTATCCGTCCTGAGGTCAAGGCCCAGGCCATGGCTGAGAAGGAAGGTGTGGATATCCGGCTCTACAACGTTATCTACGACGCCGTGGATGATGTCCGTAAGGCGATGGAAGGTCTGCTTGAGCCGGTATTCAAGGAAAAATACCTTGGCCGCGCCGAAATACGTGAGATCTTCTCCGTACCCAAGGTCGGCAACGTTGCCGGTTGCTACATCCAGGATGGCAAGATTCTCCGTAATGCTCAGGTTCGTCTGCTGCGTGACAACGTCGTGGTCTACCAGGGTAAACTGGGCACTTTGCGCCGCTTCAAGGATGATGTCAAAGAGGTTGCGACCGGCTACGAGTGCGGTATGGGGCTGGAGAACTACAATGATATCAAGGTCGGCGATATCATAGAGGCCTTTGAGATGGAAAAAGTGGCAGCCAAGCTGTAGAAACGGCCTTTTCCCGTCCTGGCCCCGTCAAGCTTCAGCATGTCTTGTGCGGTGTACTCTTCGTGTACGCCTCTGCGCCATGCCTCGCTTGCCAGAACCTGAACGAAATAAGCTCGTTTCGGCAAGTCAAAGGGTGTTCGTCATGAAACACAAACGTTCCGATAAGGTCGCCGAGACCATCCATACTACTATCTCCACGATCCTGTCCCGGGGGTTGAATGACCCCCGGATCGGTTTTGTCACCATTACCGGGGTTGAGGTGACCGACGACCTGCATCTGGCACGGATCTTTTTTACGGTGATTGGTGATGAGGCTGCCAAGAAGAGTTCCGAGGCAGGCTTGAACAGTGCGGCCCGCTTTATTCGGCATGAGTTGGGTAAAGTGCTGAAGATGCGCTATACCCCTGATATCCTTTTTAAGTATGACCATTCCCAGGAGTATGGCCAGCGGATTGATGACCTGCTGCGGGAAGTGGGAACCAGCAATGACGGAAACGATTCAGAAGATCGCTGACGCTATCCGGCAAAGCCGGACCGTGTTGATTACCAGCCATGAAGGCCCTGATGGTGATGCCATTGGCTCGTCATTGGGGCTTGCTGCATTTTTGAAGGCGATCGGCAAGCAGGTGGTGGTGCATCTGGCTGACCCGGTGCCTGAGCTGTACCGCTTTCTGCCCGGTGCGGATCAGGTCTGCGATGCTATCCCTGATCAGGATTTTGATCTTGCCTTTGTGCTTGATGTAGGAGAGTTCCGTCGTGCCGGCAAGCGGTTCGGTGCTTTCAAGCGGATTGGACAGACCATCAATCTTGACCATCACCTGACCTGCGAAAACTTTGGTGCCATCAACCTGATCGATGAGCAGGCTGCGGCAACCGGCCTGCTGGTCTGGCGGATTGCCAAGGCCTACGGCTTTACCGCTGATTATGCAACCGCCCTCTGCCTCTATGTGGCAGTGTTGACTGATACCGGCTCGTTCCGCTATTCAAACTCGAACCAGGAGGCCTTCACTGCTGCTGGTGAACTGGTTGATCAGGGGGGCCTGAATGCCTGGCATGTGGCGGAAAAACTGTATGAAAGCCAGCCCCGCAAACGCCTTGAGCTGCTGGCGCAGGCGTTGCCCACCCTTGAATTTGTAAAAGATGGCCAGGTTGCCTCAATTACGGTGACCCTTGCCATGTATGCTGCAACAGGTGCTACTGCCGAGTTGACCGATGGTTTTGTCAATTATCCGCGTTCGGTGGCCGGGGTTGAGGTCTCCGTTTTTTTTCGTCAACTTGATGAACGCAAGTACAAGGTCGGCTTCCGCTCCAAGGGGACCGTCAATGTGGCCACGCTGGCCCAGGCCTTTGGAGGTGGCGGCCATCATAACGCCGCCGGAGGTACGGTTGAAGGAAGCCTGGACGAGGTTAAGCGGATCGTCTATGGAGCGGTTGAAGCAGCACAGTGGTAGACGGTTTTCTGGTCATTGATAAACCTGCCGGTATCAGCTCCCATGATGTCGTCAATCGGGTGCGGCGCATCCTTGGAACCAGGAAGGTCGGCCATACCGGTACCCTTGATCCCTTTGCAACCGGTGTGCTGCCGATTGCCGTGGGGGAGGGGACCAAGGCGATCCAGTTCCTGGATGAAGGTGAAAAGGCGTATGAGGCGGTCATCCGGCTCGGTCTGGTAACCGATACCCTCGACATCACCGGTGCTGTCTTGCAGGAACATGATCCCGCCGGGGTACGCCAGGAGCAGCTTCTGGGGGCCATGGCACGTCTGACCGGCGGGATCAGCCAGGTCCCTCCCATGTATTCTGCCATCAAGCAGGGGGGGCAACCGTTGTACAAGCTGGCCCGCAAGGGGGTCGAGGTAGAGCGGGCAGCCCGGCAGGTAACCATCCACAGCTTCGAACTGCTTGGGTTTTCATCGCCTCTGGCAACCGTTCGGGTGCATTGCTCCCGTGGCACCTATGTGCGGACATTGGCTGATGATCTGGGAAAGCTGCTTGGATGCGGTGCCTGTCTGACTGCGTTGCGGCGCACCATGAGCGGACCGTTCCGGCTGGAGGCAGCCATGACCCTTGACCAGCTTGCCTGCTCTGTTGCAGAAGGGCTGGTGCAGCAGCGTGTGGTGGCCTTGACCGCGGCGACCTCACACCTGCAGCAGATTCAGCTGACTGAATCTGAGCTGCAGAAGCTTAAAAACGGTATTCCGCCCCGGGACAGGCTGCTTGAGATGCAACCGGGACTGTTCAGTCTGATGTATGGCCAACAGGTGATAGCGGTTGCAGAACAGACCCCTGAGATGGCTATCAGCCTGAAAAGGGTCTTCAACTGATGGAAATGCTTTACAGGTTCAGGTAAGGTGTGATAGAGATATATCCCTTTTAGTGTTTAAAGTGTTTCGACACATACATCCCCATGCAGTACAGGAGGAGCCCACAGGTGCTGGCTACAGAAAAAAAGCAGGAAATCATTAACAACTTTAAGAAGCATGAAGGCGATACCGGATCCCCTGAGGTCCAGATTGCAATCCTGACCGCACGTATTGTGTATCTGACCGATCACTTCAAGATCCACAAGAAGGATCATCACAGCCGCCGCGGTCTGTTGAAGCTGGTTGGCCAGCGTCGTCGCATGCTTGACTATCTCAAGTCCCGTGACCTTGATCGCTACAAGAAGGTGATCGAGCAACTCGGTATCCGCAGGTAGGAAGCGGGCAGCTATCCCGGCACAGCCCCGGGATCTGCCCGCCTCTTTTATTGTTTCGCAAAAGGGCTGTTAAGGCCCTTTTATTTTTTGTCAACCGTGTTGGGGGCGTGGATAGAAAAACTCTGGTTCCAGGGAGTTTCTGTCGACGGCCCCAGCGCACATTTTCATGTGAGGAGAAAACATGACATTCAACGAAAAGTGCGTAGAAGCTCAGGTAGGAAACATGAACGTAAAGATTTCCACCGGCAAGATGGCCAAGCAGGCCAGTGGTGCGGTGGTGATCAGCAGTGGCGATACCATGGTGCTGGTAACCGTGGTGGGCACCAAAGAGGCGAAGCCGGGCCAGGACTTCTTTCCCCTGACCGTCAACTACACCGAAAAAACCTATGCCGGCGGAAAGATTCCCGGCAGCTTCTTCAAGCGTGAAGGCCGTCCCTCCGAGGACGAGACCCTGATCTGCCGTCTGATCGACCGTCCGATCCGTCCCCTGTTCCCTGAGTCATACCTGTGTGACACCCAGGTCATGGCAACCGTTATTTCTGCTGAAGAAGACCATGATCCGGCCATCCTGTCCATGATCGGCGCATCCGCAGCCCTGATGATCTCGGACATCCCGTTTGAAGGTCCGGTTGCCGGTGTCAAGGTTGGCCGTGTTGACGGCAAGCTGATCGCCAACCCCAGTGCAGAGCAACTGAAACTGAGTGACCTTGAGATCGTGGTTGCTGCTGGTAAGGATGCCATCTTCATGGTTGAGGGTGAGGCTGACTTTGTTTCTGAAGAGGATCTGCTTGAGGCGGTCTTCTTTGCCAAGGATGCAGTTCAAGGAATCCTGGCTGCTCAGGAAGAACTGGCCAAGCAGGTTGGCACTGCCAAGCGCGAAGTTGCTCCCCTGGCTGTTGATGAAGCACTGAAGGCAAAGGTAACGGAGCTGGCCTTTGACCGTATTGCCCAGGCGTTCAAGATCAAGGCCAAGCAGGAGCGGTATGCTGCTGTGGCGCAGATCAAGGAAGAGGTTGTCGCTGCCCTGGCTGCTGAGTTTGAAGGCCGTGATAAAGAGATCAAAGGCTTTATCGGCGATATCGAATATGATCGTATGCGTAACGATGTGCTGGAAACCGGCATCCGTATTGATGGCCGTGATACCAAAACCGTTCGCCCGATCGCCATTGAGGCAGGTCTGCTGCCCCGTGCGCACGGTTCCACCCTGTTTACCCGTGGTGAGACCCAGGTGCTGGCTGCTGCCACGCTGGGTACCTCACAGGATGAGCAGCGTATGGACTCGCTCTATGGTGAATACCGCAAGAAGTTCATGCTGCACTATAACTTTCCTCCTTTCTCGGTTGGTGAAACCAGCTTCCGTCTGGCTCCGGGCCGTCGTGAGATCGGTCACGGCATGCTGGCAGAACGGGCTATTTCCGCTATCCTGCCAAGCCACGACGACTTCCCGTATACCATCCGGATCGTGGCAGAGACCCTTGAGAGCAACGGTTCCTCCTCCATGGCGACCGTCTGCAGCGGTTGTCTCTCTCTGATGGATGCCGGCGTGCCGGTCAAGGCACCGGTGGCTGGTATTGCCATGGGCCTGATCAAGGAAGGCGAGAAGGTTGCCATCCTGACTGACATCCTGGGCGATGAAGATCATCTGGGCGATATGGACTTCAAGGTTGCCGGTTCCGCAGACGGCGTAACCGCCCTGCAGATGGATATCAAGATCGGTGGCGTCAGCAAGGAGATCATGCAGCAGGCCCTTAAGCAGGCCAAGGAAGGCCGTCTGCATATCCTGGGCAAGATGGCCCAGTGTCTGGCCGCTCCCCGTGAAGAGATGTCTGCCTTTGCCCCGCGCATCACCACCATCTGGATCAAGCCTGACCGTATCCGCGACGTTATCGGTACCGGCGGCAAGACCATCCGCAGCATTACCGAGGCAACCGGCGTTATGATCGACATTGACTCCGACAACAGCGGCAAGATCAATATCGCCAGCTCGGACAAGGCTGCCTGTGACGCCGCAATCCAGATGATCCGCGGTCTGACGGATGAGGTTGAAGAAGGCAAGCTCTATATGGGCACCGTCAAGAAGATCATGGAGTTCGGCGCCTTTGTGGAAGTGCTGCCCGGTACTGATGGCCTGGTACATATCTCCGAACTGGACGAGACCCGCGTCAAGAATGTTACCGACATCCTGAACGAAGGTGACAAGGTGCTGGTCAAGTGTATCGGCGTGGATAAACAGGGTAAGATCAAGCTTTCGCGCAAGGCCGCCCTTGGCCAGTCGTTGGAAGAAAAAGACTAATCCTGTTACAGGCGAGTTACAAAGGGGACGGGGCTGCGGTCCCGCCCCCTTTTTTGTTGACGGTACACACTCAAATCCTGCATAAGTCCCAGATTGAGGAGGGTTGTCTATGGAGCGCTGGTCAATCAATGAGTCTGCCAAGGTGTACAACCTGGATAACTGGGGAGCAGACCTGTTTTCAATCAACAAAAAAGGCAATGTCTGTGTTCACCCATCCTCAAACTCAAAGAATGCCATTGATCTGCGCGCCCTGGTTGATGACCTGATCAAGCGCAAGATCAAGCCGCCGATCCTGCTGCGTTTCATGGATGTGCTGCAGGGGCGGATCGCCTCCATCAACCGGGTCTTCCGGAATGCCATTGCTGAAAACGACTATCCCGCCAAATACCAGACCTTCTATCCGATCAAGGTAAACCAGCAGCGCCAGGTGGTTGAGGCGATTGCCAGCTATGGTAAACGCTACAACATCGGCCTTGAGGTCGGTTCCAAGCCGGAACTGGTGGCCGGCATCGCCATCTCCACCGGCAATGGCCTGCCGATTATCTGCAACGGTTACAAGGATGCAGAATATATTGAAACCGTGCTGTTTGCCACCCGGGTCGGCTACAACATCACCATCGTGGTAGAGAAGCTGTTTGAGTTGGAAAAGATCATTGAACTTGCCAAAAAGACCGGTATCAGGCCAAGCCTGGGTATCCGGGTCAAGTTGTCCTCCAAGGGGACCGGCAAGTGGGCCACTTCTGGCGGCGAGGATGCCAAGTTTGGTCTGCGGATGTCAGAGATCATGGCCGCCATCAAGATGCTGGATGAGGCAGGGCTGCTGGATTGCGTCAATCTGCTGCACTCCCATATCGGCAGCCAGGTCACCAAGATCGACAAGATCAAGACCGCCCTGATCGAGGCAGCCCGGATCTATACCGAGATGCGCAAGCTGGGGGTTAATATCCAGTATCTGGATATTGGCGGCGGTCTGGGGGTTGATTATGATGGTTCCAAATCCAGCTATTTCTCAAGCGTCAACTACACGGTGGAAGAGTACGCCAATGACGTGATCTATCAGATCAAGAACATCTGCGATGAAGCCGGAGTGGACTGCCCCAACATCATCTCTGAATCCGGCCGGGCCACGGTTGCCCACTATTCAGTGCTGATTACCAATGTCCTCAATACCAACACCCAGAACCTGATGCCGGATTATGAGCAGATTCTGGAGGAGATGGAAAAACCTGCCCCAACGGTTCGCAAGCTGTTGGATATCTACAAGAGCATCGACCGTTACTCGTTGCGGGAGGATTACCACGACACCCTGCAACTGATCAACGAGGCGGTCAGCCTGTTCAATCTGGGCTATCTGACCCTGCAGGACCGGGCTATTGCCGAATGGCTCTACTCAAAGATCATCAAGAAGATCAACAGCATTGTGGAGAAGATCAAGCCGATCCCGGAGGAGCTACAGAACTTCCAGCTTGCCCTGCGTCAGACCTATTTTGCCAACTTCTCACTGTTCCAGTCCATTCCGGACTCCTGGGCCATTGATCAGCTCTTCCCGATCATGCCGCTGCAGCGTCTGGGGCAGCGTCCGGATGTGATGGCCTCAATTGCGGATATTACCTGCGATTCAGACGGCGAGATCACCAGCTTTGTGGGGGAGAACGGACGCAGCAAGTTCCTGCCGATGCACAAGCTGAAAAAGGATGAGGATTACTACATCGGCTTTTTCCTGATCGGCGCCTATCAGGAGATCCTGGGTGACCTACACAACCTGTTCGGTGACACCAATGCCGTGCATATCACCTTTAACAAAAAGACCGGCTATATGATTGATACGGTCATTAACGGCGATGCCACCTGGGAAACCCTCAAGTACGTTCAGTACAAAGGTCCGGAGATTCTCAAGCATGTGCGGGACAATCTTGAAAAGCAGGTTGCCATCAAGAAGGTCTCCATTGAGGAAAGCAGCCACTTTATTGAACTGTTGGATAGAACCCTGTTGGGCTACACCTACCTGGGTGAATAGTTCAGTTTCCATTGTAACGTGTCAGCTTTGTTAGCTTGTCATCGGCGCCTTAATGTACTGCACAGGTGCCTAGAGGAGCCGAACTTCACGCCGTCGGGTGACCATCCTTAAGCTGGAACCGGGAACGGTTTGTAAATGTTGTGTGACAGGCTTGCACCTGGAGCAGCTGCTGTCTAAACTATCTGCCAATTTCCAATTTAACTCAGGAGGAAGCTGTCCATGAGTAACGTACTCATCATCGGTGCCGGCGGTGTCGGCCAGGTTGTTGCCCACAAGTGTGCCCAGCGTCGTGACATCTTTAGCGAGATTACGCTGGCCTCCCGCACCAAGTCAAAATGCGACGCCATTGCTGCCCAGCTGGGCAACAGCATCAAGACCGCCCAGGTGGATGCTGATAACGTCCCCGAGCTGGTGGCCCTGATCAAACAGGTGCAACCAAAGCTGGTGATCAACGTGGCCCTGCCGTATCAGGACCTGACCATCATGGATGCCTGCCTTGAGACCGGGGTGGATTATCTGGATACAGCCAACTACGAGCCGCTGGACACGGCCAAGTTTGAGTATTCCTGGCAATGGGCCTACCAGGACCGCTTCAAGCAAGCTGGCCTGATGGCGCTGCTGGGGTCCGGTTTTGATCCGGGCGTGACCAACGTCTATACTGCCCTGGCGGCCAAGAAGTATCTGGATGTGATTGAAGAGCTGGATATCATCGATGCCAACGCCGGCAGCCACGGCCAGCCCTTTGCCACCAACTTCAACCCTGAGATCAATATCCGTGAAGTAACCGCCACCTGCCGTCACTGGGAAAACGGCCAGTTTGTGGAAAGCCCGGCGCTCTCCACCAAGCGGGTCTTTGACTTCCCTGAGGGGATCGGGCCGATGAATTGCTACCGTCTCTACCATGAAGAGATGGAGTCAATCGTCAAGCATATCCCCACCATCAAAAAGGCCCAGTTCTGGATGACCTTTTCTGACAACTACCTGAAGCACCTTGAAGTGCTGCAGAATGTCGGTATGACCCGGATTGATGAGGTGGAGTTCCAAGGCCAGAAGATCGTGCCGATCCAGTTTCTCAAGGCGCTGTTGCCGGATCCCGGTTCTTTGGGGCCGCTCACCAAGGGCAAGACCTGCATCGGGGTGATTGCACGCGGTCAGAAGGATGGTAAGCGCAAGCAGGTCTATATCTACAACATCTGTGACCACGAGGCCTGCTACAAGGAGGTTCAGTCCCAGGCCATCAGCTACACCACCGGCGTACCAGCGGTGGTGGGGGCGATCATGATGCTGGCCAACAAGTGGCATGCTCCGGGTGTCTGGAACATGGAACAGTTTGATCCTGAGCTGTTCCTGGAGGTGCTGGGGCCAATGGGGTTGCCAACCGTGGTAGTTGACGGCGGAGAGTGGCCCGAGCTGTAGCAACGCCATTTCTGCGCCCTGGCCGATTCAGTCCCTGCAGAGGCTTCTTTGGCGTACTTTTCTGTACGCCTTCATCGTCTCTTTGGTGCTGCCTCAGCCATCATCGCAGGTCTGACGTTGCTTGGACGGATTAATTTATGACCGGTATTGATTGTGAAAAAATAGCTCAGTTAGCCCCTTCACCCGCCTATGTGGTTGATCTGGGCCGGTTGCGTCATAATCTGGCGATCCTGGATCAGGTGCAGCAACGCAGTGGCGCCAAAATCCTTATGGCGCTGAAGGCGTTCTCCATGTGGAGTACCTTTCCGCTGATCAGCCGGACCCTGCATGGTGTCTGTGCCAGCTCCCCCTGGGAGGCGCGCCTGGGGCGGGAGGAGTTTGGCCGTGAGGTACACAGCTTTGCCGCTGCCTTCAAGGAGAGTGATGTGGTCGAACTGCTCTCCATCTCCAACCATCTGGTGTTTAACTCCTTTAACCAGTTGGAACGCTTCCGGCCATTATGGGAAAAAGAGCAGGGCAGGGTCTCCATCGGCCTGCGGGTAAACCCAGAACACTCGGAAGGCCACACTGCCATCTATGACCCCTGTGCCCCCACATCCAGACTGGGTATTCCGGTTGCCGAGTTTGCAGGCCGTTCACTGGAGGGGGTCGAGGGATTGCACTTTCATACCCTCTGCGAGCAACTGTTTGAGCCGTTGGAGCGGACTGCCAAGGTGTTTGAAGAAAGATTCGGGCAGTATCTGCAGGGGATGAAGTGGCTGAATCTGGGAGGCGGGCACCATATCACCCGTGAGGGCTATGATATTGACGGGCTGGTGGAACTGGTCAAGTATTTCAAGAATAAGTATGGGGTAGAAGTCTATCTGGAACCGGGTGAGGCGATTGCTATCGGCACCGGTGTGCTGGTCAGTGAAGTGCTGGATGTTGTGCATAACCAGATGGATATCGCTATTCTGGATGTCTCGGCCACCTGCCACATGCCGGATATTCTGGAGATGCCCTACCGCCCAGAGATCACCGGCGGTTTTGATCCCGGTGAAAAGCCCTGTACCTACCGCTTGGGCGGTCCTTCCTGCCTGGCCGGTGACGTGATCGGTGACTGGTCCTTTGAACAGCCGCTGAAGGCAGGCGATCGTCTGGTGTTTGAAGATATGTCCCATTACACCATGGTCAAAACAACCACCTTCAACGGTATTCAACACCCTCATATCTGTACCTTTGAGCCGGATACCGGCCAGCTGCAGGTTGTACGCAGCTTTGGCTATCCAGACTTCAAATCAAAACTCTCCTGAAAAATATCTGCTCTGCCACTTGCGAAACGCACCGGCTGTGGGGTATAGTACAAAACTGCTTTTTACGTCTCCTTAGCTCAGCTGGATAGAGCAACGGCCTTCTAAGCCGTAGGTCGCAGGTTCGAATCCTGCAGGGGACGCCAAATTACAAGGGCTTACGTGAGTAAGCCCTTTTTGTATGTGGTGCATTGTGGTGCATTTTATGTGGTGGCCTACACCACCCTTGCCTCTTCAGCTGAGAACCCGGCGGCTATCCCGAGTTTTAAGGCAATGTCACCGCCCGAATAGTCAACATACGGGGTGGATTCAGGATCATACAGCCACGCTGTCAGCTCGTCATTGGTCAATCCGTTCTTGGCGTGCGAAAGACCGTACATCCCTTCGGCGATAACCGGTTTTGTGATTTCGCTGTCCTCAGCAATATTAAACATCAGGAACGCCCAGGTTAATATTTCAGCGCCGATCGGCGTGTTGGTAAAAAATCTGATGTTGTCAAAGCTGGGGTCGTAATCATCCAGGGGGTAAAGCGTATACCCCATATTTGCCAGAGAACAGCTTCTGCTCGCAAGTTCCTGGCCGTTCAATATCTTTGATCGGGTTAAGCTTCCCCCGCCCGTGTAGGTGGTGCTGTTTTCGATGGTGGGCCAGTACGAGACGTTTGCCGCGCAGGTGTAACTGCCGGTTGTATAGGTGTTTATGGTCCGCTGGCTGGCCATTTTGTAAACGGCATAAAAGCCTGAACGTAAATCAAGGCCGGCCAAAAATGCGACATAATCGTTTACAGACGTGGCGACCGTTCCGTTTATCGTACCGCCCCAACCGCCCGATCCGGTGCCGGTTTCAGCCGACCCCGTGGAGTACAGGTCGTGAGACATCAGGTCTATTGAGGCGCCGTTGAACTCCAGCCACATGCGTTGCGTTGTGGTGCGTTCAAAGGTGCTGGAGTCGATCCAATAGGTAGGCACGCTTTCGGGCATGGTGCCGCAGATGTAGTCGGTTGAGAGCAGGGTGCTGGTGTACGTAGAGTTGTAACTGAAGTGCATTGTGCCGGTGACAAGCTGGTCTCCCTGGTAATCCGCAAAAAGGATGGCCTCTTTTGTGGCGATGGTGGTGTGTGTGACAATATCGGCGTCGTAGGTGTTTACTGCGTATGGGTAGTCGGTAATTGAGTATTCCTGCAGCGCTATCAGCTCCAGCAACTGGTACCCGGCTCCGGTGGAGTGGACCGCCACGGTACCAGAGGCGTTAAACAGCCAGGGTCCGCCAGAAAATACGGGGCCGGTGATGCCCGTCCATTGGTCTGATTTGTCCACCCGGCGCCGATGCACCGTACCGTAGGTTGTAGCAATAACGACATAAGCGCCCTGGATACAGGCACCGGCCACAGGTCCGGGGGTGTTTGCCTCCCAAACCTCGCCAGAGAGATAGATTTTGTTGCCCGGAGACCCGTTGCCGTACCTGAAGCCGGCCCAGTCCCATGACAGGGCAAATTCAGCCAGTCCGTACCAGTCTGACTGACCAGCTATCGAGACAGAATCTCCAATAGACCCCTGCAACAGATTGATATGCCGCGTGGGAGCAGATTTGCTGATCGAGTAAACTGGCAGCCTGCCGCACATGATGGCAGAACCGGTTCTGTTGATAATGGCACCGGTGTTCAGGTCGCACACCAGCCCCCTGTTATCCAGGCACCTTCTGATCTCTCCGTACAGGCCAAAGATCCGCAGGTTTGATGCTGAAGGGTAGGCCGCATTGCCGGTATACAAGACCAGCACGGAATCGCCGGTCTTGAATACCCGGCTGACGGCATGGGTGTCTGAATTGTGGTTGCAGAGGTAATGGATAGGTACATCAGCCACCAGCGGTCCGCTGTTAAGCTGTATCGTGGCGGTGTTTGCCTCGACATTCAGGGCGGTGATCTGTGCCACCAGCACGCGGCTGTTAACAGCCTGTTGCCAGTCGGTCAGTGACTGTTTCATAGCAACTAGCCTTTCCCCGAAATGGTGATCGGGACTATTCTCAGCGTTTCAGAAGCCTCAGGGCTGGTAGAGCTAAAGACAGGAAACGTCATATCTCTGGCAGCGTCGGTACTACGCAGCAGAAAGCACCAGTCACCCACGCTGTACGGCTCAAAATCCAGCGGCAGGATATCCTCAAACAAGCTGCCCTCCACCTCCACATCGTACACAAAGCCCTCATCAACCGTCGGGTGGGGCCATTTTGCCACAATGGTACCGCCGGTCAGGGCCGGGCAGGTGTGGTACGCGAAGATCGAAAAACTGCCATGGCCGTGGGTATGGTGGGTTACGATCAGCTCTTCGCCGGGCACCGGCTGACAGGACAGTTCCCACCCGTTTGGGGGTATCAGCAAAACATCTGAATCAGACGCGGGGCAGGAGGCGGTGTCCGGTGTGGGGCCAACAGAGTCATTGCCGCTGGTCAGCTGCGGGTCAAAATCGGCAGAGGCCCAGAAGGGGGTCTGGGGTAGATCAATCTTGATCAGTGCGGCAGTGGCCAGGTATGGGGCGGCTGATCCCGGCAGGCTAGGGTCAGGAGACCAGACGTGTCCTACCACCGCCTTGGGCTTAAACTCGCACTGGATCGGGTTTTTACCTTCTCCCAGCAAAAGCAGGTCGATAAATACCGGCAGATCCTTACCGGCCATGCTGTCGGGCACCAGATAGATCGTGCTGCTGTCTGAAGCCTGATTATCAACCGTGGTGGCCGGTATCTTTTCAGGGGTCAGGTATGCGGTAATCTGCAGGTCTGCCATCAGACCGTTATGGCATCATTGGCCAGTGTGTCGGCATTGCTGTCCAGGTATCCGGCAGCAGTTACCAGCAACGCATGTTCACCGGCGGGCACCTGGGCAAAGGTCACCTGGCCGTTGACATCAGCCGTTTGTGTCTGGGGGGTGCCGTTGATCGTAAGCGTAACCGTGGCACCAGGTATAATGGCTTTGGTACAGACGTCCTTGATGGTCAAGGTCACATCCTTGGGGCCGGACCCGGTTGCATCACTAAAATTTATGGTTATGGTCTTGCTTGCGTTAGCCATTGATCATCACCTCCACGCTGGTACCGCCGGTTACTGATCCAGCCGAGACCACCACGAGACCGGATGCGGTTTCGGCAATGGTGATCTGCTGGTTTGCCACTAACTGTCCGGCCTGCGAGAAGGCAATGGTCTTGCGGCCACGGTACAGCACGCGGTATTGCCCGTTTAAAAGCGGCTCCAACACCGTGCCGCTACCAACCCCACCGGCTGCTGCAAAAAGTCTGTCTAGCATGGTACCTGCACCTCTACAGCCCTGGTTGTCTTGACCGGGTCCAGTGTAATGGTGGTTGATACGACCTTGCCGTTGCCATACACCCCGGATACCGTATCATCGGCACGCACGGTGCAACCAGGCACAATCGGCTCTGTGGTCAACGGCAGCAGGGCAGATACCGCGACAATGGCCCGGTTTGCATCCAGATAAGCGGTGCCGGCTGCAATGCAGCCGGACAGATCATCTATCAACGGGGCGGTCTGGGCCGGGGCCACTGATCCGCCGGAGACATAGGACACCAGGGCCGACACCTGCCCCTGACCCACATCAATGCCAAACAGACATTTTTCAGCAGTTTGTCCGGTCAGCTGCCAGCGTTCATAATTGGTGGTGTAGGTCACCCTTGCAATACCGCGCACGCCAGGGGTAATAGTGGATAACTCTTTGCTGTTGCCGTCTTCCAACCACCACAATTCTCCGCCATTAGCCCCCACCCATTTGTAACTGTGTAACCGCTTGATAGGGTACCTGGTTGTTGCCGCTCCGTTTTCAAAAATCAGCTCTTCTGCGCTTACCACCAGATCAGCCGACGACAGTTTAGTGGTGCTGCCATCGGTCACAAACGGACTAAACTCAGGCGGTGATTGGGTTGGCCAGAACAGCCGCACATGCACAGGGCTGCCTAACGCCGGGCTGGATTCCTCAACCTCCATATCCGGCAACAGGGCTGCAGGATCATAGCCATAGACCGTTACAGATCCATACCCTTTACCTGAGGTGGGTTTCACAGTCAGCGGGGAATCATCCAGCGCCGTGGCGCGACTGATGGTGGTCAATGGGGTTGCGCCGGACAGATCAGGTGGACGTATCGGCCAACGTTTTCTGGCGGTAATGCTGCCGTTGGGGTTGCTCTGTAAAATGCCACCCACACTGGCTACCAGCGTTTGCAGGCACTCAATCGGTGTGCCGGTAAGTTCCCATCGGCTGGGCAGACTCCAACTGGGCAGCTGCCAATTAAGGGCAACTGTGCCGCAGATGGCAGCGGCCAACTCAGAAGCGGTGGTGTATGGGGTATCCCAGCCGTTCAGGTTTATCTCTGCTGCATGAGGCTCATCCAGCACACAGGCGGCACTGCGGCACCAGACTGTACGGGCCGGGCCCTCACCGCTGGGGTCTTCCACAAGATAGGCATGCGGCACACCTGACAGGTCAACCACCACCGAGTCACCGCGGCTAACAGCCAGACCCACCGGCAAGGTCAGCTCACAGGTACCGAACACTGCGCTTTCGCTGCTGGTGGTAACGCAGCGCTCCACCTGCCTGGTAATATCCACACCATTCAACGTGATGGGGCAGTTGGTGACTGCATAGATCGGGGCCCGGTGCGCTACCGCAGGAGGTACCGGAGCAGGCAGGGCAGACCATGACCCTGATGGACCGGGGGCATCAACCGGATCACTGGCCTGCCACCCAGTAGGCGGATGCACGAGGGCCGGTATAATCTGCTCTTTGGCTAAAAGCAGCAGCATCACGAAGCCTTTTTATACAACCTGAAGACACCGGCCCCGATACCGTTGGCAACAGAAGAAACCAGCGACAGTTCCGTAATATTGCCAATCGGGGGCAGCAGTGTTTTGGCATCAAACCCGGCTACATCATAGTTAAGAAGACTGACACATGCAGATTTTATTGCATTAAGCGACACTTTTAGCGAGGCTTCCAGCCGGTAACTGTCCTGCACATCCCCAACATAATGGCCGCTCAGGAATCCAGCCACCGGGGCACTGCCCATCTGTTGGTACACACACTGGTAATCACTGGTGCCTACACCGTTAACCCGTAAAGACAGGCTGGTATCGGCATTGGCAGCAAAATATATTTCAAGTTCGTAATTTTTGTCTGTGAGCAAATCAAGCAGATCAAACGTCACTGCAGAGTTGTATCCGGTAGTTGTAATCTCCCTAACAAGTAAGCTGCCGGCAGAGCCGGTCACTTCAGACCATCCACCGTCTTTTCTGGCGTAACTTTTCCCATCAATTGGGGCCTCAGGTACTCCTGCCGGTACGTTTGGCGCCTCCACCACACGCCTCATCATACCACGCCCCCTTTCAGCACCACCGTGCCGGCACCGCTTATATCGGACAGATGCAGGGCCACTGAGGCGGCGCCAAACAGATCCCATGCCATGATATCCAGCAGCACATCTGTTGACACAAGTTGCAATGGCACAGCCGGGGCTGCAACGCTTTTGGGGGCCAAAATACCGATTACACTGTTATCATCCGCATACAGCACAGGGGTAACCGTTATGCCCGAGACCGTATCAGACACTATCGGCACCACCACCAGTGTTGATTTGTCGCCAACTGTAATGCGTGATGAGAGCAGATCGGCGTTGATATCTACGTTGGCAGCGCTATCAGCAATCGTAACAGACCGCACCTGCACAGCGGCAAGAGACCGGCTGGCAAAATCAACCAGCTGTATCACACGCGGCTCGGCAGAACTGGTCTGCTCAATCGCGTCGCGGGTGGCCACCTTTATTCCTGCTGCCTGATCGGCTATTGCTATCCCTTTTTCACTCACGGTCTATACCTCCATCAGTCTGATAATGACGTTGTTGTAGTAATCGGTATCTGCAGGGTTTGGGCGCTCAATCAGCGGTGTTGCCTCAATAGCTCCATCTTCATTGCGGAAACGGACAGCCTTGGTAGTGCCATTTGAAAGGGTAAGCGTCGCCGTGGTTCCGGCCACATTGGCCAGGGCCACCAGACTAAGTAGGGTGCTGCGGGTAAGCCAGCCAAAATCAACACCGCCCTTCAGATCAATCAGAGATCCTCCGGCTACCGGTTCTTCCCAGACAACCACGCCACCATTTAGCGTATTTTTAACTGTTGCCCGAATTGCACCTGCAGAAACATCGCCGGAAACCACCAGGCCCGGCAACTCTATGGCGTTCAAAAAAATGTTTGGGATGCTCATTGTGGCCTCGTCATCTTTAACCTCTGGTAGTGCCGGTTAAACTCATCAATAACATTTATGGGGGCCTGCACCTGCAGCGCCGGTCCGCCGGGCAGGGTCAGATCAATACTACCCATGGGGACAACATTGGGCTGAGTAGGGGCAGGGGCAGACCTTAACGCCTCCTGCAGCCGCTGGCCAGAGGTAGACAGCGGAGCGTTAATGGCGGCCAGCAGGTTATCACCCCAGAAACCGGCGGCCTTGTTATTGATGACCCATTCATCACGGGCCAGTATGGCGCTCACAGAATCCCGCAGGGGTGAACCGTTGGTGACCTTCCCGCCCGCAAAGAAGCCCTCTGTTGCACCCCCGGTGTTGCTGTAACTCGCCTCACCAGAGGCACCCACGGTCTTGATGTAGATGGTTTTTGTGGCATCCTTGGTCAGTGCATCAATCTCAGACTTAACGGCTGTCAGGGCACCCTGATCCATGTTAACGGCAAGGTTCTTCGGGTCCAGCTTCATGTTCTGGATTTCCTGCAACTTAGCCAAGGCGTCCTGGTTTTCTTTCTTCTGTGATTCGAGAATCTGCACACGCAGGGCTTCAACTTCGCTTAGGGCACGGGTAGCGTTTGCTACACCCTCCTGAAGAGCGGCCTGTTTTTCCAGTTCTGTGTTGCCGGTAGCCTGCTTATCAGCAAGCCTGCCAGCCAGTTCTTCAGCCTGTTTTGCATACTTTGTTGCAGTTTCGGCATCTTTTGCCGCCAGAGCAGCACGGCTGGCGCTTACGGCCTCATCATACCGTTTCTGGTTGTCAGCATACTTCTGGCTGTCGGTCATGCTCTTTTGCTGAATATCCCTTATTTTATCCTGAAAAGAGGCCCGGACATCCTTGATCTGCTGATCAATGGCCTTGATGTTGTTTGCATAGGTCTTGTAGGCAGAGAGGCTGGCAGACAGATATTCTTTGTGGGATGCGTCCTGGTCTTTCAGCAGCTTCTTGTAGTCGTCACCCTGTTTGCCGTAAATGCCCACATAGGCGTCAGTTACGCCTTTTTTCGCATCATATTGGGCCTTGGCAGCGGCAACGGTAAGCTCTGTAATCCGACGCTCACCCTGGGCGGTGGTCATTTCGTTCTTGGCAACCTTTTCCTGTACCAGCAGGGTTTCAAGGGCCAGCTCATCTTTAAGGCTATCTAACCGGCGTGATTTCGCAGCAGCCTGGATGATTTCAGAATCACGCAGGTGCTGGGCCTCTATCTGCTGCAGCTTCTGGTTTTTGATGATCTCATAGCTGGCCTCTTCAATATCATCCTTGGCAGCGGCCTTTTTCTGATTCCAGAAATCAATGGTGGCCTTCTTGCGCTCTTCATACTGCTTCAGCAGATCCGCCGTCAGCTGCGCTTCGGCATCGCCGGTCTGCTTGGCAAATTCGACATTGATCTTGGCCAGGTCTTCACCGGCCTTTTTGGCGTTATCACGGCGGATCTTGCCGGCCTTCTCAGCTTCTTCCCTGGTCTGTACGGTTCCGGCCTGGGCAGCACCGGCAACATCCTTTTCAGCCTGCTTGGCAGCTGCAGACCAGTTGGTGTACTGCTCTCTGCGCTTTTTGATGGAAAGCTCTGTCATGGCGTCGATAGATGCAAATTGCTCTTTCAGATCGTCGCGGGCCTCTTTGCCGCCACCCATCAGTCCAATCAAGCCGCCGTTATCAACCAAGGCAGAAAACTTTTCAAACAGGGCGACAATCTCTATTTTGCCCAGCTGGGCATACAAGACCACTGACTTCAGCCTTTCAACCAATCCGGTCAAGGCCCCTAGTCCGTTGCCGTCAAAAGATTGGGCCAAGTAGGCCTTCAACTCAAACACTGCCGTATTGAACTTGTTTAGCTCTGCGCGCCCCTTGCTGGCAGCCTCTACAGCCGCCACACCATAGGTTTTGTGCATGGATTCAGCCAGCTTTGGTAAGGCATCATCAGCCAGCAGACTACCTTCAGTCTGCATCCTTAAAATCTCTGCGGTGCTGACCCCCAGCGCCTCGGCCAAAAGCTTGAAGATAGGAAGACCGGCCTCGTTAATGGCCTTCAAATCCTGCATTTCAAACTTGCCCTTCATGATACCCTGGTTTAACTGTGTCCATGCGTGCGCCTGTCCGTCTGCGCTCATTCTGACAGCGTTCATGCCCTCAGTAATGCCAATGAACATGGCGCGGCTCTGCTTGCCTTCATTGGCCGTGCCTTTTACGGCGGTCATGAAACTACCGTAAGATTTTGCTGTTTCAAGCAGATCCAGCCCAAGGCGGTTGGCTTCTATCCGGATAAACGACAGCTCTTCAGCAGCGGCCTGGTCACTGCCGGACATTACCTTTAATTTGCCCACAATGGCGTCAACCGCCATGCTGGCTTCAAAGGCTGCCTTGGTAAATGCAAAAACTCTATCAACGGAAAACGCTGCTGCCAGCCAGACCGCTACACCTTTTAAGCCGGTGGATATGCCACCGGTTGCTTCATTGGCCTTGCGCTTGTTATTATCCAGCGCACCATCAATCTTTTGCAGCTGGTCTTTCAGCGCAATTTCTGCACGGCGGATCTCATCAGCAGAGGCAACACCGCTTTTCTTGATGGCTTCAAACGCGGCTACCAGACGGGCTTTTTCTGCTGATATATCCAGGGCAGATTTAATGCCCAGATCTTTGAATGACCCCCCCAGCCGGTCAGAACTTACATCTTTACCCAGCTTGGCAATTTCCTTGTTGGCATCGTTTACAGCCTTGGCAGTGGCGGCCTTAACATCATCCATGGCCCGCTGCCAGGTGGTTTGAACAGAGAACTGCTCATCATCCATAGAGTGGAACAGGCCGCTGACAGCAGAGGCTGTTTTCTTGCCTGCCTGCTCAACCTGCAAAAACTGTGATTCAACCTGTTTCAGATCGGCAGACAGCAGGTTTTCAGCTTCTATGGTAACTTTTACGGTCGGGTTGTTACCCATTTTTTCCAGTCCTCATCTTTAGCAAACTGGCCGTACCGGACGGCGGTGGATTGATCCTTGATGTCACGCTGTTCCATCCTGGCCACTTCATCACAGGCCCAGCCAAACTCTTCTATGGTGTAGTCCCAGGCCCCAGAGTGTCCGCGCTGAATGATTCGGCAGACAGACCTGAAAAGGTCTTCTCTATGATTTGGTTCTTTAGCCCCCGCAGCTCTTTGAACAGGGGCTTTTCTACAAAAGGGTTGGCTTTTCTGAATGCCTCCATAATCTCTGCTTCGTTGCCTTCCAGCAGCAGGGCCGGGTCACAGTCTGCAGACAGCAGCACCAGGGGGAAATCAGACTCAAACGCCATGTACAGCGGGCGCAGATCGTCAGCCAGCTCTGGCATGGCGGCAAGATCATAGGCCTGGCGAATGGTCAGAGATTTAAAAACAACGACAGTGCCGTTAATGGTTACGGTTGGTTTCATTTTGGCCTCTTGTTTATTTTACTTTTGCCCCAGAATCTAAAACAACGTCGGTCACTGTTTTAGTTTCTGGCAGGCTTCCGCTTTTTCCAGAATCCGCGCCAGGGCTTCGTCCTGTATCAGCCAGCCCGGCCAGGGCGCTGATTCGTTCTGTTGTAACTTCACTGCCTGGTTGCCCTGCAGTATCACTCTGTTCTGTGAGCAGGCGGTCAATACGATCATTAACAGCATCAGCATTGCCGTCAGCAATTTCAGTACGGCCCTGTTGTGTCGTTTCATCTGCAGCCTCCTGGTCGCGTTTGGGCTGGTTGGACTGCCACTGCTTCAGCATCAGCAGAATAATGCCCAGCAGCGAAGCAATGGCAGCGCCCCATTCCATTTACTGTTGCACCGTCCCGCCGGTTACGCTGGCATCTTTGGCAAAAATGCCCATCAGCACCGGACCCAGAATGGCCAGAATTTGGCCAATGGTTTTCAGGATGGCGTCATCAGTCTGAGACAGGCCCATACCACAGGCGGTGATTGCTCCGAACAGCGTTGTTTTCCAAGATTTCATGGTGTTGCTCCTTTCGGTTGTTTGGCAAAATGCTTTGCCATGAAGCGGGTACATTTACCGCAGTTGATGCACTCCGGCGGGGTGTCGGGGTGGTAAGCCTTTATTTCGTGGCAGTAGCGGAGAATCATGCCCGTGCCAGCCAGCCTTTTAAAAACTGCTTCTGGCTGGGGTTGCGCTCTGCCAGTCCGCGATAAAAAGCGCGGGCCTGTTCGCGGCAGGCCTCAAGCAGCCGTGTTGGGTCGGCAGTATTTACGGCAATGGTGGTCCTTGGGCCATAGTCGCCATCGGCGGTTACGCCTGCGGCTCGCTGCAGCAGTTTTACGGCCTGGCCTATACCCATGTTTACGGATTTGTCGAAAAGCCATTCTGCAATGCCCTGATCCTTTATTTCCGAAAAGTGGCGGGGCCAGAAGTTGGCCCGGTAAAAACCTGCCACACGGGATTGTAGTTCAGCATCTGCGGCCAGGCAGCGGGGGAAGTCAGGCTTTTTTTTGGCTGCATCAAGCAGTACCCAGCCGGGCCAACCGGGCCAGAAACGGCGAGCGATACCCCGGTAGGTTTCACCGCCACGGTCTGCCGGGTTATTGGCATAGCCGCCCTCATGCAACATGGTCTTTTCAAATGCGGGCTCAAATAGCGCCATTACTTAACCCCCTTGGTTGCTATTTCATGGATGCCATGCTTGGCCCCCAGTACCACCAGGGCCAGGATGCCTGAGACAATGGCCGATACCACCAGCCAACCAACCGCCATGGCGCCACGGTCCAGCACCTTGACCACCTTCTTGATGATGTTGACTTCATTTTCATCAAATCCCAGGGAACAGGACCGGCCTGATACTGCCTGGATGATTCTGGCAATGATCAACACATCATCCTTGGTAAGGTTGTTTTTACGGCGTTCACCGGATGAAGGCTCAAGGTCGTCCATGATGTCCTGCAGATCATCGAGATCTATTGACAGGGTGGTTTCTTCGCTCACCGTTTCCCCCTTTTGGTTAATGGGCAGCGCGGGCTTCGTGGTCTGCAGTCTTCCAGCGGGCAGGAGTCACATTCCGGGCCGGTCTGGATCGAGCGCATGTGAGGCGTTATGTTGCCTTTTTTGCTGGTGCGCTTTGTCATAGCTCTACCCCTGTCACGGTGATGGTTATTGCTGCCGGCAGCTTGGCCCCGGCTTGTAGCCGGTCCGGCTGGGCCGCCGATGCCGTTAGTTTTTGCGGCTGTTTCGCGCTGCCGTTGATTCTGTCCGGCAGAGTAGCTGTAAGGGTCAGGCAGGCCATCAGTGTGTTGACGTGCCTTCAACCTGGGCATTGCCAGCGACCGGGTTGATCACGATCTCTGTATTGCTTTTTGAGGTCAGTTTTACGTCGTACCAGTACATGTTTCTGACCAGGTCAGCGGCATCAGTGGCGCCCAAAAACAGCTTGATCCCGGCAGACGCAAAGGTCTGGCCATCGATATCCACGTCAACAATACTGGCCTCAAAGCTGAAAGCCGGGTCAACATCATCAGCGTCCAGGCGGGCATCACAGGCAACATCATAATCAGACAGGTTGGCGGGCTGTCCATCGGCTCCGGTGATGGCGATTACCGCTTCAAAGGTTCTCCCGATGTACAGGGCACCGTAGGCGTCTGTGTCATCAGTAAAGTGTATGAGTGTTGGGCCTTGCATCAGTAGCGCCTCCGCACGGTGGTTTTGTAGTTGTCGGCCAGAAACTGGTTGCGGCTGACTTTGACGGTGTAACAGACATGCAGCAAGTCTGTCGGTTTTGGTATTTCGTAATACTGCCAGGTTGATACCGGTTTCCCGATGGCACCCATCAGGGCCAGTGGCCTGCAGGTGATGACCAGATCAAAGCCCGGTTCTGCTACTGCTGCAGCCGTTGCCGTTGGGTTGCAGACTATGGTCAGGCCTGATACTGGTTGCCCTATGGCCCCGGCCTGGGCTACCGGCACAACGGTTATTGCCAGTTGAGCTGCCGGTGTGGCCACGCTGGTCACCCCTACAACAGCCACCACCTTGCAGGTGATGTCGGTGGCCATGGCCGCAGCTACACAACCGGCAGTGCCGATCTCTTCCCGGGTAACAGCCTCGTAGTAGAAGGCATAATCAGCTGCCCTGGCTTCGCCAACCGCACCAACCAGGGCAGGTGGCGTGACGTGGCAGGTGATTTCTGCTGCCGGACTGCCCACGGCCACGATCTGGGCATCAACCACATCCTGGAAGGATGCAGCAGAGAATGGCATGGCAACTGCCGCCATTTGGCCGGTGACTGCCACGCTGCAAATGATGTCTGTGGCTGCGGGTCCCGCGACACAACCGGCGGTGCCAACAATACGGGCAGCACGGGTGTAGGTTGCTGCCGGTGCGGCCACGGCTGACATCTGGCCGGTTTTGCCAACTGAAACGAACCAGGTTGAAAAAGAGCTGATAACGGCCTTGCCGGATACGGCTGGTACTGCCTTGCAGGTTACAATGCTGGCCGGTGCTGCTATGGTTGGCAGCAGTACAGCTGGTGCTGCTTTGCAGGTGATGCTGGCTGCCGGTGCTGCTACGGCCCCGGCTGTTGAGTACCGGATCTGAATCTGTACCGGTATCCAGGTATAACTACTGGCAGGCGCTGCAACTGCCTGCATGGTACCGGTTGCCGAGTAGCGCTGGACCGATATGGTGACCAGATCGGAAAACTGGTCTACTTCAAGGTAATTGCCGGGTTCATCAACAAGGTAATCACCGTTTTCATCTACCAGCAGCTTTGCACCGCTACAGACAGCCCCGGCGGTACCGACATAGCTGATGCTGGCCATGATTACCCCTTACTGCGCCGTGGTAAACGTCCAGCGGCAGGTTGATCCTGTGTCTGATGTCCCTGCAGCGCAGGTGGTCAGGCCTATGCTTTTTACGATGTCGCAGGTGTAGGTGGTAAGGTGCGAGGCATCGTAGCTTTTGTGGTAGATCATACTGTCCAGCGTATAGGTCAGGCTGTTGGTGGTCAGGTAATCGCCAGGGGTTGTATCGTTTACCCAACCGCTGCCGTTGTAGTAGCTGGATGAGCAGGTAAAAGATCCGGCACCGGCAGTCAGCAGGGCATGGGTGCTGAAGGTGGTTGACGGTACGGCGGTGAAGGCCCCCCCGTCAGTACCGGTGACTCCGGTGGCACCGGCTGCCGGCACAACGCTGCTGATTCCCAGGGTGGCAGTAGTAAAGGTACTCTGGCAGACGCCGGACACATCAGCCATAGTGGTGCCGCAGCTGCTGCTGGTTTCGCCATCGGTCTGCAGGATGCTGTTTTTAACCACCTTCAGGGTGTAGGTGGTGCCATAGGCCAGGGTGGCCGGTATATTCCACGTAGCGCCATCAGCACCCATAACGGGTGCTGTGCTGTTGCCCTGGATGTACATAGTGGATAAAGATAGACTGACGCCCTTGTTAAAGGTAACTGCCGGGTAAACAATGATTGATTGAGCAGTGGCGCCGTTGGCAGGCGCAACTGAAGAGACAGCCAATGGAACAGGCGTGGAACCAAGTACAAGTTGCCCGGCAATAACCACAGTGCCGGAAGCATTTATGTACATTTTGATTAATCCGTCTTTGTCTTTAACCTCAAATTTGCGCTCATAAGCACCGGCAGTGGGGGCAGGCTGCACACCAATAACCTGTGAAGACGGTAACTTGATGGCATCAATGACATCTGTCTTCAGGTTTGGTCCGGTAATAGTCTTTAAGACAGATCCATCGTATACCGACACTTTAGCGGTATCAGGCAGGGTGGTTATGGCCGGTTTTTCCCACGGATTGACTGTTGCAGCCAGGGCCTGCACCGGCAGCAGCAGAGCTATGACCAGCAGCAGCCGGATCATGTTGGTGTACCGTTGCCCAGGGCATACTTGGGGGTAAAGGTCATTTGGTCGCCGTTGTTGGCCGGGGTGAATGGCGTGCCAAAGGTCTCTTCAAATAGCAGGGTTGTACCGGACAGAACCTGATAACCACGGATGGTGGCACCAGAGGTAAGCGCACCGGTAAAGGTCCAGGTTTGGGCCGCCCAGGTTGCAACCGGTATGCCGCTTTCAAGCGCTACTGTGGCGTTGTTTGAGAGGGTCTTGTCTGCATATCCGCCACCAGCAGCCACGGTGTGGGTGGTGTTGATATCACCATCTGCCGGGGCGTTGGCATCGGTAAACAGCTGCAGGGTAAAGCTGGTGGTTTTGGCGGTTGAGCTGAACAACACGCTCAGCAGATTCAGCCCGCCGACATCGGGTAATTTTGTTGCCATGATAGTTACCTCTCGCTGCGTCATCACGACGCTGCATTAGATAGTTACTGCCCTGTCTCACGACGGTCAGGTGTATCAATAAATTTTTATATCCATTTGGCCTTTAAACCCAGTTATGGTGATTGAATCACCAATAGATGGGGTATGTTTAAAAGTGTCATAACATATAGTTTCGCCATCTAATTTATAATTTATAACAGTCCCAGAGGCGGTAAATTTTAATTCAATTGAGTCAAATTTAATGTCAATACCACTGGATATTCTTTCAAGGCCTGTTTTTGTTAGTATATTCATATAATTTTACCTTGTGACATTAAGTAACAAACTATCGTTTACTCCTGGCGGGTGTTCTCCCGCAAAGGATGGTTGCAATCAATACTTGTGCGCGGGGATGATCGGGATCATCCCCGCTGGCCTGCATTGGTTACTGGTTAGGATTCAATGTCAATATTGACGTACTTGCTACGGGTAGTAGCGGTGTTGTCAATCAGGCACTTGCCATCGATGTCCATCTTGTTCGGGTCATCAGCAATGAGTGCCAGGCTCTTGAGTACGCTGGTGGATACACGGCGGAGCGTGTATTTGCGCTTTTTATTGCTCTGGGCGGTGTCAATACCGTCGAAAACGAGGCGGTAATAACCCTTGGCCTCGGTAAAGGCATCAACAGCGGATTGCGCTCCGTAGCTGTAGGACACCTTCACGGGAACGCCGTCACCGGTATCGAGCAACTCAATTGCACCACCCGTAACTGGCTCGATTGAGTTGTCATTTGAGATATAGTCGTCACCGACTACATAGGTGGTAAGCCCGTCAGGTGATTTGACAACCACGCTGCTGATATCGATGTTGTTGGTGTAACTTTCCAACCCCGAGAAGAGCGTAATTGATTCATCCGTGATAGATCCGGCAGCCTTGGCAACTACCGCGGCACGCATGAACAGTGCGAAGTTTTCAGGCGTGAATGAAGACAGGCTGGCCTTGAATTCGGCTCCCAGCTGTTTGGTGAATTCGGCATCCAACCCGCGGGCACCGCTTGAATGCTCGTATACGTCGGTGACCTCTTCAGTCAGGTCGATAGATGCCGAGGAAACGTCACCCAGATGGAAAAAGCCTGTGGGTGCGCCAAGTTCGTTCAGCTTTGAGATCATCAGCCGCCCTTGCTGCATTGAATATTGAGTTTGGGCAATTCTTCCTTGTGCCATTGTTTTGCCTCCTGGCGGGTGTTCTCCCGCAAAGTAAGGGTTAAAGGTTGAGGGCTGCTATTTCTGCGGCCTTGTTTTGGATGGTTTGCTTGCCTCTGGGTACGGCAATGATTGCGGTGTCTCGCACCCAGCCGGCCAGGTGTTCAATCGGCTCGACACCGGCAAAGGTGTATTTCTGGCCGATAGGGGATGTTTCGTCCTGCATGGCAATCTTTACCGTGGCTGCCATGTTGGCCGCACGGGTAAAGCTGTTTGCCACCAGCACTACGCCAAACAGGGCGGTTTCGTGACCGGTTTCGCTGGCGGTTGATTTCAGGTACCTGACGGCGTAGCAGCCGTGCGGATGATCTTTTTCCAGCTTCTGGTCAGTCAGATCATCGGGGCGATCCGGCCAGGCAATGACGCTGGCCTTGTGCTTTGCCGGCAGCAGGTTGACTAGGGTGGTTACCATGTGCTGCACGATATCGCTGTAGGTTACGGTGCTCACTGTTCAGCCCCCAGGATGATTTTGACAAAACCGGCATTGGGTGGTGATACCCACAAGACCGGGCGGGTGATACCGGTTGACTGTACGGTGGCGGTCCAGTCTGTGTTGACTCCAGCGGCGGCTGCTACTGCTACTTCAATGCTGTGTTCTTCCACTGGGCCTTCGCCAGTTAACACGCTGCCGGGCTCGTTGATGTCTGAGACGATACCGGTGACCGTGCGGCGGGTTGCACGGTACTGCAGGGTGATGGGCTGGCCAAAGTCAGCCAGCGATATGCTGGCTATTTCAGAGCCTGGGATGCTCACCCTTCAAGCTCTGCAGCACGGGCTTCATAGGCTGCTACAATCTCAGTGTCTGTCTCTTCAGCACTTACCAGCTCGTTAAGCACCTCAACAGACTCGGCAATGGCGATACTGGCCAACAGGGCTGCCTTGTTCATGTCAACGGCACCAGAAACTGCAATCGGTGCAATCCGGCCTTGGCGCAGGTACAGTTCGGCCAGTTTTGGATCAAGTTCAATTTCTTGGCTTGGGAATACATCTTTTCCTCTACCAAGGCAGAATCCGCGCAATACTTTGTATTTCATGGTCATACTCCTTATGGCAGGGCGGCCCGGCTACAGGCCGCCCACTTCAGGTTAATTAGGCTATTTTGGCTCCAGTGGCCTTGCAGAAGGATTCAGGACGGCGGATACCGATATCAACCATCTGGAAGGAAGTGATTTGAATCAATCCCTGTTGAACCAACGTATAAGGATCAACCAGCAGTTCGATACCAGCCCACATGCCGATCAGCATGTCTGCCCAGTTGCCCAGGATAAGGCCATGTTCATCAGTTCCGGTGCCCAGATTGGCCTTGATCTGGTTACTGGACATTGCCTTATAACCGGCCATGATGCCTTCCATGGCGTTTCCGTCCCAGATCCAGCGGGCACCAGCAGTGGCGCTTTCAAGGGTCTGGCGCATCTTTCCGGCCATACCAGAGGTGGTAACAAAGCCCATGTTGCTGATCAGGGCATTGTCTTTGTTGATTTCAGTTTCCATATCCACCAGCTTGCCAAAGGTTGGCACGCCACCCATGGCAACAGCATTGATACCAGCGGCGGCATAGATACCGGTGGGGTCATTGGCAGTGCCATCGGCGTGGATACCGGATTGGTCCCAGGCCAGGGCATGGACCATTCCGATATCGGTACGGACAATACCTTCGACATCAGGAGTGGACTGCACTAACAGCTGGCGGGATACTGCGCCGGTTGCCTGCAGAGTCTTGGGACTCATGGTCATGGTACCAAAGGTAACGTTTGAGCCACCAACATCGCTGCCTGGATTTTCACCAACCCAGTGAGCCGTGTGAGAGCCGGTGAGTTTTGGGAAAGTGATGGGACCGCGCAGGTCAGTGAGGGTTTTGGCGCCCATACGGGTCAGAACTGATACCTTTCTGAGAATGTCGATCAGTTCACCGTACTCGGTGAAAACAACTTCAGATCCAGTGCCTGATCCACCGGTTGTCAGGGCGGTGTTTTGTACACGCATAGGCATTAAGATTCCACCCTTAGCCTGATAGTTTTGGGGCAGGCGCTTGGCGATATCTTGGTGGATTTCATACTCAAAACCAGATGCTGCGCGGCCTTCGCGAATATCAATGGCAGCTACCAGGGCTTTCTGATAGCTGTAGTTCTTGGCCTGTTTGCCCATGTCAATCAGTGCCGGGGCTTCTGCAGCAGGGGTGGCTAGTGCGCCGGATGCGTGCAGATCAAGGATTTGGCGACCAACCTGGTCAGGGGTGAAACCGGCCTGGATAAAACCGGCGGCACGGTCGGCACAGTGGTTCTGTGCGCACATTGCTGCAATTTCTGCAGCTTCGCTCTGGTGGTTACGTTCCCCGGCAGCCGGGGTTCCAACAGCTACGTTAGGCATTGGAGCCTCCTTTATTTCGGCCTGTGGGGCCGTTTGTGGTTTCTCTGCCGGAGCAGAGGTAATGCTTGCGGAAATGGCCGGGGCTTTTTTAAAGCCCATAGCCTTGAAATCGAATCCAGCCAGGGCGGCAAGCTTTAGTTCTGTACCGATTTCATCGACGAAGCCAAAGGCCTGGGCCTCTTCTGCGCTCATCCAGGTTTCAGCATCCATTAAAGCTATGATCCCTTCATCAGACAGGCCGCACTTTTCTCGGTAGACAGAGACGATGGTGTCGCGCACCTTGTCCAGCAGGTCGGCATACTTGCGCATTTCATCGGCGCTGCCCTGTGCCAGCCCCCAAGGGTTGTGGATCATATAGAGGGAGTTGGGTGCCATGATTACGGTGTCACCAGCCAGGGCAATTACCGAGGCGATTGAGGCGGCAATGCCGTCAACGTAGGTGGTGACGCAGGCAGGGTGACGCTTAAGGGCGTTGTAGATGGCCTGACCATCAAATACCGAACCACCAGGGCTGTTAATATGCAGGTCTATCTGCCGGACGTTAAGGGCAGCTACTTCTTTACAGAAGTTCTTGGCGGTGACGCCTTCACCGGTCCACCAATCTTCACCGATCTGCTCATAGATGAAGATCTCAGCCGTGTCAGTTTCTGCCATGGCCTTGATTGAGTAGAATTTCTTTTCAGGCATGGTTATGCCTCCTTTTCTTCTGCAAGCAGCAGCCGTAGCGCGGCCATTAAGCGTTGATCACTGTTCTGCTGCTGGTTTTGTTGCGGAGCTTCACCCAGTGTGATACCGGCATCCTTGGTGATGGTGGCTTCGTCTGCCAGCTGCTCTACTATGGCTTCAAAATCTTCGCCCTGTTCGCCGAGGAATCCGGTACGGGAACCAAGCCCTTCTTTAATAGCCAGCACGGCAGCGGTGGCTTCTTTGAGAGGGTCTACCCACTTCCAGCCACGGGGGATTAAGCGGGCAGCCAGATACAGGGAGGCATCATGGGAGGGCAGGCGCAGGTTGCCGGAAAGCATTGCAGCAGGTACAAACCAGCCATGTACCGGTAATCTAAAGCGGTCTATCCACATTTGCTGGTGGCACTGCCAGGAATCGCGCTCTATCAGCAGGCCTGAACGCATGCTGGAGAAGTTGACGCCTTCAAGGTCATTAGCCAGGGCGTTGTATGAGACCTGTACGCCGGAAGAGACCCAGCGCTTGTTTTCTTTGGTGAATTCTCCGAAGTTTATGGTTGGCTTGCTGGGGTCGAATTCCTGCATTTCAAGCCCTGGGGGGAGGGTAAGACCACCACCGGGGTTTAGTTCTATGCTGAAGTTTTGCGCTACAGGGTTGCCGCTTGAATCGGTGCCGTACAGATCGGCATTAGTGTGCTTGAATAGCGGCATGGAGCAGGCAGCGGTACGGGCAGCTACCAGTGTTGCTTCTACATAGCCATCCAGAATATTAAGTGGCAGGGCAACAGAGTTAAGCCAGGTAATGCCCCGGCTTTGGTTGATCCGCTCTGGATCATAGAGGTGAATAATTTCAGATGCCGGTATACGGATGTGTTTGCCCTGTGAACGTGCCCCATTGATATCCTGCTGGGCAGAATCCAGCACGTAGATGGCAACAGCAGCACCCCATTCATCAACCTCAATACCCAACCTGATTTCATTTTCGCCTTTGGCACCACGGGCACGGTTAAGCTGATGATCAACCAGGTCTGCATCAATCATCTGCAGGGCCATGCCGTACTTAAAACGACTACCCAGCACGCGGCGGACAAAGGCCTCACCATCAACAGCCATAGTGCGGATAAGCAGTTGTTCACCCTGTACGCCGGACAGCCGGCCATCTACCCAGGGAGAACGCCAGAAATCAGCAAAAGCGGCCTCAATGGCGCTGTTGGTAGATTTATCAAGATCGCCTGTAGCATTGCGGACCTGGCACTGCAGGCGCATACCTTTTGGTCCTATGACGTTTTGCTCAAGCAGTTGCAGGTACTGGCGCACCAAAGGATTATTGAGTGCCAGCTTGCGGGAGGTGTTACGGGTGGCGCTGATCTTGTTGCGCAGATCCCAATCAAGTGAACCGGCACCCTTTAACGGGCTTTCGATCCACTCTTTAAGGATCTGATAGGATTCTGTGCCAGGGACAATACCGGAGTTGCGCACACGGCGCAGACCCACTGCAGAAAGAGCGCGGTTAACCATGCGACTAAGCTTACCCATTGGTACACCTCACAGTAAGGCGCAGTTGCGGGCAGAGTTTGCCGGGGTTCTGTTCACGCCAGACAGCCAGGGTATAATGCTGCAGCAGGGGGAGCAGTTGCTCTGTAGTTAAGGACTTAAGTTTACGGGTAGATCCAGCGGTGGTGACTTCATACTCTGCATCAGAGCGGGAGGCGCGGCCTTCAAGTACGGCGTTAATAGCATCCAGTGCCCGGCGTGCCTGTGTGCGGGTGTCAGTTGCAGCGGTGGCTGCTGACAGATCGGGCAAAATCTGAATGGTACGGGTGTCAAGGGTATAGCGGTCTGTGTTGTTGGTGACCATGCGCTGCATGGTGTAGGTACCGGATGCCCAGGCAGCAGAAGTTACAGCGGTGATCTGTACCAGGTGATCATCACCATCGGCTGTTGACTGAATATCAATCTTGCCGCTTGCTGACAGCAGCCGGTATTTAAGATACCAGCCAGCAGACGCCGGATAATCAGCCAGGCTGATCTTCCAGCGGATGGAATCACCGGCCTGTAGCTGCTGCGGTTCGGTTGTGGGAATGATTACGCTCATGGTGAACAGAGCGTGCAACATACTGGGTGTAAAAGCAGGTGGGGTTTTTCGGCTTTTTCGGGTTTTTCGACTTATTCGACTTTTTCACTGCATGTACAAGCTATGCGTTCTCGTATTCATCTGGCTTTACGTTGCCTTGCTGGATAAAAACTTCCACACTTTTCCGAGTGAATTTGAGGCCGGTTTTACCCACAATATGGCCAGGGCACCAGGCCTGCAAAGAGGTTTTACCTGACAACCACCAGTTGCGGACGGTACGGGTGCTTACACCAAGTTTTTGCGCTACCTGACCAATCGAAAGATAGGGTGTTGCCATGTTATCGCCTCCATCCGCGTACAAACCCGCCTGGCGGGCCTGATGCTGTCTGTTTTTGTGGTTCTTTGGGTTCCGCTGCCGACTTGAGTGCCGCTATCTGGGCCTTGATATCCACCCGTAGGGACATGAGCGCGGCAAGGGCGTACTGGCGTTTATCAATAGCCTCGTTGGCAAGATTGGCCTTTTTCTTTTGCCAGACCTGTACCGGTCTGCCATTTGTTTTCTGGGCCACCTGGTGTTCTGCCTGCATCTGTTCGTACCAGGTCTTGTCATAGGTATCTGGCAGGTGACAGTAGCCTGGTCCGGGCTGGGCAATATCAAAGTAGCCGAACATGGTGGTTTTGAGTTTGTTGCCGCCCAGGATGAATACTTCGGCCTTGGTGCTTCCGATCCGCTGCTTGGTTGGGCCCAGCACCTCTGGAGCCTCTGCCGACGATGCGCCCTTGACGCTGTAAATATTGCGCGGCTTACGTGGAGCAGTGAATTTGTAGACGTGACTGGAACAGTAGCCAGAGTCCACAAAGGTTCTAGATAGCCCGATTTCTACCCCGCTTTCATGCTTCCAGCGTTTTGATAGGTAGGTATCAAGCTGGGCCCAGACATCAGGCAGGCGAGGATCGCCATAGAATACCTGATTTTCAATACCCCATGATTCATTGCCTACGCCCCAGGCCACTACCTCGATCTCGATCCGGTTGATCTGTACGTCTGCACCTGCAGTGAGTATGCCGGCGTTCATGGGCACTTCTGCCGGGTAGACCTCTGCACGATCAGCCAGGGCCTCAAGTTCTGGTGCATGGGTGCTATTGACACGATAGCTTACCCCGGCAAAGCGGTTGTTCCATTTACGCAGTTTTTCTTCATCACCCTGGGCCTCTAACCAGCTGGCAACGACTTCAGACAGGCTGACATAGGGGGAGAGCCAAGCAGGGAAGTGGAAGTAGACCGACTGGGGGCGCTCGATCTCTTCGCCATCGGTTGGTTTCCAGCCGGTTTTCATACTGGCAAGCACGGCTTTATCGCGCTTGTAGTCATTCCAGCGGCTGGGGCAGTGTTCGCACTGGTACCAAGCCGATCGGTTGCGGCGGATGGCTTTGGGATCTGCTTCTGTCTGTCCTTGAAGGTTGACTTGCCCTGGCCAGCCAAACCGATCAAAGATCATTACCTGTTCTTTGCCACAATCAGGACATTTGGCGAAAAACTCCAGCATGACATCGCAGGCTTCAGCCTCTACCATGAGGGGATCACGGTTTTCCGGATCATCGGTGTCTATGCCAGGGGATGACCATATCCAGAGTTTGAAAGTGTCCTGGTGAACGGTGGTGCGGCCTTTCGCGTCTTCGATGTTGCCGCGCACTTTGTATTTACTGATCTCATCCAGCAGGACCACACGGTATGATTCAGACGATACGGACATTTCAGAGCTGGACCAGCCGATATCAATGGTGAAACCATGGGACAGGCTGATGCTGTAGATACTGGTGTCGTCCGGGTTGCTGCTTTTGATGCTGGCCAGGGCTGGTGATTGATCAATCATCGGCTGCAGGCGCTTTTTGCTGAGTTTTTTGACGCTGCGCTCATCAGCCATGACTATCAGGGCCGTGTCGGCAGTGTACTGGGCTTCGCGTAGCATGAGGCCGTAGAAGATCAGAGTGCCGCCGACCTGTATACCTTTGGCCAGTACCAGTGTGCGCACCCAGGGTAGGGTAGCCCAGTGCAGTATCCCCCACATAGCCGGATTGTTGCTGTTGCGGTAGAGACCCTTGCGGGATCCGATCGGAACGTTGATGTTGCGCTCAAACCATTCCGGACCAGGTAGACGCTTACGCTTTCGGAATACCTTGATTTCAGCAGGTCGGAAGCGGATAAATTCTTTTGGCTGTTCTGCAACAGCAGGCATCATGCCTCTATCCCTCCATCCCTTGCGTATCGGTCGCGGATATCAGCAAGCGTGTCTTCATACTCCTGCCGCAGTTCAGGTACCAGGGCGGTGATTCGCTGGTGAATCTCTTCAGGTAAGCCAAGATCACCGATACGGTTGATGATTTGATTAATTACGTTAGGCCCCTGATTTTCAATGTCTGACCATACGGCAAACCATAATTTTGCATCCCGAGCTTCTTCTTCTGCTGCGTCAATGAGCTGGCCACGACGCTCTTGCAGTTTGAGTTCTGCCAGTTGGGCCTGAAAGCGCTTGAGCTGTTCACCACCGTCTTCACTGTTCTGTTGCGGTTCACTGTTCTTAAGTTCCAGCCGTACGGCGTTGGCGTAGTAGTCCAGATCCTTGGCAGAATAAACACCGTCTTTGCGTGGTACTTTGCCGGCCTGGACATCGGCAGAGAGTTTGCTTTTCTCAATCTTGTAGGTGCGCTGCAGGTAGAGCAGGGCAGCGGTCTGGGTTTTGAACTTTTCACCAGCAGGGTCACCAGCCTGGGCAGAGTTGTAGTCATCCACGGCCTTGCGGGCCTTTTCCACGGTGCTGATGTTGGCAGCAGTGGGGTTGGCCTTGGCGGTGGCAATGGCAGCATCAAGGATGGCCTGCAGGTCTGTGGCGTGGTTGGTGGCGGTCATGTCAGTGTTTATACCCAAAGGTTACGGTTGCGGTGATTGCCAGGGCTGAGAGCCAGTAGCAGACATCAGCCGGTTTGCGTTCATAGGCCCAGCGCAGGGCGTTGAGCAGGTAGAGCCCCATTATTAGGTAGCTGAAGACGCGGGGGTCAAACAGCAGGTTACGGATTGCTTGCATGGGGCATCCCTTCCAGCGCTTCTACCTTGCGCAGCAGTACGGCTATCAGGTCATAGGTTTCATCAATTACGCCATGGGGGCCGTGGATCTGTCCGCATTCTTCTGCCTGATCTATTTCAAGCTGTTCACCAGCTGCTGCAGCGTTCATGTCTGCCAGGGTGTAGCCGGTCCAGTTGTGTTTATCACAGGCGCGGTTGTGCTTGGCCTGCAGGGTTATAAGGGTGGTGATGTGAATCATGCTGCTATCCTTGCCGGTCTACGATCAAGCGGGCTGTTTACCCGGCTGGGGGTGATCATATGGACATAGACCATGGTGGTTTCAAGTTTGTAGTGGCCCAGCAGCCGCTGCAGGCGTGGTAGTACGATGTCCTGAGCACCGTCTGCATCTTCTAGCCAATGGGTGGCAAACGAGTGCCGCAGGATGTGAGGGTAGACCCGTTTGCCGATTCTGGCTTTTGTGCCGGCAGCTTTTACCTGTTTTTGCAGGGCTGATTCATGCAGGTGCCAGCGGCGCTGAATGCCGGTTGCTTTTTCGGTGTATCGGGTAGGGGCGGGGAATACCCATTGCCAGTGATATGCCCAGGGGGCATTTGGCAGTTTCTTTGCCATGGCGCCGGGCATATCAACAGCGCCCCAGCCGTCTTCAAGATCCTGCCGGTGGAGTTCTGCCACCCGTGACAGGTGCTGGCGCAGTGGCGCAATGACCAGTTCAGGCAGTGGAACATAGCGGTCTTTATCACCCTTTCCGGCACGGACCAGCACGGTACGGCGGTCAAAGTCAATGTCTTGCACCCGCAGCTGGCAGCATTCCATCAGACGCAGGCCGCAGCCGTACATCATGGCGGCCATGATCCAGACAGGGCCCTGCAGGTTGTCCAGCACTTTCCAGACTTCATCCCGGCTTAATACTACCGGCAGCCGGGCAGGGCGCTTTGAGCGCAAAAACGAGATGTCACCCAGGTCTATCTTGAGGACATGCTTGTAGAGGTAGACCAGGGCGCATAGGGCTTGCTTCTGGGTGCTGGCAGCGACGCCTTGACGGCCTCCCACCAGATGGGTGAGGAATTGGCCTACCTCTACAACGCCCATTTCTGCCGGGTGCCGCAGTTTGTGGTGATGGATGTACCTCTTGATCCAGTCTACATAGGTGCTGATGGTGCTGTGGCTCATCCGTTGGAGCCACATTGCGTTGCGCACCTGGTCCAGTAAGCGTGGTTTGTTGGTTTCGGTCTTCATTTGCGGCTCCTTTCAGGGTTAAGTTGCTGTTTTTACGTTTAAGCGTTTCCGGTTATGCCGCATGATTGCGGCGGAATTGGATGTTAGAATCATCTTGGCTTATGGCCTGTCGGCCAGGGCTTCGCGTGCTATCGTCATCAGATGCACAGCCTCATACTTGATGTTGCACTTATCGCCGGTTTCGATAATTTTCTGCAACGCTTCTCTATACCGATCTTTGTCGATAATATACCGTGCTAACCCCTCGCCCTGTGCCAACGCCGTCTTTTTCCACATGCACGCTTCATCATCCGCATCCTGTTTCTGATCCTTGTATATTGCGGCTTGTTCCTTCCAGTGGTCAATCTGTTGGGCCTGCCTCAGCATGGTTGCGTGACAATCGGCAATTTCAGCCAACAGCATTTGACGGCATCCGTGTATTTCACCTTCCATGATGCTTTTGCCACAGTGCTTGCAGTCGGCATATTGGTAATTCTCGCTCACAGCACACCCCCGCAGTTCTTGCCAAGGTCAGCCGATGTCAGCGGGTCACACTCCCCGCAGGCAAAGCAAACTTTCGCACCCATGACAGTACAGCCGTGTTCCTCCTGCAAAACCTTGATGGCAATCTCCTGCATCATCACGGCTTGCTCGTAGACGTGCCCCGGCTCCAGTGTGCCCCGCGCAATCTTTTTCAGCGCCGACTTGAAATTGTCATGGGCTACAGCGGTCTGGTGAAAATCAATCTGCAACCGTGCAATTTTACCCAGAGCATCATCAAACTCGTCTCTCAACATCTTTTCATGTTCATGCACTTCCGCGATGCTCATAAAACCCTTTTGCACGGATGCCCTAAATGCAATGTCATCGCACACAGCACAGTCGCAACCGTCATCGTGCCCGTCGTAATTCATTCTATCCCCCTCATTTTTCGCTTTATTGCTGGCCAGGACAGAGCCGAAAACGTCACACAACACATAAAGCCCATAACAACCACACGTAAAGACGCCTTGTTGTAACTGCGCCACTCCAGAGCAACGCGTAAAAAATCAAAGTCGTTGCTGTATCCCCACCAAAATCCCCACTGATACCGGTTTATCCTCATACCCGCCGCCCCAATTTGACCAGCCACCAATCCAGAATGAAAAACCTCCTAACTCCGAACTGCACTTCCCACATCGCTAAAATCTGTTTTCTCGTCCACGATCTGAAAGACTTTGGGTTCATGTTGTCGCCTTGGTACTTCCGCCACGTATCCCACCATTTCGAGCTTCCGTCGTACATCGTAACCCCTATGCCTTCGGCAGTGCTTCGCACGCGCCAAGATGATTCTAACCAAAACGCTCGAAGCCGACCGCTTCGCGGCGGTTCAGCTCAAGCCGTTAGATGCCTATGCGAAACCCGGCCCACATTCATACGCAACCCAATTCTCTGCCCCTTGCCGTTGGTAATGAATCTCTGACAATGGGCCACATAGATGCACACGCCAGTCAGAATCAGGGAAATTAGCCGCTACAGCCTCCACCGCTGACATTGAAATGCAGCTGTCGTAATCAGACCCATGCGGTTCGCTGTAAAAACACTCGTTGTCTTTAGTAACAAATGCACTCCCAAAACCTACAGAGACATGCGCCGCCATCGGTATATTTGGCACACCGTCAAGCTGCTGCATTTTTTCGTACATATCATGCTCCCTTGCGGCTTCTAACCGCTCAATCAAGTGCGACTGGCTTACAGCCAGCGCCTTATCTCGTTCTCGTTATGGGAGGAGGGCGCAACCCGCACAGCACCCTAAATGCCTTCTTTACGCTGGCTTTTCGTGTGAGTGAATCAGGCCGTGCGCTTCTCACAATCCAGCAACCTCCACCATGCCCACTAGGTATCCAATGGACTCCCATAACTAAACATTCAACCCGTCAAGCGGGTTAATTCAAACCGTTAGGTACACTCAGCCCACACGGTTAAATCATGATCATCAAACCACTCGTTTTCAAAATATCGGTCATCGCTACCGCCTTCCATTTCGCAACATTGTGGGGCAGCCGCTACCCATTTTTCATCTTCTGAATGCCACATGGCGGCAAGTGGTTGAGGCCAAGTTTTAAATTTTGCTATAATGCACCTCCCGTCTTTAGGGGCTTTTTTAGCATCTACCCAGTTCAACATGGTACGTACCTAACGCCTTAATTAACGCGGACTTGCTTACTGTGGGCGCGTTTTCCGGCGTTTCCTTTCTGTGTAATTTCGGTGTCTCAGTCATTTCATTTGCCGCAAGCCGGTTATCCGGTTACGTTCCCCCGACCTGCGGTCGGAGGAACGGGCCCCCCGGCTGACAGGGTGGATGATCCGCCCGCCTGCGGGCGAACCATCCGAATGGACACGGAGCCTCTGCGGGGCCCTGTCATCCGGGGGGCCCGTTATGGCGCACGGCAGCCTTATTGCCGATTGCCACAGTTTTTAGTGATCCGATTCGGTTTCTTCGACCGGAGGTTGAGCCAACTGCTTGTTGGAACAGTTGAGCACGATGGAGCCTCCGCCAAGGTGGCCAACTCCGCAAGGCATCATGTGAACGGCGTTTATTGCCCCCTGAATGACCATGCGGTCGGTGCAGATGTCTTTTTTGACGCAATCCCCTTGCCCGCCAGGGATCGGAGAAGGGTAGTTACAGCATGGTGTTTCCAACGAATATGACATGAGTGGTAATTCTCCTTTTTGTGGTATGTGCGCCATAACCAAGGCGCTGGTGCGGGACGGATAAGGCCCGCCCCACAGCTCTAATCGTTAAACCGACTCTGGTTGCTTTGGTGGTTCAGGCAACGGTTGCCAATGAGTTGGCATCGTAACGCACGCCTCCCCGCCTTCGCTATCCATCCAGCCGTTGCAGACATCCAGATAAATAACCATCATTGAACCGTTCGGCCAGCAGCCGAGCAGGTCATTACTCCGGCATGTGTCGGGGTCAATTTTTGGAAGCGTGCCAACATCTCGCCATTCAGTATCCATCACAGCGGCCAGAGTGTCGGTCAATCTCGCTACCTCGTTTTTCAAATCCATGAGTTGCCTGATTTCAGGGAACGACCCTGCAAAGTCGCTGCATCCCTCTCCAGCCAAGATTCCACACATCCACTCCCACCGTGCCGCCGCTTCTATCGCGTCTATCATCTGATTTTCCTTTCGCTGGTTTAACAAGCGCTAGGACCCCACACAAAAACCGTGGGGTTCAAGCGCCAGCCGTTATGGCGCAATAATATCCGCCACGTTTCTCGCGACCATAAATCCGCATGCCATAGCCATTGCAGTTGTGACACCGCACCCCCTACCTATTGATGCAATTACGAAATACAGGCCCAATATCAGCCAGCAGCAGGCCAAAAATGTTTTCATATTCGTGGCACCCCCGAGCCATAACCAAACATTATTTCCCCAGTTTGACCGTTTTTTCTATGTATCCGCCGTCACTAAACTCATCCTTGATACACAGAAGCAGTTCTTTGGCGTGGTCGGCATATTCACCAGCGGTACCCACAGTATCAAGCATCCGCTGCAGCTCGTTGATGCTGTAGGCGGTTTTGCCTTGTTTCCCCAGCTTTTCCCATGTTGGCTTGTCATCGGTGATGTGCAGTTGATGGGTGCCGATTTTGACTACGGCCACGCTGGCCTGTTGCTGTTCCTGCACCTCTCCCTGTGCCGAGGCACTATAAAGCGACGCAGAATGATCATTGCCAGCATCAGGCGCCACGGTTTTGGTGACAGTTTCTTCCCTTGTGGTGACAACTGGCGCTTTTATCTCTACCCGAAGTGCTGGTGGTAGGCCGTCACGTACCCATTGGTGCAGATCTATGCCAGCCTGGAATGCTTCACCGGGGTCTTTACCGTCTGGTACGGGCCAGCGCTTCCAGGTGTCTGGAAAGGTTTTTGACCACCAGCCGCAGGCTTCTGCACCAGGGGCAACCATCCGCTGTTTCTGTTCGTTCCATTGAGGCTTGTCAAAATCCAGTGCTACCAATATCCGGCGGCTTTGCTGGAGCGATTCAAAGGCGGTGGCCTTGGGTCTAGTGCTGCATGACCCGAGCGGTACGGTGGCGACAAGGTCACCGGCCAACCAATCAATGAGCAGTCCGTCAAGGTCGCTCTCTACTATTACGTGGGCCTTGGCGGTCGGGTTGAGGCAGATGATGTCGTTGCCGCTGCCGGGCAGCCAGTGGTAACGGGGGTCTTTTGCATCACGCAGGTTTTGCTTGCGGATGCGGATGCGGTGGATTGCACCGCTACCTGCGGGATCTGCCCATGGGATGACAATGCCTTGTGGTAGCCAGAGCTTTTTAGGCTTGTTGGTTTTTTCGCTGATCTCTTCAGGCAGACCCCAGGCGGAGCGCTGACGGTAGTAGTCTTCTGGCAGGTACCCGAGGCGGTATTTTTCTACGGCTTCACGGGGCAGGCCACGACCGGCAAGGTAATCCAGTTGTAAGCTACTGGTTAACAACTGCTGGTGAGCGTGTTCTACCAGTGCCGCTGCTTTTTGTTGCCATTTTTCAGCCGGGGTGTCTGCCTGATGGATGACGGGACCAGTGGGGCGCTGTTGAGCAGGGTCTGGAGCTGCTGGTTGGTCTGTACGCTCACCACGGCCACGGCTGCATTTGTCCCAGACAGGGCATTCTACCCGCTCACAGGTTATACCAAGCTCTCGGTGGGCTTCCGGGCAGGTCTTACCCTCTATCTGGCGCAGAAAACGGACAGGGTCTGCGTTGAATCCGCAGGAGTAGCAATTAACAAAATCTTTTGCCACATTGACAGTGAATGCATCCTTGTTTTTACCTCCACCACAAATAGGGCACGCTCCAACATAGTTGGAACCAGTTTTTGTAAGTGAAATATGCTTTTCTGCCAGAGCGAGTATCATTAAGTGCCCTTTTTAAATATCATCATATCGTCATAATCATCATGGCTGTTTATCTTGCTGTTATTACTTATAAAAACACTAAAAATGATGATTATGATGAAAGTATATAAAGTTGAAAATGTTTGAAGCGTTGTAAAAACTTAAAAGCGGGATTATGCCGCTTGTTATGTTCTCGCGTGCGCGCGCGCCCGCGAGGTTTATATACTTTGGTCATTATCATCATGTTTGCCACTTTGTTTAATGGTTGCGCTACTTTGGCAACCATGATGATTTATGATGATATGATGATTTTCCCCTGCCCCGAGTAAAAGCAGCCTGTCAGTGATGATAAGGTCATCATTCCTGTGACCATCCTGACGGTAGTTGCCGGTGTTCGATGAGGCCCAGGCCGAATACTTTGGCATCGCCACCGGCTGTTTCGCGTTTGAAGCCGCGCTTGTCGAGTTCTTTGCCAAACCACTTTTTGCTGGGGCAGTTTGAGGCCCTGGCATCTTGTGTTTCATTGAACCACCAGGCAAAGGTGTCGTAGATGGCCTTGAAGTTCTCGCGGTGGCTTGGCGTTTCTGCCTGGCAGCAGGCGGCTATGAATTGACCTATCAGGTCTTCATCCTGCTGGAGCTTTTCAGCGTCTTTGATGCAGCTGTCAGGGACTATGAGCTTGCCGCGCTTCTGCCATTTGGCGAATCCTCTGACCAGCCATGCCAGTATACCCGGCAGTTCTTTCTGCAGGCGCTCTTTGAGGCCGCGATCCTTGAGCCGGTAGAATTCGGCGTTGTTGGGATCTTCAAGGGCTTTCTGTTCTGGATCATCGACGAACATGTACTTGTATTTGAGGTAGATCAGGCGCTCACGCAGGGCGAAGTCTTTGGTGAGCCCTCCTGGTACTTCGTTGGTGCGCAGGTGGAGCTTGTGAGTTGGCCGGAAGTTGGTGTCGGCTTTGTCGTAGAGCAGACGGGCGTTAAGGGTGTCTGATCCGGTGAGTTCTTTGACACGGGCAGCGCTGATCCGGCGGCCTTGGTCGGTTTCACTGGCTGCTGCGAGGCGTCTACCGCGCAGGGCAAGGATGTCTGGAGATGCACCGGAGCTGCTGCGGCTGGTTTTGTTGTCAAGGAGTAGTTCTGCCTGGACGGTCCAGTAGAGGGGACCGAGTGCTTGCTCGATCATTTCAAAGAGTACGCCTTTTCCGTTGCGGCCTTTACCGACGTGGACGGCGATGAATTGCTCTAAGGTGAGACCGGAGGCGCAGTAGCCCATGAGTTCTTGCTGAAAATCGACTACTTCTTCTTCAAACATGGAGTGTAGGAAGGTTTCCCATTCTGGTGCCGGGGTGTCGAAGCCATGGTATTCTATGGGGGTGCCTTTACTGAGCCAGTCAGATGGTTTACCAGGGCGGAGTTCTCCGGTTTCAAGGTCTACTACTCCGTTGGCGCAGGGTAGCAGCAGGGGATGCTGATCGAGTTCATCACCGGAGATTGCCAGGGGGTTTTCTATGATGTGAGCCCATTTGACACAGCTGTCTGCACCACGGACGCCGTTGAGTTTATCAACTCGGCTGATGAGTTTCTTACGGGTTCCGGTGAGCCCGGCAAGTTCTACGGTGAGGTGGGCTTTCTGGGTTTCAAGTTCTGAAATAAGCTGTTCAGCCCGTGATTTGTCTTGCGTGGCGGTGGTGATACCGGGTCCATCGTTGGCTTTGATGGCTTTTTCAAGGGCGCTGCCAGCTGATTTGATCATGCTGTCAGCCGTTTTAATCTCTTTTTCAACGCCACGTAGTTGATCACCCAGCCGTTGGATAGGGGCTTTCAGGCCGGTGGCTTCATCCAGGTACATCCCAGCAACGGCTTTGACCTTGCGCAGGTGGAGATCATAGATGTCTTGCTCCCAGTAATGGCCCTTAAAAGTTAACCATTCCTGTGATTTTTTAACGAATACGACCTGATCACGGTGCAGTTGAGCGTAAAGCGTGCCATCACCAAGCTCATTGTTGGCCAGGCATTCGATCACAAAGGCGCTGGTGAGCTCTTCCGGCGTTTGCCCGGCTTCTGGTGGCTGGGGAAGAAATTCGGCTTCCTGCTGTATGCGTTCGTTCACCAGATCAGTATAATCAGGCACCGGCAGACTCCCAGAACTTGATTTTGCTGAACCAGGCTTTTACGGTGTCGCAGTGCAGGCCGGTCATAATGGCAACGGTACGCTGATCGCAGCCCAGGCCGATGCAAAGCAGTATAATTTCAAACTGTGCGAAGGTTATGTGGGAATCAGCCAGTATGGTACCGGCCCGGGGGGAAAACTTTGTCTCACAGCTCTTGCACCAGGTACGATCACCACGCCAGAAGGTTTCAAGCGGGCGACGGCCCTGAATAGGCTGGCCACAACTGGCGCAAACGGCACCCCCAGGATATAACTGGCGCAATACTCGGGCAGCTGATGATTTCGCATCACACACCTCATGCAACCAGCGCAGTGCATAACCACCCGATTCTATGTCAAAACCGCCTGTCATTTCTGGCATTGCCGTTTCTCCGCAATCAAAAAAATTTCATTCGTAACCAAACACCGAGGTCTGAATAGCCCGCACGGTATAGAGTGGGGTAAGGACCCGTGAAAGCCTTGGGCCTTGTCGATCAAACCAGCCAGGACATAGTGATCATCTGGTTGGTTACCTCACCGTGGGGGTGCGGGGGAATCACCGTGCAGTCTTCAGTGCTTGGGCAACAGCAGCGGACATGATGGCAGCGCCTTGCTTGTCAACAAAGCGCTGGGCCTCACCATAGAAATCAAACCGCTTGGTGTATGTTGGTGCCTTGGCCTGCATCAACACGGGCTTTACGTCAGCACCATGCACGCCACTCTTCTGCCAGATACCAGCGGCCAGATGCTGTTCCCACCTACTGTTCCACAACCTAGAGTTAGGGTCTTTTACCTCTGCATATCTGCCCATACTCATGAAATAAACCTTGCCACCTATAGTCTTGTAACCACGCTTCGGATCCTTAACCAGTTGCCTTTTGGTTACAGTCTTCATCTTGCCTGCCTTACTGTCCCAATAAGTACGCTTCATCTTAGCCAGCTTTTCTTTGTTGGCCTGCTTACTGTTGGCGGTATAACCTGCAGACATTTCTGCCACCCCAAAGTAAGAGCGCAGCTGTTGTAAAATACTGGATTTAAAATTCCCGTGCTGGTCAATGTATCCGAGCTCATAAGCAGCTTTGCCAGGCGTAAACCACCTGCTACCGAATGCTATCTCTGTGCCCTTCTTGTGTCGTGACCCGCCCTTGATCAACGGCTCCAAGTAATGCGTGCTATGCTTGGGTACATCCTTCAAACCAACAGTCGCAGTAGGGTTGGCCTTGCTGCCCTTAGCTACAAACAAACTGTTAAGCGTGTACTTGGTAGGGCGATCAAGCACGGACTCCATCACGCTGCGCTCATGCTTCTGGAGACCCACAGCTATATCGTTGATCCCTTTACTGATGGCATAAGGGATCTGACGTGCGGAGTTTGACAGAGCTGACATAGTTGCCCTGGTATCCACCTTGATACTGATCACAGCCCACCCCCTACAGGGTGATGGACGGTTTCTTTTCCTACTTGGTGGGAGGGGAGGGGAGAGGCAGAACGGCTGGACACCGAAAGGCCTGAGTGCGCCACTGCGTGGCGTGATGCTTGAGTCAAGGTCTTCATGGTGGCTATACCTCCAGCCCCTGAATACGCTGCACAAGGTTTGCTGCGCGCACCAGGGCAGAAGCAGGGGCCAGTCCAGAAAGCGCCTCCAGGGCCTTGCGTTCAACCTCATACCAGGCATCCCTAAGTGCCATGTGTACCAGCGGATCTACCCCAAACGAAACCGACTCGCCATCAGCATTATCAACCTTGCCAAACGAGGCAGACACCTCAGCTACATCAGCATCCAGATCAGGATATACAGCCGATGGCTTGCTAACTGGTCCGGTGGGAAGGCATGGCGCCCGCTCTGTCGTAACTGATGATGCTCCTGCAGATGATCTTTTCTTTTTGCGCTGGGCAGTGGTACACACACCACAAAGCCCATTAGCCTCAAATATGGCATCATCACGCTTACATCCTGGACAGCGGAACTTGTCACCCTTCCTCAACTTCTTTGGCTCAGCCACAACAACCTCCCGACAAACAACAGATGGATTAACCTCTGTGCATTCACGGCATGAAACATAATTGCTCTGCCGGTACTGCTTACACTTCGCATCACCAGGCACTATGCGTGCTGATAACTCACAGGCCATGCTTCACCGCCAGCAACTGGATAGCCTTACTCAAATCCTCGGCACTACAGTTAAACGCTTCCATCGTCTGCAAATTGCGAAAATAAAATGTATTTGCCACCCTCATAAACTCCCATGGATAGGCTATAACTGACATGGCGCACCCCTTAGAATAAAAAGCCCCGGCAGGGAGGAAGGAGGAGCCCCACCGGGTAACCGTTATGGCCTTACCCCTTCAATGCCCCTGAAATAAACTGGTTGATACTCGCTGCAGGCGCACTCATAGCCGTTGATCCACGCAAAAACGCTATCGCGGGCATGCAGGTTGTAGTCGCGGCAGCGGCCTTGCATTTTGCACCCATCACACAAGCAAACAGGTCCGTACACATCAGGCACTGCCTTTCTGCTGCTGTCACCTCGCTGGGCCATGATATCACCTCCGCACCAACGGCTGCAGAACCAGCAGTGCCTCAACGGAATCCATCTGCTCATGGGTAGGGGTCTGTAACCGATACGCAGCAGGCTGGCTATACACAATGCCAGCTGCAGCAACCTCTTTAATGGTGGCGGTTGTTACCTCTGCATCCTTACGGTCAGCATTACCAGCCAAACCAAACACAGCCAGCACCAGTATAACCACCAACATCTTACCGATCAGTTTACGCATGGCTTACCCCCTTTAAACTCTGCCCACTTGCGCTTAAGCAGAGCCTTATTGTGCTGTTTAATTGTTTCCCGACCTGCGCTAACCAGCTGACGGGCCTGCTCTTGCTGAACCGGCACAAGCAACAGATCAAGCCGTTCGCGCAGCTGGCGAATCTCGGCCAGAATCAACTGCTCAGTCGCTGTCATGGTTTCACCGCCCTAGCTGTACTGGCCATCAAACCCGCCAGATCACGCAACAGATCAAAAAACAACGGTTCAACCCGCCTGTACTCATGATCATCAACCCGGCCATCAGCCAGAATTCCCTTCATCTGGTAGGACAGATCACCCATCCTGCCAAACAGATCTAGCAACCCCTGGTTAATCTCAACATGATCCTTGCCAGCCTCCGGCAAAACAAACGCCACGCGGCCACATGCATTTTCAAGGTAATCAAGAACAGCATAGTTACCGGTGGCGTTAATCAACGGCATCAGGTGCTTTAGCTGGAAATTAAACTCTTCCAAATTTGGATTCCCAGCATTAGCCAGATAGCTGTACGAAATGCCCAGCTGATCAGACAGCCGCTTCATAGGCACATCGCTGTTGTGAATCGTTTCGTGAAGAGAATCTTTAAGGGTAGTTTCCATTAGAATTTTACCTTTTTTTCTAGCGGATTTAATGACTTAGGATTGATAAGCTCAAAACCATGAAACCACTAACCGCCATACGCAGCTGCTGTAGTAAAGGCATTCTCATCAACCTCAACCAACAGATTGCGGGATCTAACGTACTCCAGCACCCGCAACGCTCCGGGGCTCTGCATCCTCGGATAGGTATTGGTGAGCACCTTCACCACCATGCTGCGGGAAACACTCTTGTCGCCCTCTTTGGCGGTCCTGTTCAGCTCTCTGGCTACCTCTGCCAGATTCAGCACACCACAGGCGGCATGGGTCTTGTTAAAATCAATATTCATTTTGTTGAACTCCTGATATATTGCCCGGTGCAAACCGGCTTAAAACTCTGTCAAAGGAATTAAAATGGCCAAGAAACCCGGTTACACCATTGAGCAGCACGAACAACTTGGTATTGAACTGCAAGCCATGCGGGACAGGCTCGTCAAGATCCAGGTTGAACTTAGCCACGCATATCCAATCAAGCTGGCCAGTAAGGTTGATCCGGCCTGCAAGGCTGTTGATGCCCTGCGGTGCGCTCTTGATGATCAGATATGCAAAGAACATCCTGGCAACAAAGACATGCTCAGGGTCTACTACCGTGCTAATCGAGCCGATTACAAAGAACCGGAGTCACCTGCAGGTGATAAGCAAAGGTAGCCTGGCACTTAGCGCAAAACCCAACCTGGTTATCCTCCATCAGGTGTGATAGCAGGGCGGCCTTTGACTCTGGCTTGATCTCGCATTCATTTTTACAGGTCGGGCAGGTGATGGTCATAAACAGCCCCTTTCAGTTCAACGTTGTTTGATGTTCAACAAATAGTTTAGTCACTAAAGAAAATCAAGAGAAAAAATGACAGCCACTAAAATATTTCATAAGCAGCTAAAAACATTGATGGATGAAAGAGGAACTAAAAAAGGAGTTCTTGCTAAAGCCATAAATGTTTCCCCAGGGCTAATAACTCAATATTTATCTGGAGATAGCGGAGTTTCACCACGCACAAGGAAAGCTATTTGTGATTATTTCATGGTTAATGAGGAATGGCTTGAGTACGGAACCGGTGATAAAGAGCTTAGATTTGAAGTTGTGCAGGAGATCGGTCCAGAAACAAAAAAGCCGACCAACCCTGTAGTACAAGGGATAATCGGCATTGTAGAGGCAATGACGCCAGAGCAACAAATTCAGGCATTCAAGGCCCTTTCAGAACTTTTTACCGCTTCACACCAGACAGAAAAACCATGATGCACAAAACAGTAACCAGAGGAGATTTACCAGCCTCAAGAATCTCTCTGATGATGTTAACCTGTTGTTTGTAGCTAATCCGGCTTTCGTTGCGGTACAACCGTGCATAATCCTGCATTTGTTTGCCTCCATTAAAATGTTTTTTAATGGTCTACCACTTGAAAACGGAAAATAAAGTGGTAGGCTTAAAAAATGTTAAAAAATATAAATTAAGGGGTGTCGTAAAATGGATTACTGGGTATGTTCTGAATGTAATCGCAAAATAGCAACAAAATTAAAATCATGTCCTTACTGCAGGCCCGCTGCCAATTCGTCCACACCAGAAGCTGAACCAACACTACCCGCCAAAACACCAAGCCTTGCACCAGGTGAACCAAACATTGAGGTATCAACAAAATACCCGGCAATGAGCACTATATCCATTGTCATTAAAGTTGTTGCAGCATTGGTTTTAATCATTGGGGTGCTAACTCTTCTTATTCCAAGCGGGGGCTTGGCCCAAAAAGCAGCGGCAGTTGGCATTACCGCAATACTGGCCGTTATACTGTGGTCATACTCAGAAGCTATTGATATTGCGGTTGATATAGAAAGTAATCAGAGGAAGTTGATTAAAATACTTATGGAAAAACTTTAAGAGGCACAAATGAGATACTTAATTGCTCTGTCAACTTTACTTTTATTAATAAATACTGCAATTGCAGACGTGTATTCGTGGGAAGATAAAGACGGCATGCACTTTGTCGATGATCCCGGCAAGGTTCCGGTTAAATATCAAAACAAAATGAGGTCTGATGGAAGCAGCCCAAGAACAAACATCCATCCAAGGGTTATTGATGGCAAATTAGACGTTTTGGATCTGCAGCAACAGTTCCGGTATAATTACAATAATGATGTTATAAACGTATGCGACAAGACCACCAATTCAATGAATAAGCAAGTTGATGATGCCTTTTTGTCAAAAGATCATGATGCAATATTAAAAACAAAAATATCTGCAAAAAAGTCTGACTGTGAATATAAAATCAAAAAAGCAAACATGGATTATTACAGAGGCATAATAAGAATACATATGCGTAATTTGAGCGTTTCAGAGCACAGATACGCTTTGGATTGGTCTCTGTGAGCCTTGAACGCCACCCCACACTACCAAACACATGGCGGGCCAGATACTACCCCAATGGCCGCCGCAAAGATCCGGCTACTGGAAAAGCCTCAAACGACCGCGAAACCGTCTACTTTGAAGGGGATGAAGCATCAGCACGGGCATGGTATGTCACCCTGCTGCAATCCAACCCGGCCAAAAAAGCGCCACCTCTGGCGCCAACTATAGACCAGGCATACACTGACTTCTGCGTACACTACCGCAATGAAGTATCAGAACGCACCTATAAGGACTTTCTGCTCACCTATGAGCGGCACCTGAAAAACTTCTTTGGCTCATTCCGTCCGGCCATGCTCACGCCGGCCATATTTGATGCCTACAAAAACAAGCGCAGCCTTGAAACCTATCTGCCAGGCAAGCGGGGCCAGAAACCGGATCAGGACACACCAGCAGACAAAGCAAAGCGCAAGCCGGTAACCAGGCGCACCGTGCAGAAAGAAATAACCTACATCCAATCAATGCTCAAATGGATGATCACCAACAACAAATGCCTGCCACTGGCGTTTAAAATTAACAACTACAAAGCCAGCCAGACAGAAGCTCCGGCCAAAATAATACCCACTAGACGGGAAATGATCCTGCTAATCAGGGCCTGCAGGGGAGAGCGCGACAGAAAATATCGGCACATGCTGGCAGTAGCCTACTACTCCGGCTTGAGGCGATCAGAACTGTTCAACCTGGACGGCTCAAAAATAGACCTGCAAACAGGCTACATGCGGGTAAAAGGGAAGGGCGATAAAACCAGAACTGTTCCGATTGTGACCAGACTAAAACCATACTTGCGTAAAGCCCACAAACGGGGCAGACTGTTCAGCAACCCTGAAACTGGCAACGTGTGGGACAATCTTGACAAACTGCTGATTAGGATCTGCAAGGCCGTTAAAATGGAAACCATATCCCTGCACACCTTCCGGCACGCCTTTGCCGTGCATGCCCTGATGAGAGGCACCTCACTGCGCACCCTGCAGCTGGTAATGGGGCATAGCAGCATCAAGACAACAGAGAAATACCTGCACTTGGTACCAGCAGATTTAACTCTTGATCTTGACCCATTGGCAAAACGCACTGCGCCAACCAGAAGCCGTAATAAGTAAATAATTGTGGCGAGTTACAAGTTTGTTTTTAAAACTTCTAAGCCGTAGGTCGCAGGTTCGAATCCTGCAGGGGACGCCAAATATCAAGGGCTTACGAAAGTAAGCCCTTTTTTAATTGTTGAGACTTGTTGACATGTGATGTGGTGCATTTTTTAAAGTGCTCCGGCTTATCCCTCATCTATCAGGGATTTCTGATCCCAGAAGTTGACAAATAACATGGCAAGGCAGAAGGTGGTAGCTATAGAGGTATAGTGAACAAAAAAGAAATTGCTATGATGGTTAACCCGTCAACAGGCATTGATATGCAGAGCGTAATTGAACAGGCGCGTTCAGCTCAAAAGGCGGCCAACGTAAACCAGCCGCCGCAGACGCCAGGCGCCAAAACAGCGACAGTCAATCAAAACCAGATGGATGGGAAAAATCCGCAAGGTGATTACACCTTTTCGGTCTATGCCTGACCTTTAGAGCAAGGCCACTGCCGATCTAAGTGACCATCCCCACGGATATAGTTACTTCTAGAAATGATTGTGCCGGTTTTTGTCTGGGGAAAAACGGCCTCTCCCTTTAAACAGCCTCTTAATTTGGTATAGTATCAAAATAGTTACTAGGTATCGGCATGATGGTACTGCGGTGATACGATCAAAGGTGCGTAAGGAGGGTCACATGAGCCTGTTGAGCGACGCAATCAAACGTAACCTCACTCGCAGGACCTTTCTGAAGGGAGCGGGCTCCCTGGCCGCTTTGCCCTTCCTGGCCAGTCTCGGTGGCGGCCTGCTGAGCGGCTGTTCCTCGAACGCCGGCGCTGCCGGATCATATAACACGAAGCTCGTGATACTGGGTTCATCAGGCGGCGTAGGATACTGGCCAGGATGCAACCGGGCGAGTTCCTGTTCCGCCCTGGTTGTCAACGGGACCATCTATCTCGTGGATCTGGGGCAAGGCTCCACGTACCGGCTGAACCAGGCGTTCAACTACACACCGCTGGTGGACAATAACAGCAACTATATTTCTCCTGCCTCTACAACCTTTCTCGGTAGCATAAAGGCCCTCTTTTTCACCCACCTTCACCAGGATCACCTGGCCGACTATGCAAACCTGCTCCTGATCGGAGCGGGCAGCAACCTCGGCACTCCTACGGCGGGCAACAACTTGGAGGCGACAAAGCCTCTCCAGGTAATCGGTCCGTGTGACCGGGGGCAGATGGACATCAACAACAACCCCTATCTCAACCCTACAGATTGGGATATCTATGCTTACGGGGGGACGGTCGACCAAACCCCCACACCTGGCACGGAAGCCATGACCGATCTTGTCTTTCAGGCCTTTGCACAGGCCGAAAATGACCTGATGCGTGACGACGCATACCCCAGCTACAAGAGCCTGGTGCAAGTCAGAGAGATAGGCACCGGACTCGCTGCTCCCGGAGACAACACCTGCCCGGCGACGCCCCCGTTCCAGGTATACCCTGCCGGAGGAGGGGCTGACGAGAACGGCGTCAGCGTGTATGCCACCCTCGTTGACCACCGCCAAGTGTACCCTGCCTTCGCATATCGGTTCAATACCCCCGACGGTTCGGTGGTCTTCTCGGGAGATACGGGACCGAACACGACCGCCGACCGGTCACTTCTCTGGGGGGACGACAGACTCGCCCACGGAAACCTGCAGACGCTTGCCCTGGGCGCAGATATCCTCGTGCACGAGGTTATTGATACAGTCTGGATCGAATTCAAGTTCCCGAATGACAGCCCGATCAAGACCCACATGCAGAACGCCCACACGCAGGTTGAACGTGTTGGGCAGATCGCGGCGTGGTGTGGTGTCAAGACTCTGGTTCTGAACCATATCGTGCCTGGCATGGCCCCGATACGGAACCTGCTGCAGGCGAAACAGAACTTCCCGGGAAACCTGGTCATCAGCGATGACCTCATGGAGATAGGGGTAAGTTCCTTTGGCGGCGTTGTGCTGAGTTAGTTGAAGTCCTCAGCTGAGTCATGAGCTAATAGTTCGAAGCGTGTTGGTTAATGGATGCTGGATATTAAGGGTTTACGAGAGTAATCCCTAGTTTGTGTTGAGCATTGTCGGTGTTTGATTGTTTGACTGTGGGAACTTAAGCGGTATTGTTTGTTATGGAGTGCAGTGAATAACTGCTATTCCATCGCTTGATTGAATGGAAGGAGGTTCTGAGAATCTTTTGTTGGCTATTAGACCCTGTGTCTGAGTCTAAACCGTTGGATGTCTTTGTACGCAACGATCAAGAGGCCTGCTGGGTACTAACGTGCATCTGTTTCGGGGTGGTCTGGAGATGTGGCGGTTTATGCTGCAAAGTGAATCTTTTCCTAAAAAATGTATGGCTAGTCAGCTCTTTTGAGATAGAATGGCGGACATGTGACAATGCTGTGCTACTTGAAATCAGGAGATGGATATCCATGAAGTGGTTGCGCTCATTGCCCATACATATGCTGATTCTGCTGCTGCTCATGCTGGTGGCGCTGCCCTCCATCGGCATTATCATACAATCCGGGCTTCAGGTGAGAGAAGCGACCAGCAATGATGCCGGCAAGGCATCAAGCTACCTGCTTAACAGCGTTGTTGCTGAATTACAGACCAAGGTTGACAGCTCCCGTCAATTGTTGGAAATGCTGGCGCTTTTCGCGGAAGTGCGCCAGAAAAACAGTGCGGCCACCAGCCGTTTGCTGACCGACCTGCTTGCCAGATATCCCCTGTATACCAACATCATTATTGTTGACCGCTCCGGAGTGCCCTGGGCCAGCGCGATACCGGATCACAGAAAAATATCCTATGCTGATCGTAAAATTTTTAAGGATGCCGTAGCAACAGGGCGCTTTTCACCCGGTGAGTATACTATCGGCAAGGCTTCACAGAAGCCGATCCTCAACTTTGGTCTGCCGATCAAGGATCAACAGTCTGTTGTTACCAGTGTGATCCTGATCGGAATCAATCTTGAAAAGATCGGCAGTGTCTTGAATGCGCACAGGCTTCCTGCCGAGACCTCCTTTGGCATATTCGATAGCAAAGGGGTTTTTCTCTACAGAACGGCCCATGCCAATAAGTTTATTGGAAAACAGGATCAACCGCATCTGTTCGAACAGATGAAGAATGGTCCTGAAGAAGGAATTATCGACATTGTCTCCAATGACGGTGTTCACCGTATGGCGGCATACCGCAAAATTCGGCTGTCTGATGATCAGCCCCCCTATGCCTATATCCGGGGCGGGATTCCGCTTGATCATATCGTTAACAAGGCGAATAGCAGCATAGCAAAAAATCTGACCATTCTGTCAGGCATGCTTTTGCTCGGTTTTATAATAAGCCTGCTGATCAGCAGGCGCTGCATTGTCAAACGGATCTCGGCGCTGCATGATGCCTCCCAGCGACTGGCCGCCGGTGATTACCGGGTAAATGTCGACAAAGAGGTTGAGGGGGGAGAGCTGGGAAAGCTCGCAGAGGCCTTCAACACCATGGCTGGCAAACTGATTCAGAGAGAGAAGGCGTTGGCTGCCAGTGAGCGTTTTCTGAACACAGTTGTCGACACGGAACCGGAGTGTGTCAAACTGCTTGATGCCGATTGCAACCTGTTGATGATGAACCGGGCCGGGCTTGGGATAATTGAGGCTGACTCTTTTGAACAGGTACAAGGGCGATGTGTCTGTTCCTTGATTGCACCGCCCTACCAAGCCGCTTTTCGCGAACTGACCAGACAGGTTTTTCTGGGAATTCAAGGACGGCTTGAATTTGAAGCCATCGGGCTTAAAGGCCGCCCTATCTGGCTGGAAACCCATGCGGTGCCGTTTCGCGATGATCAGGGAAATATTACCTCTCTGTTGGGAGTTACCCGTAATATTTCCGAGCGGAAACAGTTTGAGCAGGCAATCAAGGCCGAACGTGATCACTTTCAAGCCTTGTTTGAAAATGACGGTTCGGCCCACGTGATTGTTTCATCAGATCGCCGGATTGTGAAGGTTAACCGGCAGTTCTGCGAGATGTTTGGTTATGATGAAGCCGAACTACTGGGAGAGTCAACACTCATACTGCATGTTGACCAGAAACATTATGACGAGTGGGCTCCCAACTTCCGTCAGGCGTTGGATAGCAAGGAACATTTCAGCGCCGAATTTCCCTGGCGCCGCAAGGATAACAGCATATTCTGGTGCGTCTTTAACGGGGTCAGGCTGGAGCTTGTTTCCGGTGATATCGTTGCTGTCTGGACGGTGATTGATATTACCGCACGTAAACAGGCGGAACAGCAGCTGCGGTCAGCCAAGGAGGCGGCTGAGGCGGCGAACTCCGCCAAGAGTGCATTTCTTGCCAACATGAGCCATGAAATCCGTACCCCCATGAACGGTATTATCGGCATGACGCACCTGTTGCAGACAACCGTCGTAACGCCGGAGCAGGAGCATTATCTCGAAAATATTGAAAATTCGGCTAACAGCCTGACGACTCTGATCAGTGACATCCTTGACCTGTCGAAGATCGAGTCCGGCAAACTGGAACTGGAATACAGCGACTTTTCCCTGCGCCGTTGCATCCGGGAGCTGCTTGCCAGTCAACAGTTTCAGATTCAGCATAAAGAACTTGTGGTTAAGACTGATATTGCGGATAACGTGCCGGATATTCTGCGGGGCGATCAGCTACGAACCCGGCAGATCCTGCTGAATCTGATTGGTAATGCCATAAAATTTACCGAGCAGGGCTCCATTGCCATTACTGCCCGCCTGATAGCCCAGCAGGACGACCTCGCCCTGATCCGGCTCAGCATTTCCGATACCGGTATCGGCATGTCGCCACAACAGATAGAGCGGATCTTTGCTCCTTTTGAACAGGCGGATAACTCAATTACCAGAAAATTCGGCGGGAGCGGTTTGGGATTGGCGATCTGCCAACGCCTGATTGAGCTGATGGGAGGACGGATCTGGGCTGAAAGCACAGAAGGGAGCGGCAGCAGCTTCCATATTGAGATGCGTTTCTTTATTCCGGAATCCTCAGCAATCCAGCTGGTTGCAGACAACACACCACTGTCAGAATCTGTTGTCCGGCAAAATCTGAATATTCTGCTTGCAGAGGATAACAAGGTTAACGCTGAGTTTATTGTAAAAATACTGGGTAGAACCGGACACAGGATTACTGCGGTGGAGAATGGTCAGCAGGCGCTGGAGCTGTTACAGCACCAGCGATTTGATTGTGTCCTGATGGATATACAGATGCCGGTGTTGGGAGGCGACGCTGCCACCCAAATCATCCGGGAACAGGAGCTTGGTACAGGGGAGCATATCCCGATCATCGCACTCACCGCCCATGCCATGACCGATGAACGGATACGGCTACTGAATCAAGGGTTTGATGCCCATGTATCCAAGCCGGTGGATATCAGCTTTCTCATTGCCGAACTGGAACGTGTGACATCTGCTCAACTCAACCAGCCACGATAGTCAGCGCTGCCCCCCTGTCTTTGGGTAAATCAGCTTGTTGCAACAGTTCCAAGCAGTTTTTCATACATGGCCAGCAGTGTTTCATTACTGAGGGCAACAACCATTGGATGTGGGACGCCTTTGTGTTCTGCTCCGTTTTTGACGATCATCTCATACAGCTCCCCGATGTACATTGAATAGGCCTTGCGGTAATAGTCCCACCAGACCGGTAGTCCGTCCGGTGACTGGTCAAAGAGCTGGCTCAAAAGATGGTGCAGTACCCGCAGTTTCATTTCAGCCCAGGCACTTTCATGCAGTGCCTTTTCATAGCACCAGGTGTAATCCGGGTAGGCCTCTGACTGCTGCATCAGCTGGGTGGCCGTCAGCAACCGCTCGTCTTCAAGAGAAGAGGCGATCCCGCGGTTTATTGATCCGCAAATGAGTTCACAGTCGTCAGCAAATTTTCCGCTCAGCAACAGCTGGTTTACCACCGCCACCTGAATGGTGGTTGCTATAAGCCCCCGGAACGTTCCGTCAGGGTTAGAGCTCTGCACCACGGCAATAAGGTCCAGATGGAGGCGTTCCTCCAGGGACTCCCGTAAAGCTGGATTCTGCTGAAATACGTTGATTTCAAAGTGCTCATGTGCCAGAGCCTCGCTGCCAAGCAGCCTATCCAAGCACTCCTTGATGCCGTTGCTGATCTTTTCCTTTGTTTGGGGGTTGATTGACAAATCAGTTTCCGGTTTCACTCTATCCTCCTGATGGTGTATTGATGGGTGGTGTGGGGAAGTAACCGCTTTTTAGGACAAGCGGCAGGGGCCCGGGTCTTCGGCTTACAGTCCCTGCAGGTGTTTTCTTGAATTGAAAGCAAGGCTTCTCAACTTGGTAATGGCTGCCAGGGGTACAGGCCATGCACACGGCCATGCAGACGGGCAATACCGAGCAGGATATCAATAGTGGGGGTTGGCTCACCTACGTTCTGTCCGATTTCACGCACGGCACTGACAAGCGCATCAAGCTCTATGGCTCTCCCCGCAGCGGCATCCTGAAGCATGGAGGTCTTGAATGCCCCCAGTTTGCGGGTTACGGCATTTCTTTCCTCGCCGCTCTGGCTGACCGGGCAGCCGATTTTGGCTCCGATTCGTGACGCCTCTGCCATGACATCCAGGCAGAAGCGGTTGACCAGCGGATCATCGAGGATTTGGTCGCAGGTCGCGCCCGTGATGGCAGAGACCGGATTCATCGTCATGTTTCCCCAGAGTTTGAACCAGATGTCGGTCTGAATACTCCTGGAGACCTCTACCTCAAGTGTTGCCGATCCAAGCAGTTGTTCAAGCTTACGTACTCTCTCGGAATCACTGCCATCGGGCTCCCCGATAATCAGTCTTTTGCCGAAGACGTGACGTATAAAGCCTGGTTCTTGCAAGGAAAAGCTGCCATGTACGACACAGCCCAGCACACGGGCAGCAGGAATTCTGGCGGCAATTAAACCGTCCGGATCCACTGACGCAAGTCTTGTCCCGGCATAGGTGCCCCCGAATCCGTCAAAAAACCACCAGGGGATGCCATTCATTGCGGTCAAAACCGTCGTGTCCGGGCCGATTAACGGAGCAATTCCCTGGGCGACCTGCCCCAAGGCAGTGGCCTTGACAGCAATAATGATCAGATCCTGCACGCCCAGATCTGCAGGGCTGTCGGTGGCATACACGTTTGCTGTAAGCAGCGTGTCACCGCTTTGCATCCTCAGCCCGTTACTCTGCAGGGCCTTCAGCGTGGCCTGGCGTGCCACGACATGTATGGTATGTCCTGCGTGGGCAAGCAGAGCCCCAATGAATCCGCCGACCGCTCCAGCGCCATAGATGCAAATTTTCATGTTGGCCGTACCTGTCTAAAATTATTTGGTGAAGCGTGAACCAGTCTCCGGGGAAAAGTGTGCTACAACCTGATCAAATCAGCACGTACTACTCAGATATGCAGATACTATGCCACGGAATCTTGGTGATGGAGTGGAAAAAAGTCTCATGAAGTCAGGTTGTTGACTTGTGTTGAGGTCGTTGGGTACATAACCGGTTTTCTGTTTTGATAATTTCAGCAGTGAACCGTGTTTTCAGGTTGCAGCCCGTGCAGAGATAGTGGCAGGGTAGACATACTGGTAGCGCAAGAGGTATGGGGAGGGCAGTATGCACGGCAGGTGCTTCCGGCACAGATCACTTAACTCAACACCCGCAGACTGCAGACTGCAGCCTGCGGATAGCATCAGTTGAGATGTCCTTGACCCTGTTCTATCTCTTTTTTGCCGCCTTTGTCGCAGGTGTGGTGGATGCAATTGCCGGGGGAGGTGGTCTGATTACGGTGCCTGTGTTGCTGGGGATCGGGCTGCCACCGCAGGTTGCGCTGGGGACCAATAAACTGCAGGCCAGCTTTGGTTCCGGCAGTGCCATGCTGCATTTTATCAGGGCAGGACAGATACGGTTGCGGGACTGTCTGATTGGTGTGATCTGGACGGCTGTCGGTGCAGGGCTGGGGGTAGGGGCGGTGCAGTTGCTGGACCCCGCGCTGCTGCGGCAACTTATTCCCTGGTTGCTGGGAGCAATTGTACTCTATACCCTGTTCTCGCCAAAACTTGGTCAGGACGATATCCACGCCCGTTGGCCGGCCGGACCGTTCTATCTGGTCTTTGGGCTTGGTATCGGCTTTTATGATGGTTTTCTCGGTCCCGGCACCGGTTCTTTCTGGGCCATGGCATTCATGCTGCTGCTGGGATATTCCATGGTGCGGGCCACGGCCTATACCAAGGTGATGAACTTTACCAGTAATGCCGTAGCACTGCTGTTTTTCCTGATTGTCGGCCAGGTGCAGATTGTTGAGGGGTTGGTAATGGGGGCAGGGCAGTTTTTAGGGGCGCGTATAGGTGCCAGGCTGGTTACCCGTCGTGGTGCTGCCTTTGTCCGACCGGTTTTTATCATTATGGTGCTGCTGGTGCTTGTCAAACTTATCCTGCAGAATCGGGGCTAGGTGAACCCGGATAGTCTGAGGGCAGCACACTCGCAGGCATTACCGGCAGCAGTAACTTCCTGGAAGTCGCAGCAGGTCCGGCAGGTTCATGGTCGGTCCTTTCCTGGTATCCTTTGGTGTTCTGATCCGGCCTGATCAGATGCAGGCCGCGACTCAGCCAGTGCATAGCGGCGCCATGTTCAAGGCCGTCTGGCGGTGTCACGAAAAACAGCTAAAATCAACTTGATTATGGTTCAATTGGATGCATAAATAACAGCAGGTTTGAGCCAGTAATGCCCTGTCCCCGCAAGGTCTGCAGCATATGTTATCCATAAGAGGATGGAGTCCTTTTTGATGAAACAGCTTTCAGCACTGTCAATACGGGCGCAACTGGTTTTGATCACACTGATCATTGCCCTGCCTGCCATTGTTATTATCATTTATGTCGGTGTCCAACAGCGCAACAACGTTGTTGATGATGCCTATCAGCTTACCCGCCTGCTTTCCGAAAGGATTGCCTCAGAACAAAAATACACGGCTGCAGCTGCAGAGCAGTTGTTGGTGACACTTGCCCAGATGCCGGAAGTCAGGCAGCACAATCAGGCCAGGGTCAAACAGCTGCTGCTTAAACTGAATGAGCTTAACCCTCAATATGCCAATATCCTAGTAACCGACCTGAGCGGCAAGACCTGGGCGGCCGTCTTTATGCCGCCTCCACCAGCCATGCTTGACGACCGGCGCTATTTCAAAAACGCGATCTCCAGCGGGCGGCTTTCGTCTGGCGAATATGTTGTCAGCAAAAGTATGGCGAACAAGCCGGTCTTTCATTTTGCCTATCCCTACCGTGATACCGCTGGCAAGATCGGCGGTGTCATTGTGGTTGCCTTCAGACTTGATACCTATTCAACGATTCTGAAAAACAGCCCCTTGCCCGAAGGGACGAACTTTCTGTTGCTTGACCATGCCGGTGTGATCATGCATCGGGCTCTTGAACCGGAAAAGGTTATCGGCAGGAAATATCCGGAAGTTGCCTTCAAAAAGATGCTGGCAGGACCTGATGAAGACTCCTACCGGGGACCGGCCTCCTTAGGTGACGAACGTTTTATCAGTTACCGTAAAATTCGTCTGCAGGGTGAGTCAGAACCGTACATGTATGTGCGGGTCGGTGTCCCGGTTAAAACCACCCTTGCCGCAGCTGATCAAACCATGCTGAAAAACATCGCTTTTCTTGTCGCGTTCCTGTGTGGCGCATTTCTGCTGGCGTATCTGATTGGTAAACGTTCGATTGCAGACCGGATTATCCTGCTGGAACAGGCCTCCCAGCGCCTTGCCGGTGGCGAGATGCAGACTCAGGTGGCCAGCGCTGTTTCGGGTGGCGAGATTGGGCGCCTGGCGCAAAGTTTTGATACCATGGCCCAGCAGCTTACCGAACGGGAGCAGGTAATCCGCGAGAGTGAAGCCCGTTTACGAAGCATAACCGATTCTGCCCAGGATGCCATCCTGATGATGGATGCCCAAGGGGCGATTACCTTCTGGAACCCGGCCGCAGAGCAGATCCTTGGCTATCATGCCGATGAGGCCCTGGGAAAGGATCTGCATGCCTTTTTAGCCCCATCCCGCTACATGCAGGCCTATCATGATGCCTTGCCGGGATTTGTGCGCTCTGGCGAGGGCACGGTCATTGGAAAAACAATCGAGCTGGCTGCAAGACGTAAAGACGGGCAGGAGATAATGGTGTCTCTGGCATTGTCATCCGTCCTGCTGCATGGGGCCTGGCATGCCGTCGGGATACTCCGGGACATAACTGAAATCAAACACTATCAGGAGGAATTACTGGAGGCCCGGCATTCTGCTGAAGCTGCCAACCGGGCCAAGAGCGAATTCCTAGCCAACATGAGCCATGAGATCCGGACTCCGATGAATGGTGTTGTCGGTATGGCTCAACTTCTACGGTATACCCAGCCCACCAGAGAGCAGGAGGAGTACCTGGATAACCTCGAGCTTTCCTGCAAAAACCTGCTCGAACTGATCAATGATATTCTGGACCTTTCCAAGATAGAGTCAGGCAAACTTGAACTTGAATCAGCTGTTTTCTCTTTGCGGAGTTGTATTCAGGAGGTAATCAGCAACCAGGCCTCACGCATTGAGCAAAAAGGGCTGCAGCTTCTGAATGCAATCGATGACCAGGTGCCCGAACAGGTGGTGGGAGACTCCTTGCGATTCAAACAGATTCTGCTCAATCTGCTGGGCAATGCCATCAAGTTTACAGAAGCGGGCAGTATAACGATATCCGGGACGCTCTCTGCCCGGCAGGAAACCGGCTGTACCTTCAGGCTGGTGGTAAACGATACCGGGATCGGTATGACCGGGGAGACGTTGCAGCGAATATTTAACTCCTTTGAGCAGGCTGACAGCTCGACCACCCGAATATATGGCGGCAGCGGCCTCGGACTTACTATCTGCCGCCGCCTGACGGAACTGATGGGAGGGCGTATCTGGGCGGAATCAGTCTTCGGAACGGGCTCAACGTTCTTTCTTGAACTGCCGTTTACCCTGCCGCAGGCAGATGGGGATGGGACTGGTCAGGCAGTGCTGCCTGCTGAGCCGGTTCAGACAGGGATGGACAGGAGGTTGAAGATACTGGTTGCTGAAGACAACAAGCTGAATGCCGATACCATCGTTGCCATGCTGAAACGGATGGGGCACGAGTCTCTGGCTGTGTCAAATGGACGTGAAGCCCTGGAAAAATGGCATGCCTCTGCCTTTAACTGCATTCTGATGGATATCCAGATGCCGGTGATGGACGGTAACCTGGCTGTTGCCACAATTCGCAAGCAGGAGCAAAAGATGGGGGGGCATACGCCGATCATTGCCATGACTGCCCATGCCCTGCATGGCGACCGGGAACGCTTTCTGGCTGAAGGCTTTGACGGGTATGTCTCGAAACCGGTGGCGATGCAGGCTCTGGCTGCAGAGCTGCGGAGAGTCAGCAGCGCATGAGGTGCTGAAAACGTTTAAAAAAGGGACAGGCCGTGGTGGCCTGTCCCTTTTTTGTGTCTATCCTGTCTCTCTAACGCTTGTTGCGGTGTGTCAGCGACGCCCCGATGAAGGCCCTGAAGAGCGGGTGGGGTACCAGCGGTTTTGACTTAAACTCCGGGTGAAACTGGCAGGCCAGGAACCAGGGGTGATCGGGCAGCTCGATGATCTCAACCAGGTCTTTCTGCTGGTTGATGCCTGACAGTATCAGACCTTTGGTGGTCATCAGCTCACGGTAGGTGTTGTTAAACTCATAACGGTGACGGTGCCGCTCAGAGATGTCAGCCTCATTATAGGCGTCAAAGGCCTTGGTCCCCTTGGAAACGGTACAGGGGCAGGCTCCCAGGCGCATGGTGCCCCCCTTTTTGTTGATGGTCTTTTGTTCTTCCATCAGGTGGATCACCGGCTCTTTACAATCATGTTTAAATTCTGTTGAATTCGCCTTTTTCAGGCCACAGACGTTCCGGGCAAATTCAATTGCAGCCATCTGCATCCCCAGGCAGATACCAAAGAACGGGATCTGCTTGGTACGGGCGTACTCAATGGCCAGTACCTTTCCTTCGGTGCCACGCTCACCGAAACCACCCGGCACCAGGACGCCATCCACGTCATCCAGCCAGCTCTCAACACCGTTTTCCTCGATTTTTTCTGCATCAACATATTTGAGGTAGACGCGGCAGTCGTTGGCGATACCGCCGTGGGTCAGTGCCTCAGCCAGGGACTTGTAGGATTCGGTCAGGTTGACATACTTGCCCACAATGGCGATTCGCACTTCGCCGTGGCTGGGGTGGCGCAGGGTTTCCACCACATCCTGCCAGGGGGTCAGATCCGGCTGCTTGGTCCAGATGTTCAGCTTTTCAACCACCTGTTCGTCCAGCCGCTCCTTGTTCAAGGCCAGTGGCACGGCATAGATATGCTCTGAGTCAACCGAAGGGATCACACAGCTCTCTTCTACGTTGCAGAACAGGGAGATCTTCTTCTTCATATCCTGGGGCAGTTCGCGGTCGCAACGGCAGAGCAGGATATCGGGCTGAATACCGATTTTGCGCAGTTCCATGACCGAGTGCTGGGTCGGCTTGGTCTTCATCTCGCCGGCTGTACGGATGTAGGGTACCAGGGTAACATGGATATAGAGGGTGTTGCCGGCCCCGCGGTCAAAGCGGAACTGACGGATCGCCTCAAGGAAAGGGAGCGATTCGATGTCGCCGACGGTGCCGCCTACTTCAACGATGGCCACGTCGGCCCCTTTGGCGTTTTCAGTAATCTTACTCTTGATCTCGTCGGTGATGTGGGGAATGACCTGTACGGTACCGCCCAGATAGTCGCCCCGGCGTTCTTTGTCAATGACTGAAAAATAGACCTGTCCGGTGGTAAAGTTGCTCTTCTTGGAAAGCCGGGCCGAGGTGTAGCGCTCGTAATGTCCCAGGTCCAGGTCAGTCTCTGCGCCGTCATCGGTTACAAATACTTCTCCATGCTGAAAGGGGGACATGGTGCCGGGATCAACGTTAATGTAAGGGTCCAGCTTCTGCATGGTAACCCGCAGGCCCCGGGATTCAAGCAAAGCCCCGAGAGAAGCGGCTGCCAGACCTTTGCCGATGGATGACACAACACCACCGGTGATAAAGATAAACTTGGTTTTCATGGAAAGAGACTCCTGATCTTTTGCTCGTGCAGTCATGGTTATCCTTGCTTCATACGTTCTTTAGCCTTGTTCAGGTCGTCAGGTGTATCAACACCCAATGATTCAAATTCTGTTTCTACCACCCTGATCCTGATCCCGTTTTCCAAAGCCCGCAGCTGCTCAAGTTTTTCTGAAAGTTCTAGAAATGTCTGGGGCATTGCAGCATATTCAAGCAGGAAATTTCGTTGATAGACGTACAATCCCACATGTTTAAAACAGAGCAGGCGTCCCGAGGCAAAGGCCTCATCCTTCAGGTCCTGCCACTTGTCCCGAAAGAAGGGCAGGGGAGAACGGGAAAAATAGAGGGCATAACCGTTATTGTCAGTCACGACCTTGACCACATTGGGGGAGAGAAAATCGTGCAGGCATTTGACGCGGCTCTTGAGGGTGCCCATCTTGAGCCCGGGGTTTTCCAGAAACGGTTCAATGGCCTGGTTGATCATGGCCGGATCAATCAACGGCTCATCACCCTGCACGTTGACAATGATGTCGGCATCCAGTCCTCGCGCCACTTCAGCCAGCCGGTCTGTGCCGGTTTCGTGGTCAGTCGAGGTCATGATCGCCTCACCGCCGATCTGGTGGATGACATCGGCAATCCGGCGGTCATCGGTGGCAACAATGGCCCGGGAGACCAGCGAGGCCTTGACGGTCTGCTCGTAGACATGCTGGATCATCGGCTTTCCAGCCAGGTCAGCCAGGGCTTTGCCGGGAAAACGAGTGGAACCGTAGCGAGCGGGAATGATGGCAACAATCTGCATGGTCATACATCCAAGGGGCAAGGGTCAAGGGGCAAGGGGCAAGAAAAATCAAACTTTTGATGCCGTTGCTCCTAAAAAGCAAGCATGGAAAATACTCTCAAGCAGCAGGACTGTCAAGGTTTCAGGAGTTGCGGCGCTGCCCTTGAACAATACTGTTCCGCCAGTTGAAGGCATCCAGTTGGGCAGCCAGCAATTGATCGAGGCTGATGGACAAGGCATCAAGCAGTTTCTGTACGACAACAAAATCTGCTTTTTCCAGCCGTTCCGCCAATAACAACAACATGCCGAGTTGCCCTTCACGACGCAGCAGGGCATCAGCCATATCTTCGGACAGGTTCAGGCTTTCAACCACGTGCTCCATGGGGGTCTCGTAGAGGGCGTCCAACAGTGACAGGATACCGGTCAAAAAGGCGGTTTCCACAAGGTCGCTGGTGCGGCTCTGGCCGGTACGCTGCATCATCAGCAACTCCATCAGGCGTCCCCGTACGGCAGCCATTTCAAGCAGCGGCGAGTTCAGACCCCGTTCATCCTTACCGGCAAACAGGGCGAGCTGCACCCAGCGCCGCAAGTGGTTTATCCCCAGAATCATGATGGCATGACGGATATTCTTGATCTTTTCCCGCAGGCCGATCATGACCGAGTTAACCAGCTTCAGCAGGTTAAAGGTCAGGCTGGGGTTTTCGCGAAAGGTCTCTTCCACCTCGTCAATATCCCAGTTCTCATTTAACTGCTGCAGCAGCTTCATCATGGCAATCCCGGAGGGATCAATCCGCTTCTGGCCGATAATGACCGGCCGTTCAAAAAAATAGCCCTGGAACAGTTCAAAACCGCACTCCAGGCATTGCTCAAATACCTCGATGGTTTCAACCCGCTCTGCCAGCAGTTGTACCGGGTACTTTCGCAGGTTTGCCGCTATGCTGGACAGCTCAGCCGGGTCGGTGGCCATGATATCCACCTTGACAATATCCACCATCTTGTAAAAGGCGGAGTGTTCCGGTGCATAGATATGGTCATCCAGAGCAATCTTGAAGCCCATTGACTTCAGTTCACTGCAGCGCAGGCGGACGTTGTCGTCAAGTTCGATGGTTTCCAGGATCTCCAGAACCGATTGTTGAATCGGCAGCAACTCAAGCATTTCCGAATGCAGTACACCTGCAGTGATGTTCAGGAAACCGAATTTGTCGCCCAGCACGTCCTGGAGGCCGAAATCTGACAGGGCACTGGATATGACCGAAGCCGATGCCTGGGCCTGGCTCTCGAACTGGGCAGTCGTGTGGTGACTGGCCGCCCTGAAGAGCAGTTCATAGCCGAAGATCTCCTGCTTGCGGTTCAGAATCGGTTGACGGCCAATAAAAAATTTGAGGTCAGGTTCGATTGCCATAGCCTGTTTCCATGTGGAGCACTGTTAAAGACATAATTTCAGGGTCTCTGCCGCTATCCGGTCCAGCGGCATGATCTTGTCAACGCCACCCAGCTTGATCGCTTCGTTCGGCATGCCGAACACCACGCAGCTGGCCTCATCCTGGGCAATGGTCCGTGCTCCGGCATCATGCAGTTCCTTCATGCCGTGGGCCCCGTCATCCCCCATCCCGGTCATGATCACACCAACCGCATTCTTACCGGCATAGCGCGCTGCCGAGCGAAACAGCACATCCACCGAAGGGCGGTGCCGGGAAACCAGCGGCCCTTCTTTGACCTCAACATAGTAGCGGGCCCCACTGCGCTTCAGCAGGGTGTGCTTGTTACCCGGTGCGATCAGGACATGTCCCCGCACCACTGAATCGTTGTTTTCCGCCTCTTTGACGGTTACCCGGCAGATACTGTCCAGTCGCTTGGCAAAGGCTGCCGTAAAATTTTCCGGCATATGCTGGACAATTACGATGCCCGGGGTGTCTTCCGGCAGCATCTGCAGGAAGGCTGAAAGTGCCTCGGTTCCGCCGGTTGATGCCCCCACCACCACTACCTTTTCGGTGGTCATGATCATGGCCTTGGTAGTAGGGGCCTCCATCATGACGTCGGCGGTATATTTGGGGCTGACTTCACGGATGGCGCGGATCGGCTTGAGTCTGGCTGCCGCCGCCGCCCTGATGCTGTCACAGATCCGGATACGTGACTCCTCGATAAACTGCTTGGTGCCCATCTTCGGTTTGGTGATGATATCCACGGCCCCGTATTCGAGCGCCTTCAGAGCGGTTTCGCTGCCGCTTTCCGCCAGGCTGGAACACATTACCACCGGAATCGGGTGTTGGGACATCAGTTTCTGTAAAAAGGTGATGCCATCCATGCGTGGCATTTCCACATCAAGGGTGATCACATCAGGTACCTGTTCGGCAAGCTTCTGCACCGCCACAATCGGATCCTGTGCCATGCCGATCACCTCTATCCCCGGATCACTGGAGAGGATGTCGGACAAGGTCTGACGAACCAGGGCGGAATCGTCAACTATCAGAACTTTTATCTTGTTTGGCACGAAATTAGTCCTTGCGATACACGGTGTTGGCCACCTGTACGAAGGGGACCTCCAAGCCGTTTAATGTCTCGGAGTGTCCGATAAACAGGTACCCGCCGGTCACCAGCTGGCGATGGAACTTGCGCATCAGCTTTGCCTGGGTCTGCTTGTCAAAGTAGATCACGACATTTCGGCAGAAAATGACATCCATATGTTCGCTTATGCCGAACTGGTCCTCCATGAAGTTAACCCGCTTGAAGCTGACGCTGCTGCGCAGCTCCGGGGTGATCCTGACCAGTCCCTTGCTGCGGTCCTTGCTGCGCAAAAGGTATTTTTTTTTCATGGAGAGCGGGATGGTGTCAGTCCGGTCCTCTCCGTAGACTGCTGATGATGCCTTTTTAATGACCTGGGTACAGATATCCGAGGCCAGGATTGAGAACTTGAAACCGTGGTTGGCAGCAGCATAATCGCTTAATACCATTGCCATGGTGTACGGCTCTTCCCCGGTGGAACAGCCTGCAGACCAGATCCTGAAGGGGTTCAGGGGACTTTCACCGGCCCCCCTCAGCTGCCGCATGGTGGGGATCGCCTCCCGCACCAGAAAATCGAAATGCTGTGGTTCACGGAAAAAATCTGTCTTGTTGGTGGTGACCACATCAATCAGCTGAATGATCTCCTGTTCCCGCCCCGCCGGAGAAAAGATGAAGTCAGAATATTCCTGAAAGCTGTGCATTCCCAGCGCCTTCAGGCGTTTCTGCAGACGGGCTTCCAGCATGGTCTTCTTGGCGGGGGGCATTTTGATCCCCACCTCATCATAGATCAGTGCGCTGAACTGCTCAAACTCCTTGTTGCGCATGCTGCAGAGCTGTGGTGTGACTGGGCTGCTGTCGTGATTCATCAGGTTACTCCCGGGACAGCAGTTTGGTAACCGTTGCAAGCAGATCTTCCTGTTTGACCGGCTTCATCAACCATCCGCTGGCACCCGCAGCCCGTGCCTGTTCAAGCAGGTGTTTCTGCGAGTCGGTACTCATCACCAGTAACGGAGTGGCGGAAAACTGCGCCAACTGCCGCACCTCACGGACAATGGCAATGCCGTCTTTGCCCGGCATGTTGATATCGGTGATGATCAGGTCCGGCACTACCTCCTTGATCCGCTCAAGGGCCAGCAGCGGATCAGAGACGGTTTCAACCCGGTGCCCGCCATGTTGCAGGGTGAACTTTGCACTAAGCAACTGGGGCTTTGAGTCATCTATCAACAGGACCGTTTTCACCGCTTACTCCTGCACCCCGCCAGTCTGCAGAGCCGCCATTTCCTGTTCTGAGAAGACCCGGTCGATATCCAGGATCATCACAAAATGTTCTTCATGCTTTCCCATTCCTTTGATGAACTCGGTGTTGAGGCGGGTGCCGATATGGGGCGCCGGTTCAATCTGTTCCGGCTCCATCTCAACTACCTCCTGCACGGAATCAGCCAGGGCACCCAGGATGGTGGTGTCCCCTTCAAGGGTTACTTCAACCACAATGACGCAGGTGTTGATGGTCTGTTGCGTGGCTGACATGCCAAACTTGAGCCGCATGTCAATCACCGGTACCACACTGCCACGCAGATTGATGACTCCCCGCATGAACTCCGGGGTCTGGGGGACCTTGGTGATGGTGGTGTATTCCAGTATTTCCCTGACCTTGGCCACATCAAGGGCAAAGACCTCATCCGCCAGTTTGAAGGTCAGGTATTGGACTGTTTCGGTTATGGTTGAAACACTCATGCAAGCCTCCAGGGCAAGAAAAAAGTGTGAAGAGTGACGTTGGAAGAGTGAAGAGGTTTTCTTTCACCCTTCACTTTTCACTCTTGCCTTTCTAAAATTTCTCAAACTCGTCATCCAGGTGATCCTTGCCCTTACCGCCCAGGTCAATGTGCACCCCGCCGCTCTTGGTCGGTTTGGGTGCTGTTGTATGCGTTACCAGAGGGCGCTGCGGTGCTGCAGGCCGGGCCGGCTGTTTGTGGGGCAGGGCACGCTGGGCGCCGTGGGTGTCGAGGCTGAAGAAAGCGATGGTTGTCTTGAGCTGCTCGGCCTGACCGGCCAGCTCTTCGGTGGTGGAGGCCATCTCTTCTGCTGCCGAGGCGTTCTGCTGGATAACCTGGTCAAGCTGCTGGATGGCACGGTTGATCTGGTCGGCACCGGCATCCTGCTCTTTGCTCGACGCTGATATCTCCTGCACCAGCTCGGCAGTACGCTGGATATCAGGCAGGATGGCGGTCAGCATCTGACCGGCAGCCTCGGCCACCTGGACACTGCGGCCTGAGAGTTCGCTGATCTCACCGGCTGCGGTCTGGCTGCGCTCTGCCAGTTTACGTACTTCAGAGGCAACCACGGCAAAGCCTTTGCCGTGCTCACCGGCCCGGGCTGCCTCAATGGCGGCATTCAGGGCAAGCAGGTTGGTCTGGCGGGCGATCTCTTCAATGATGCTGATCTTGGTGGCAATTTCCTTCATGGCAGCCACGGTCTCATTGACCGCCTTGCCGCCCTCACGGGCATCGGTGGCCGATTTGTTGGAGATCTTCTCGGTCTGGCTGGCGTTGTCGGCATTCTGTTTGATGCTGGAGGACATCTCTTCCATGCTGGAGGAGATCTCTTCGGCAGAGGCAGCCTGCTCAGTGGCTCCCTGGGACAGGGACTGGGCCGTGGCAGAGAGCTGCTGCCCGCCGGTGGCAACACCGTCAGCTGCTGCCTGTACCTCACGGACAATCTCTTTCAGCTTCTCCACCATGTTATAGAGCGATTCCATCAGATCGTCCTGGTCAGAACGCTTCTTCAGTTCTACCATCAGGTTGCCCTGGGCAACCTGTTTGGCATTGGCGGTGATGGAGTTGAGCGCCTCAATGTTCTGCTTGATGGAGCTGTTGATTTTTTCAAAGTTGTCGGCAATGGTCTGGGTGTCTTCATCGCTGCGGGCGACCACCGTGTTTACATTAAGGTCACCAATCGCCATCAGTTCAAGATTCTTAAGCAGCTTCTCAACTTCTGTATCCTGGAATTTGGCCTGTTTATCGGCAATACGGGCTGCCTTTTTGACGGCAGTCTGGTCGGTAACCACCTCAAAGGCGGCAATGACATTGCCATTGTCATCCTTGATCGGTACGCCGGTGTAATCGATATCCAGATTAAGGGAGCCGGGATGGGCATCGGTGGCACTGCTGGCTGTCTGGCCGCCGGTTATGGCACGCTGGCAGGCACATTTGTCGGTTTTACAATCCGAAGTACGGAAATGGTCGTAGCACTTGGTGCCGACAACCTGCTGCTGGGTTCGTGCACCAACCTCAGCACCCAGTTTGTTCATGTAGAGGATGTTAAAGTCACGGTCGATGATCATGGCCGGGGCCGGCATGACATCCAACAGGCCGACCAAACGGGCAATGGTGTTGTTGACACCGTCCACGATCTTACGGAAATCTCCCAGGTGCCGGGATGCATCGGCACGGGTGTTGACGCGACCTTCCATGGCCGCCTTGGCCAGCATGTTGGCATCAGCCACCAGGGCGTCAACGGCATCAATACAGCCGTTCAGGTTATTCTTGATCTCATTGAAGTCACCGCTGTAGCTGTCAGTAATCTTGGGCGGGATGTCGCCCTTGCTGATCCGGTCAACATACTCGGCAGCTACGTTCAGGGGGCCGATCACGGCATCCAGGGTTTCATTGACACCAACCACGATCTTCTGGAAATCGCCCTGATGCTTGGTCGCATCAGCACGGGTAGCCAGCTTGCCGGCTATCGCTGCCTCGGACAGCATGGAGGCGTCTTTGATCAAGGCCTGGATTGACTCGGCCATCTTGCCCATGGCAGCCTGCAGGATGCCGGTTTCATCTTTCGAGGTTGTGTCAAGGTGAACATCCGTATCACCGGCGGCAATCTTGTTGGCTGCATCAACACAGGAATTAATTGGAGTGACAATGGATTTCGTGATGAACCAGCCCATAAAAATACCGACCAGCAGGGCCGCAATGCCAAGTATGAGGATAATTTCTTTTGTCTGGTCTGCGAGTTTTTCTGCCAAGTGCCCCGTATCGTCGACTGACTTTTTCTGATGGTCCAACATCTCGTTGATTGCCTTGAAGTAGTCTGCTTGTGACTGGCGCAACTTGGTAAGCATAAGATGGACAGCTTCTTCTTTTTTGCCGGACTGAACCTGTTCAATGACCAGTTTCTGGTCATTCCGTATGGCGACTCGCTTGTCTTTAAGATTACCTAACAGTTTTTTGCCGGTGTCTGATTTTACGGTTTTTTCAAGTTCACTGAGTACTTTTGTTATTTTTTCTCCGGACTCGTTGACCCTGACCAGTTCCTTCTGGCGTTCGCCAAGATCGTTTACTAACAGCATATTCCTGATGGCACGGGCCTGGATGTTGACCTCGTTACGGATCTCGGCAAGTTGATCCGTCTTAACGATCTTGTCCCCGGTCAATAACATGAGTTCGTTATCCAGTTTGACAACATTAACGTAGGCCACTACGGAGATGATGGTCAGTAGCACTAATATGGATGCGAATCCGACAGCCAGCCTTTTACCGATCTTCAAGTTTTTTAACATTTGCTGGACCTCCCTCGTATGTTTGTTACTTAGATGACTTCGCTCTGTCGCACGTTTTGCAGTGTAGTAAGTATAATGTTGCGTACATCATGATTGAATGGTTCATCATGTCCTGGATAGATCAGGTCAATTTTCCGCTGGGCCAGCTTGATCAGGGTCTGAACATAGTCCCGGGTATATTTGCCTCCGGTGGTGCGGATCCGCAGCTGGGTATCACCTGAAAAGAGCAGCTTGTGAGACTGGCAATAAAAGGCGACTGAGTCTGAGGAGTGTCCCGGTGTATGGATCACCTCCAGATAATCATCACCTGCCTTGAGCAGCTGACCTTCCTTCAGCAGGTTGTCAACGCCGGGGCCATCCACCCAGCCGTAGACCCTGGCGCCGTATCTCTGCCGGAGCAGAGGGGCTGAGGCAGCGTGGTCAAAATGGTTATGGGTCAGCAGCACCTGTTCAACCGCGACCTTGCCGCAACCGGTGTAAATCTTTTCAATCTCGTCCAGGACGTAATCATCGGTGCCTGGATCGATCAGGGTGTTGACAGCATCCAGTTGGTTCCATTCTCCCAGGATCAGGTATGAACGGCAGGTGTAGTTTTTGGGGTTTCTGGCCAGTTGAATTACCCGCATACCGGCACCTGCATTTTATTCGCCCACTTTCCTGAATAACTGCGCATCAGGGGTCACCTGTTCAAACAGGTGACAGATCTCGCGGGGAATCTTCTGGGTGTTTTCTGTGGCAAAGTAGCCGCCAGGAGCCAAAGAACGGTGGTACATCTTCAAAACGTCAATCCGTTGCTCATAGGAAAAATGCAGCAGCACATTCTTGCAGACGACCAGTGAGTAGTCTGATCCGACCGGTTGCAGCCCCAGCAGGTCGTTGTATTTGAAAAAGACCCGTTTGCGAATCCGGTCGATTATCTTGTGGTAACCAGGCTTACCAGCAACCTCTTCAAAGTATTTGCCAAAGATCTCGGGCGGAATCCGCTGCAGTTCTTCTGATTTGTATTCAGCGGCTGTCACGATATCACCGAAATTGTTTTCGCTGTCGTAGTCAGTGGCATCAAGGTAGAGCGTGTTGAAGCCCATCTCCCCCATCCGCTCGGCAAACAGAATAGCCAGGGTGTACGGCTCCTGCCCAAGGGCACATCCTGCATCCCAGACCTTGATCCGTAGCCGGCCCAGGGCCAGTTTCAGGGTGTACTCAACAGCGTGTTCAAGGACCGGCAAATCACGAAAAAAAAAGGTAAAGGCCATAAGAATCCAGGGTTGAGGTTCTGATTAAGGCTGCAGGGCGGTTTGCAAGCTGGGCCTCAACCCGTTTCCGTTCAACTGAACTGTTCCTGCTCAGTCAGGGCCACAGACTGGACCAGCAGGCCCGGGTCAAGGATCAGCGCCACCGTGCCGTCCCCCAGTATGGTGGCACCGGATATGCCGCGTACATCGCGGTAGAGTTTGCCCAGGGTTTTGATAACGGTCTGGTGTTCGCCCACCACATCATCCACCACAAAGCCGATCCGCTTGCCGTTGACCGAGAGAATTACAATCTGTTCAATCTCCGGCTGATTGTCCGTGATTTCAAACTCGGCCCGCAGGTTGATGTAGGGGGTCAGCTCACCCCGTACATGGGCCAGGTGGCGGCCATGGGCGGCCTGAACATCGGCGCGGGTCAGCTCAATGCACTCCTCCACCATGGAAAGAGGCAGCACAAAAAAGTTCCGGTCTATCCGCACCAGCAAGGTCTCAATAATGGCCAGGGTCAGTGGAATCCGTAACGTAATGACTGAACCCTTGCCCGCTTCACTGGCAATGTCTATGGTGCCGCGCAGGGCCTCAATCGCCTTTTTGACCACATCCATGCCGACACCACGTCCCGAGACGCTGGTAACCTTCTGGGCCGTGGAGAAACCGGGGGCGAAGATCAGGTTGAAGGTCTCCTTGTCGGTCAGTTCAGTAGTGGCAGTGATCAGTCCCCGTTCAATTGCCTTGGCCCGGATCCGCTCCTTGTCTAGCCCGGCACCATCGTCACGGATGGTGACCAATACACTGTCACCGGAGTGCTCGGCCGCCAGATGAACGATCCCCTTGGCCGGCTTGCCGGCTGACTTACGGACCTCGGGCATCTCTATGCCGTGATCAATACTGTTGCGGATCAGGTGAACCAGCGGATCATTCAGCTTTTCGATCACGGTCTTGTCCAGCTCGGTCTCTGCACCGCTGGTTTCAAGATCAATCTCTTTGCCCAGTTCAGCCGAGAGATCCCGCACCAGCCGCTTGAACTTGCTGAAGGTTGAACCGATCGGCAGCATCCGCATGTTCAGGGTGGTGTCCCGCAGCTCGGAAATCAGCCGCTCTACTTCTTCAGCCACGGCAATGATCTCGTTGTCATGGCGGGTGCCTGCTATCTGGGTCAGATGGGCCTGCACCGTGACCAGCTCTCCCACCAGGTTGACCAGGTGGTCCAACCGTTCAGCGGGCACCCTGATCGAGAGGGCAGCCTCAGCGGCAGCCGGAGCGGCTGCAGTCCTTTCCTGGCGGACCTGCTGAATCTGCTGCTGTTCCATCAGAGCGGACTGAACCTTTGAGGCCGGCACCAATCCTTGCTCAATCAGGATCTCACCAAACCGTTTTTGCATGGAGAGGATCTTCTGCATCTCCACCGGCGAGAGATCGCCCCGCTCGACCAGGATGTCCCCCAGCTTTTTGTAGCTGTCATCAGTGCCGGGCGCACTGCCGTCGTCGATCAGGTCAATCTTCAGGTCGCAATCATCCTCAACAAAGATGAAGACATCCTTGATCGCCTCTATCCCCTGACAGGTGGTCAGCACGATATCCCAGTAAAAGAAGCAGTGTTCTGCAACCAGCTGGTCGAGGGTGGGGATGGAGTCCAGATGCACAACGACCTCGCAGGTGCCGAGATCGCGCAGTTCATTCAGCAGGCTGACCGGATTGGTGCCGCCCAGCATGATCTCGGGAACCGGCTTGAAGCGGATGCGGTAGGTACGGCTGACGCTTTCAGATGCCGGTGCTGTGGCAGCGGCATCCTTAGGGGGGGCTTTCAGCGGTGCTACCCTGGGCAGCAGTTCCTGCAGCCCGGCAATAATCCGCTGGCCATTGGTCTCGTCTGCCGGAGGACCGCCGGCTGACGCGTCAAGCATGGTGGTAATCTGATCCCTGGCCTGCAGGGTCAGATCGAGCAGACAGCGGGTAACCTGCATCTTGCCGTTTCTGACCTGGTCAAAGACCGTTTCCACCTCATGGGTAAAACGGGCAATGTCGTCAAACCCGAACATGGCGCCGGACCCTTTGATGGTGTGCATGGCCCGGAAGACACGGTTGATCAGGTCATTGTCCTGGGGATTATCCTCCAGTTCAAGCAGGGATGTTTCCAGTTCAGCCAGTAGCTCTCCGGCTTCCTCGCGGTAGGTGGCGATATGTTGTTCCTGGGGGCTGGACATGGAACCTCCAAGGCAAGGAAGAAGTGTGAAGGGTGAAGTGAGAAAGGGGTTTATTTCACCCTTCACTCTTCTAACTTCACTCTTGCCTCTAACCGAGTACTTTTTTCACAACAGCGATTAACTGTTCCGGCTTGAACGGTTTGACGATCCAACCGGTGGCTCCGGCAGCCTTGCCTTCCGCTTTGCGCGAGTCCTGCGACTCAGTGGTCAGCATCACGATCGGGATAAACTTGTTCAGGCTACCGCCTCTGACCCCTTTGATCAGGCCGATGCCGTCAAGGTTGGGCATGTTCAGGTCGGTGATCAGCATATCCACCTTTTGTGTGCCCAACTTGGTCAGTGCATCCTTGCCGTCCACCGCCTCAACCACGTCATAACCGGCCTGCTTGAGGGTGAAGCTTACCATTTGCCGTACGCTGGCCGAATCATCGGCCGTCATGATCAGTTTTGCCATGTCAGTTCATTCCTCCACACCAGATACAAGGTAAATCATCATTATGTTTACAGGTTGTTTGCCGTTGCAGCCCGATTGCACCGATGGCCTCTCTGACAACCGGGGCCATGCAGCCGGTAAAGTTGAAATGTTTTTTCAGATTAAGGTTCGTGCGGCAGGCCGAGCAGATCAGCTGCATCCCTGCCAGATCAATGTCCTCAACTGCTGAGAGATCCAGCTGGATGCTGCTCACCGTATCGACCTGCTCCAGCAACAGGTTTTGCAGCTCTGCTGCTGTTTCAATAGCCAGCCTGCCTGCCACGTTGATCTTCAGCGTGGCGCCGTCAGCAAGCAGGCTGTGGGTAACTGAAAGGTCAGACATGGAAACCTCCAAAAGAGCCTCTCCCTGATACGGGGAGAGGGCAGGGGTCAGAATAAGTCAACATTGTCACCATATTCGGAACCGCTGCCGCTGGACTCCTGCTGCTTCTGAAGTGAAAGTCTGACCCCGTGGCGGGCGGCCAGCATTTCATGGATCATCCGTTCACTATCCATCGTGTAGCGTTGTTCCATGTGGCGCAGGTTGTCGCGGAATTCACTGGAGGCGGGCACCTGAGCCCTGGCCTCGCTGTAAATCTGCTCAAGGGCATGCAGGCTCTGTTCCGTCTGCTGTTGCACCTCTTCATGCACATGGATGGAAGCGGTGGTGCTGTTGATATCATCCGCCAGGGATTCCGAAGTGCTTGCCAGGCTGGAGAGCTGTTGCAGCAGGGAACGGTTTATGCCGGACAGGGCTGAAATAATCTGTCTGGCCTCCTGTTCCATCTCGGCAACCTGATGCAGGTTGCCCTCGCCGGACAGAAAAGACTGGTCTTCCATTTGGGCAGTAATGGCGTTAATGGCCAGCAGGGTGGATGAGACCGCCTCGGTCTGGGTAACGGCATCCAGCGATAGACGTTTGATCGCTTCAGCCAGGACCCCCAGTGCCGCTCCCTGAGTGCCGGTATGGGCCGCCTTGATCTGGGCATTCAGGGCAATCAGATCAATTTCAGTCCCGACGGCTTCTATGTCGCTGACAAAACCGCCGATGTTGGCCATGGTGCCGGTGACCTTCTGCATGGCCCCGGCAAGCTCCTGGTCCGCCTGGTCGCAACTTTGTAGAATCCTGGTGACCTGGTGCATCTCCTGTTCCATGGTGTCCAACAGGGATTTCTCGGCGCTGCTGGAGTTGCCCATCAGGGCCTGCTGGAGATCGCGGCTGATCTGGGTCTGTTTGGCACCGATATCCTGCATGCTGTCCAGAATAGCCTGGGTGGCTTTGGTCAGCTGATCTGCAGCGTGGCGCATCTGGGCTGTTTGCAGTTCACAGATATCACCGGTTTCTGCAACCAGGCCCGGACAGGCTTCGCCACTGCCCTCCATGGCGGTACAGGTATGTTGCTGCAGCTTTTCCAGTGCTTCAATCACATGCTCTATCTGCTGTCTGGTGATGTCATGGAATTGCATTGAAGACACTACGGTACCGATATCGGCTGAGATCTCTTCAGAGATGAGCCCGACCTGGTTACCGGTTTCGGAACAGGCACTGTTCATCTGTTCAAGTGTGCCAAGGTTGTTGCCGGTGGTTGCCAGGATTGCATGGGCGTCGGCATACTGGTGAGCCTCAGTGGAACGCACCATTTCAAGGTTGTTGTTGATCAACTGGGTCAGAGACTGGCGTTGAATCATGATGCCGGCTGATTTTTCGCTGACAGCCTGGGAAAGTTTTTCAACATCCATTGCCAGGGTGGTGAAGCCGGCCCCCAGTTCGCCCAGACGGGCAGACTCGATTTTTGTGGAGATTGAAAGCATGCGCAGAGCCTTGTCCATCTTTTGAAACCCTTCAAGGGGTTGGACGACGTTGTCAAGTTGTACCATGATCTGTTCCAGGGTGCTGCAGCTCTGCCCCCCCTGTGCGCTGACCCGGCCCAGATAGTCATCCATGTCACTGAAGAGCCGGCGCAGACGGTTGGTCAGCTCGGCACTCTCGGAGCCGGCAACCAGTTCCACCAGATTGCGGGCGGTCGTTGAGATCAGGGATGAACGTAACGCAAAGTCCTGCAGTTTTTCTCCCAGTTCCAGGAACTGGTGTTCGGTACTGCCGGCCAGGCGTCGCATGATCTCCATGGTGGGAGTCAACTGGTCATGCCAACGTTGTATCTGTGAACAGAGGGGATTCGTCATCGGTCTTAATTCCTTTCGCCGCCGGTATCCTACTGGATCAGTCCCAGGGCACGGAGTTCACGGATCAGTTTCTGCTTGCTGATCGGTTTGACCAGGTAGGCGGTGGCGCCGTCTTGATAGAAAGAGTCAAAGACCGTCTTGGGGTCATCGAGTGCCGTGGTCATCACTATCTTGGTCTCAAGATTGGGCGGTACCTCCAGCTCTTTTTCAAGCTGACGGATCAGCCGCAACGCCTCGCGTCCATCCATCTTAGGCATCATGATGTCCATACAGATCAGATCAAAAGGTGACTTTGCCTGGTGGGCCAGCTTGAAGGCGGTGATTGCCTCTTCACCATCAACAGCGATCTCAATCTCAAAATGAGGGTTCAGCAGCTCCCGCAGAATCCTGCGGGAAATGAAGTCATCTTCAACGATCAGGCATTTCACGGTAGGACTCCTTTGTGCTAAAAGTCTGCGCCGCTTGAAAAAACGTAGTCCCGTCCGGCAACTTCCTTTTGATGACACTCAAAACAGTTTTTAACCGGATCGAGGCGGCTGGGTTTGCCGTCCGCGGTATAACCGGCATACAGCCAGCCGCCGGTATTCTTTTGTGACTTGTCTTTCTTCATCAGGACTACCATGTTTTTGGGCCCGTCAACGCTGCTGTTGTCCCCTTTGATGTTGAAATGCTCAACCACAATGCGGCTGCCCTCGGGGAATTTGTTGCCAGCCTTGTATCCCTTGAGAGCCTTGCTGTCGGCATAGATGTAGTGAATGCCGTAGAAGAGAGATTTTTTGTCTGACACAACCTTGCGGGTACTTTTTTTCCAGCTCTGGTACTTTGGCAGCTGCGGTGCAGTGGCTGCTGCAGCGGCGCAGCAGACGGTGAACAGCACGATCAGTCCTGTCATCAGTGTGGTACATTTCATCTGGTTCTGTTCTCCTTTTGATTCAAAAGCCGATATTGATTGGGAAGTATACCATCTGTATTTTGTTTGTCACGCCAACAGGCAACTAATTTCTGGCCTGACAGCGTTTGTACAGGTTCAACTGCTTTCGTCCGTTGGTTCCGGTGTGTTGGTTACCGGCAGATAGATGCTGAATGTTGTGCCGCTGCCGGGAGTGCTGTTAACCGTAATGGCGCCACGGTGCTGCTGGACAATGCCGTAGACCATGGAGAGACCCAGGCCACTGCCCTTGCCGATCTCTTTGGTGGTGAAGAACGGGTCAAAGATCTTGGGCAGGAACTCTTGCGGAATACCACAGCCGGTATCTGCCACGGTAAGATTAACGTAGAGGCCGGGAGTGAGATCAAGTGCTGCTGCCCTGGCGGTGTCGAGCAGGGTGTTTGAGGTGGTAATGGAAAGCTGGCCACCGCCCGGCATGGCGTCGCGGGCATTGATGGCAAGGTTCATCAGCATCTGCTCGATCATGCTGCGGTCTACACTGGCTGGTACCGTGTGCTGATCGCAGATGAAATTGAGCGTAATGTTTTCGCCGATTATCCGTTTGATGAATTTTTCAAAGCTGGATACCAGGGTGCAGAGCTCGGCCTTTGAGGGGGTTGCCTCCTGTTTGCGGCTGAAGGTCAGCAGGCTCTGGGTCAGACTGGTGGCCCGCTTGGCTGCATCAACGATCATCTGCAGGCTCTCGTGGTGGGGGTTGTCAGCCGGAGTCTGCATCAGCAACATGGTGCTGTAGCCCCTGATAACGGTCAGGATGTTGTTGAAGTCGTGGGCCACTCCTCCGGCCAGGATGCCGATCGCCTCCAGTTTCTGCGAGTGGCGCAGCCGCTCTTCGGCCTTTTTGATTCGCAGCATCACCTTGATGTGGGCCACCAGTTCGTGGCTGGAGATTGGCTTTTGCAGAAAGGCGTCGGCACCCAGATCGAGCGCCCTGACCCGGTCATCCGCATCAACATCGGCTGCTGTGATGACAATCACCGGGATATAGGCGGTGATCGGATTTTGCTTCAGGATCCGGATGGTTTCATAGCCGTCCATTTCCGGCATCTGCAGGTCGAGCAGGATGGTGTCCGGGTGCCAGTTGCGCGCCAGTTCGAGCCCTTCTTGACCGGAACGGGCGGTCTCAAGCTGGGCATCGGGCAGATGTTGTCCCAGGGTGCCTTTCATAACCAGCAGGTTGATGGTTGAGTCGTCAATGGCAAGGATCTTCATGGGCAGGGTACCGGTGCAGAGCTGAAGCTGAGACTGCAGGTAAAGCAGCTGCCCTGCTCAGAACTGCTTTCCAGGGTAATACTGCCACCCAGTTTGTCGCAGATGGAGCGGACAATAGCCAGGCCGATACCGCTGCCTTCACTGCGACGGGTCAGGTAATGCTCCAGCTGGGTAAAAGGTTGGAAGATAATCTCCTGACAGGAGGGCGGAATCCCTTTGCCGTTGTCAGACACCTGTACCATAACCGGTACCTCCTGCTGGTTACCACTCCCATCCTCAGCCCAGAGGCGGCAGCTGACGGTCCCCCCCCTGGCGGTGAATTTAAAGGCGTTATCCAGCAGGCAGCCGGCAATAATATGCAGGGCATCCCAGGGACCATGCAGTGCCAGGGACGGGTGCCGGCTGCAGTCGGTTGTAAAGCGGATGCCGTTGCTGTCGGCAACGGCACGGTAGCGGTTTTCCAGGACATCTAGGGCCATGCAGGGGGTGTTCATGACAGGCCCGAGAGACTGTTTTTCTGAACGTGCTTCTGTAAGGGTCAACAGGTTGTTCACCAGATTGGTCAGACGCTTTGACGATGCCTTGAGCAGCGAGAGATGCTCTTGGCTGGAAGCGGTATTTTTCAGGTCTTCCATCAGTTGAATGGCGCCCATGATGCCGTTCAGGGGGGTGCGGAATTCGTGGCTGATCAAGCTTAAAAATTCACGTTTCAGCTCATCAACCTCCGCTGCTTTGCGTTGTGCCTCCTGTAGCTCTTCCAGTTGTTTACAGAGCAGCCGGGTCTGGTTGGTGACTTGCTCTTCAAGTCGTGCGCGGTACTGTTGCTCCAGCCGTTGACTGATCTGAAAGGCCAGGGCCTTGGAGATGCACCAGTTGAGCTGATCAAAGTCAATCGGTTTGAACAACAGGTCAAAGGCGTGCTGTTTCAGCCCTTCCACCACCAGATCAAAGTCAGTATAGCCGGTCATGAGCAGCACCGGCAACGCAGGCAGCAGCTGACAAACCGCCTCCAGCAGGCGGATGCCGTTCATGTCCGGCATGCGGATGTCGGTAATCAACAGGTCAATTGACTGGCCTTGCTGTTCAATGATTGCGAGGGCGTGCTGGCCGCCAGATGCAGAGATAACCCGGTGCCCCTGAGATTCCAGAAAGGTCTGCAGCATCTTCAGGACCATTGGTTCGTCATCAACCAATAGAATACTGGCTTTCAAGGACGAAGGACGGCTGGAGGATCTGGCTGAGGCTTCCATAGGTTGTCTTTCCGGTGTGCGGCTCAGTGGGTAGCTCTTTGTGACGTTTGTACAAATGCACTATGTGTGCCACTCAAGACGCTGGTCTGCGAGTGGTTTTAGCTATTTGTTATTATTGTTTTTGTTGTTTTGTTGTGTGTTGCCAGATTGCTGGTATTTGTGCCATCAAGTGTGTCATGACACAGGTGTGACACGTCAGAATTGTGTCGTTAGTCTGGTTGCTGCTCAAGCCAACGGTAGAAGGTACGTCGGCTGATGCCCAGCAATTTTGCCGCTTCAGTGCGATTGCCCTGGGCTTGGAGCAGCGCCTCCTGCAGGTTAAGGGCAGGCCGGGTCCGGGGGGCGGGGCCGGAGTTGCGTCTTTGCCGGGCAATATTGAAGAACTCGGCCGGCAGTGCCTCGGAAGTGATGATAGAGTCTTGCGTGAGGATGCAGGCATGTTCGACCAGATGTTCCAGTTCACGCACATTGCCGGGCCAGGGATGGCTGCGCAACGCCGCCAGTACATCATCGGACATACTGCTGCAGATGCGATTGAACTTGCGGGAAAAATAATGCAGGAAATGCTCAACCAGCAGGGGCAGGTCTTCCAACCGCTCTCGCAGGGGGGGGACATCAAGGCGTACCACATTCAGGCGATAGTAAAGATCCTGCCGGAACTCTCCCCGCCGGACCTTGTCCTGCAGGTTGCGGTGGGTAGCGGCAATCACCCGCACATCAATCTTGATCGGTGTGGTATCGCCAACCCGCTCGATCTCTCGCTCCTGCAAGACCCGTAACAGCCGGATCTGCAGGGCTGGGGAGATGTCACCAATCTCATCCAGAAAGATGGTGCCGCCATGGGCCTTTTGAAAACGTCCCTGCTTGTCCTTGATTGCGCCGGTAAAGGCACCCCGGACATGGCCGAACAGTTCACTTTCCAACAGGCCTTCCGACAGCGCTGAACAGTTGAGTTTGACAAACGGTTTCTGTTTTCTGGCCCCGCATTCGTGTAATGCCTGGGCTACCAGCTCCTTGCCGGTGCCGCTTTCGCCGCAGATCAGCACCGTACTGGTGACATCGGCCAGGGCCTCGATCCTGGTGAAGAGTTGCTGCATGACCGGTGCATGGCCGATGATGGTGTGAAAGCGGCTGCGTTGTTGTAACTGCCGTTCCAGGGCGTCAATTCTGGTTTCGTCGCGTATGACCGCTACCGCTCCGGTGCGGTCCCCGTCTTCGCTGGTGGTCGGGGTGGCGATGACGCTGACAATCCTGGTGAGGTTGCCGTTACCCCGGCACTCAATCCGTTTCAGTTCCTGACGTCGTCCGGTCCGGACGGTCTCGGCCAGGGCCATGCGGCAACTGCCGAGGCAGCCGGTGCTCAGCTGATCAAGCGGTTGACCCAGCTGGGCAGCGTTATAGCCGCATTGCAGGGCGGCATCGTTGAGGTGTTGCAGCTGGAGGCGCTGATCCACCATGATGATCGCGTCACTGATGCTGCGGTTAATTGCTTCCAGGTTGGCACGAAACTGCTCCCGCTCAAGCTGCAGTCGCCGGTTTTCAATGGCATGGCGGGTAATGCTGCTGATCTGCAGACTGTCAAACGGTTTGCAGAGATAGTCAAAGGCGCCGTAACGGATCGCTTCAGTTGCGGTGGCAACATCGGGATAACCGGTCATCATGATCACGCGACTGGTGGGGGTGATCGTCGTGGCTGTCTTGAGCAGCGCCAGGCCGCCTTGGTCCCTGTCCAGCTTGATATCGATAAAAATGACATCATAGGGATACTGCCCGATCAAGGTGAGCGCGTCATGACAGCTGTGGGCCACGTCAACCCGGTGTCCATCATTGCCAAGAACCGTACTGATCAGGCGGGTGACCGGAATTTCATCATCAACAATCAGTATCCTGCCCGGCATGATTCCCCCGTTATTGACCTGCATACAAGTATGGTTTATAGGATAACGTGGTAAAAAGATTTTGCAAGCAGGAGCTGCCATGGCCCGTCCTAGCTGGGACCAGTATTTTATTGATATCACCCTTTTGGTGGCAACCCGCGCAACGTGCCTGCGGCGTCAGGTGGGGGCCCTGTTGGTCAAAGATCGTAATATTCTGGCCACCGGCTACAACGGTACACCGTCCGGTATCCGGCATTGCGAGGAAACCGGTTGTCTGCGGGAACGGCTGAAGGTGCCCTCAGGTGAACGCCATGAGCTGTGCCGTGGCCTGCATGCCGAGCAGAACGCCATTATTCAGGCAGCCCGGCATGGCGTCAATATTGACGGCTCCACCCTGTACTGCACCACCATGCCCTGTATTATCTGCACCAAGATGCTGATTAATGCCGGTATCAAGCGGATCGTCTATGCCGAGGGGTATGCTGATGAGCTGGCCCGTGAAATGGTGCAGGAGAGCGGGATTGAGGTAGTCCATTTTGAACGTGGCACACCAGGAGGAGGAACCCCATGAAGTGTCCGTTCTGCGGCCATCCAGACAGTAAAGTCGTTGATTCGCGGCCTGATAAAGGCGGGGCGGTTATCCGCCGCCGTCGCGAATGTGAGGAGTGTGCCAAGCGTTTTACCACCTATGAACGGGTAGAGGAGATGCTGCCCCTGGTCTGCAAGAAGGATGGACGGCGGGAACATTTTGACCGGATGAAGGTGATCTCCGGCATCAAGAAGGCCTGTGAAAAACGTCCGGTTTCCGTTGAGGATATCGAACGTATGGCTGACAGGCTGGAGACCCGCCTGCAGGAATGTGGTGAGCGGGAAGTACCGGCATCGCGGATCGGCGAGTGGATTATGAACGAGCTGCATGCCGTCGATCAGGTCGCCTATGTCCGTTTTGCCTCGGTCTATCGTTCTTTTAAGGACATCAACGAATTTATGGTTGAACTGCAGGACCTGCTGAAAAAGTAGGGGGGCGGAATGTCAAAATCAGACATTGCATACATGAAACGGGCGCTTTCCCTTGCCCGGAAAGGGTTGGGCAGGACTGCTCCCAATCCGGCTGTAGGCTGTGTGATTGTGCGCGACGGGGTGATTGTGGGGGAGGGGTGGCATAAGAAGGCCGGTACCCCCCATGCCGAGGTGCACGCCCTGGCCATGGCCGGTGCTGCAGCCAAAGGGGCTGATGTCTATGTGACGCTTGAGCCCTGCTGCCATCATGGCAAGACCCCACCCTGTTGCGATGCGTTGATTGCTGCAGGGGTGCGGCGGGTGGTGGCCGGCATGGTTGATCCCTTTCTGCAGGTGGCCGGCAGAGGGTTGCAAACACTGCGTCAGGCCGGTATCCGGGTTGAGGTGGGGTTGCTGGAGCAGCAGTGCAAGGAGCTGAACAAGGGGTTTATCAAGTCTGTCACCACCGGCATGCCGTATCTGCTCTATAAGACTGCCATGACCATGGACGGCAATATCGCCACCGTTACCGGGCATTCCCGTTGGGTCACCGGTGAGGAGTCCCGTCGCCTGGTACACCGCCTGCGTTCTCACTGTGATGCTGTCATGGTGGGCGTGGATACGGTGATTGCAGACAACCCGCAATTGACGGTCCGGCATGTCAGGGGACGAGATCCGCTGCGGGTGATTGTGGACACCCGTTTGCGTACTCCTGAAAGCGTCAATGTGCTGAATGGCACTTATGCCAGTAAAACCGTGATTGCCACCTGTGAAACAAATCCTGAAATCCATCAACGTTATTTGTCGCAGGGGGCGGATATACTGGTCTGCCGGGAATACGACGGCCGGGTTGAAATGGCTGATCTGCTGCATAAACTGAACATCAGGGGGGTGCAGAGCATCCTGGTGGAAGGTGGTAGCCGTCTGGCAGGTGATCTGCTGCAGCATAATCTGATTGATGAATGTATCTTTTTCTATGCTCCAAAGGTGGTGGGAAACGGTTTTGCCCCCTTTGCCATACAAGGAATCAGCACAATGGATGAGGCTATTCAACTAGAGGTGCAGCGGGTTGGCATGTCCGGTCCCGACGTGGTGGTGTATGCCAGACCGGTGGGTGTATGTTCACCGGTCTGATCGAGTGTACCGGACGTGTGGTTGCCCTGCGTCGCGGCGGTGAACATGCCGTGCTGGAGGTTTCCGCTCCGTTGCCGGTCAGTGAGATCTGTCTCGGTGATTCGATTGCCGTAAACGGCGCCTGTCTGACGGTTGTCGCCATGCAGGGGGATCACTTCAGTTTTGATGTGTCGCCTGAAACGGTGACCCGGACCACCTTTGCCACCCTGCAGCCGGGTAGCCCGGTCAATCTGGAACGGGCCCTGCGGTTGGGTGGACGTCTGGATGGACATCTGGTAACCGGGCATATTGACTGTGTCGGACGGCTTGAAAGCAGGACGAGTCAGGGCAATGCCGTTGTTCTGGGGTTCAGCCTGCCACGTGAACAGGCCAGGATGCTGGTTGAAAAGGGGTCGGTGGCAATTGATGGTATCAGCCTGACGGTCAACGGGGTAACTGACAGCGGTTTTTCGGTCTCGATCATTCCCCATACCCTGGAGAAGACTACCCTGGCGGCTGTCGGGCCTGGCAAGCAAGTGAACATTGAGACCGATGTTATCGGTAAATATGTGGCAAGGCTGGTTGGTCCCCATGCCGGTACGGGTGGGCTGACCATGGAAAAACTGATGCAGAACGGTTTTATCTGAGAGAGGAAGACAGAGCGATGGGTGTATGTACGATTGAAGAGGCGATTGAAGATATCCGTCAGGGCAAGATGGTCATCCTGGTGGATGATGAGGATAGGGAGAACGAAGGCGATCTGACCATGGCTGCCGAGATGGCAACCCCGGAGGCGATCAACTTCATGGCAAAATATGGCCGGGGCCTGATCTGTCTGACTCTAACCCCGCAAAAATGCGATGCTCTGGGACTGAAGCCGATGGTACGGGATAATACCTCACCCTTTGAAACCGCCTTTACGGTTTCAATCGAGGCCAAGCGCGGCGTTACCACCGGTATTTCTGCCGCAGACCGTTCCCACACCATTCTGACGGCTGTTGCCCCCAACGCCTCGGCAGCTGATCTGGTCAGTCCCGGTCATATCTTCCCTCTGCGTGCCAAGCCGGGCGGGGTGCTGGTGCGTACCGGCCAGACCGAGGGATCGGTTGATCTGGCGCGGTTGGCAGGGCTGACTCCGGCTGGCGTGATCTGCGAGATCATGAATGATGACGGCAGTATGTCCCGTATGCCGGAGTTGCGGAAGTTTGCCAAACAGCATGGTCTGAAGATCTGCACGGTGGCTGATCTGGTGGCCTATCGTCTGAAGCATGAGCAACTTGTCCGGCCTGTTGCCGACGCCAAACTGCCGTCCCGTTATGGCGGTGATTGGCGGGTGGTGGCCTTTGAAAATGATGTGGACAAGCTTGATCATATTGCCCTGGTCAAGGGAGACCTCTCCGGCGATCAGCCGGTATTGGTGCGGGTGCATTCCGAATGCCTGACCGGAGATGTGATGGGGTCCCAGCGTTGTGACTGCGGTGATCAACTGCACAAGGCCATGGAGGCGATTGATAAGGAAGGGCGAGGGGTGATCCTCTATATGCGTCAGGAAGGGCGGGGGATCGGTCTGATCAACAAGCTGAAGGCGTACGAGCTGCAGGATCAGGGAATGGATACGGTTGAAGCCAATCAACAGCTCGGTTTTAAGGCTGATATGCGTGATTATGGGGTCGGCGCCCAGATTTTACTGGCTTTGGGCATCCGTAAAATCAGAATTCTGACCAACAACCCCCGTAAGCTGGTGGGCCTGCAGGGGTATGGCATCCAGATCGTGGACAGGGTGCCGATTGAAGCAAACCCCACCTGTTCAAACAAAGGGTACCTCAGAACCAAACGCGATAAACTGGGCCATCTGCTGGAAAAAGTCTGATGCGCGTCCTTTTGCACACCTGTTGTGGCCCCTGCGCGCTGTATCCGCTGACCAGCCTGCGTGCTGAAGGGATGGAGGTCACCGGTTTTTTCTTTAACCACAATATTCATCCCTATCAGGAATATGCCCGGCGACGTGATGCTGCACAGCAGATGGCTGATCTGGAAGGAATGCAGCTGGTGGTGCGCGACGAGTACCGCCTGGAGGAGTTTCTTGCCAATGTGGCTGCTGAACCGGATTCACGCTGCGGCTACTGTTATGCCTCACGGCTGGATGCTGTTGCAGCAGCGGCACATGATACAGGTTTTGATGCCTTTACCTCATCACTGTTTTACAGCCGATATCAGAATCATGAATTGATGCGCCAGAAGGCTGAAGAGTCAGCAGCACGCCATGGTGTCCACTTTCTCTACCGTGACTTCAGACCCGGTTGGCAGGAGGGGATTCGGCGTTCCAAGGAGTTGGGGCTGTACCGCCAGCAGTACTGCGGTTGCGTCTACAGTGAGAAGGAGCGGTACTGCCGCTGAAGCCTGGTTCTGTTGCCATGCACTATAAACAAGAAAAGGCCCGGAATAATCCGGGCCTTTTCTGTTTAATCGAGATACGTTACTACTAAGCGTGGATTGCGTTGACAGGGCAGGTGTCTACACAGGCGCCGCAGTCAATGCAGGTGTCTGCGTCGATAGCGCGCTTGCTGCCTTGCTCGCTAATTGCATTTACGGGGCAGGAGTCTTCACATGCTGCGCAGTTGGTGCAATCGTCAGTAATAGTGTGTGCCATGGTACCACCTCCTAAAAATAGTTGAAAATTAGTTGTCCTTTCTGCAAAGGCGTGAACGTGTTACCACAGCACCGGTAAAATGTCCAGCAAAACTGTATACGGGATTTCATTGGGCTGTTTCATAAATTGGTTGAATTTTGCTCGATCAGCATGATATATCAAATGCAGTTTTATTATTGTGTAAATGGTTTAATCTCACTAATGTTTTTTTATTAAAAATAATATCTTGATTTATGTTCATTCAGGAGGAGTTTGTATGATTATCATGGCACTGAACTGCGGTAGCTCGTCTGTAAAATACCAGTTGTTTGACTGGGATAAAAAGGTGGTTGTTGCCAAGGGGATGGTTGAGCGGGTTATTGTTGGTGACTCCTATATCGTACATGAAGTCCCGGGTAGAGAAAACTACAAGCTTGAGCAGGACTGCCCGGATCACAAGGCTGCCATTGACCTGGTCATCCGTACGGTTACCGATCGTGAGTGCGGTGTGCTGCAGAGTGTTGCCGAAATCTCTGCGGTTGGTCACCGGGTGGTGCATGGTGGTGAGAAGTTTACCTGTTCAGTCCGGATTGATGATGATGTCCTCAATGCCGTCAAGGATGTACAACATCTGGCCCCGCTTCATAATCCGCCCAATATTGAAGGTATTGAAGCCGCCCGTGCGCTGATGCCTGCTATTCCCCATGTTGCTATTTTTGATACAGCCTTCCATCAAACCATGCCGGAGCATGCTTTTCTGTACCCCGTACCCTATGACTGGTACGAAAACCACGGTGTTCGCCGCTATGGCTTTCATGGCACTTCCCACCTGTATGTCTCCAAGCGAGCTGCCATACTGTTAGGAAAACCTGCGGAACAGTGTAATATCATTACCATGCATATTGGAAACGGTGTTTCTCACTGTGCCATTAAGGGCGGTATGTCAGTTGATACGACCATGGGGCTGACACCTTTGGAAGGTGCGGTCATGGGCACACGCAGTGGTGATATTGATCCTGCCATTCCTGCCTTCATGATGCAGAAAGAAAATCTTTCCGCCAAGGAAATTGACAGCGTCCTGAACAAGAAAAGTGGCATCCTGGGGATTACCGGTCGCTATACCGACCGTCGCGATGTGATTGAGCATGCCGCCAAAGGGGATCATCGCTGTCAATTGGCGCTGGATATTGAGGCATACCGTTTGAAGAAGTATATTGGCGCCTTTATGGCAGCCATCGGCAAGCTGGATGCGGTTGTCTTTACCGCTGGTGTGGGGGAGATGGGGGCAGCTATCCGGGAGAAGGCGATTGAAGGGCTTGAGCATATCGGCATCCATCTTGACCGGGAGCGCAATGCCGGTGCCATGACCCGCAAGCGGGAATCATTGATTACCACCGATGATTCACCGGTCAAGGTCTATGTCATTCCTACCGATGAAGAACTGGTCTTTACTGAGGATGTCGTGGCGATTCTAAACGGCACCTATACTGACCATATGCAGTTTGAGTATTCTTTTGCAAAGTCCGACTTTGTAAGGAAGTAGCCAGAAACGAATGAAGGGTGAGAGTTTTATCTCACCCTTCATTCGTTAGCTTTTACTCTTTCAATTCTTCCTGCAATCCTTCTACGACGGCCCTTACTTCGGCCAGCATATCCGCTGCCTGGGGTGACGTCTCATATTTAAGATACAGGCGATAATACGTTAGTGCATCTTTCATCCGTTCCTGATCCATACAGATTCCCCCCAGGGTCAGGTAGGCCATACTGAAATCAGGTGCAAGTTTGACCGCTTTTTTGCAGTTTTCCTCTGCCGGGTCATACTCTTCGAGGTCATAGTAGAGTTCTCCCAGGTTGTGGTAGGCGGCCGGGTCCGTCGGGTCAAGCTCAATCCCTTTCTGGTAGGCATCAATGGCTGCCTTGTGATCTCCGCTGCCGTAGTACAGATCCCCCAGTGCATTCCAGGCAAAGGTGTTGTCCGGCTCATGTTCAATCGCCTGTCTGAAGGCTGTCATGGCTTCCTCAGTTTGGTCAAGGGCGTTGTGGACAAGTCCGATACTGACCAGGGCATCGGCATCCTTGGGATCAATCAGCAGGACCGCCCGGTACTGTGCCAGGGCCTCCTGATGACGACCTGCTTCGAACAGCAGATCTCCGAGCGTGGTAAGGGCATCAGGATCATCGGCAACGATGTCGGTGCCGCTGCGATAGGCCTGTATGGCCTCATCAAGCCGTCCCAGCTCTGCCAGAGTGTCTCCGCGGTAGAAGTGGGCGTTAGGGTCCGTTGGTGTGTGCCCGATATACTTGTCAAGTAATTGCAAGGCTGTAGCAGGATCGCCAGCATCAAGCAAGTCAATTGCCTTGGTCAATTCTTCATGCAGTTTTTCTGTTGTCATGTCGTTTTCCCTCCATTCCAAAATCTGCATCACCATATACAAATCAGATTACTTTTTCAGCAAAATTTCAGCAGTACTGCTTGCAATGGGGAAACTTTGCCCTATACTGTAAACATTCTTCGGCATTACGGGGCATTCCATGCAGCGTGAACAATCACAACATTTTCTTGGTCTGAGAACCTTGGAAGATATCAGCAGTATCATCTTGCATTCCCATGATCTGCAGGAGACCTTGGATAATATTGTTACCATTGTTGCCAAGCGGATGGGGAGCGAGGTCTGCTCAATCTATCTGCTGGAGGATGATGGTGAAACGCTGGTACTGAAAGCGACCAAAGGGCTTTCAAAAACTGCTGTTGGAAAGATCATGATGAAGACATCGGAAGGTCTTTCCGGATTGGTGGTGCAGACCAGGGATATGGTAACCACTGATAATGCCCCTGCGCATCCGCGCTATAAATACTTTAAACATTCCAAGGAGGAACGCTACCTCTCCTTCCTTGGACTGCCTTTGTTTGAACGCAAGACACCAATCGGTGTCATTGTGGTCCAGACGGTTGCTGCCCGCAGTTTTACTGAGGTTGAGATCAGTATTCTCAGGACCATTACCTTTCAGATCAGCAGCATTGTTCTGAATGCCAAGCTGCTGGATTCCATCCAGAGTAAAGAGCAGGAACGGGCCTATTATGAGCAGGAACTGGCCCGCCTCAAGACGCACCGCCCGAGTGACGGTGGTCGAGAACAGCCGGAAACAAAATCAAAAACCCGTGCATTGGGAGGGACTGCCGTGTCCCCCGGGTTCAGTCATGGTAAGGTCTATATTCTTGACCGTTTCAGCGACAAGGTGATCAAGGTTGCCAAAGTCGGCTCTGTTGAGGAAGAACTGCATAAATTCAGGATAGCGCTGGAAAAAGTAACTATCCAGACAATCTATATGGAAAAACGTGTCAGCGAACTGTTGTCAGAGGATGATGCCTCAATCTTTCACACCCATCTGATGATCCTTGAAGACCGGGGCTTCCTTAATAAGATAAGTGACCTGATTGATCAGGGGGTCGGTGCCACCAGGGCGGTACACGAGGTTGTCCAAGGCTATATCGAGGTTTTTTCGGCCATGGAGGATCCTTACCTCCGGGAACGTTCCGCTGATATGGAGGATATCGGCCGCAGGATCATTGATGTTCTGGAAGGAAATGAGAACGACGGAGTGAAATTGAAGGAAAAACGGGTCATCGTTGCGGAGGATATCTTTCCCTCCGACATGGCCATGCTGGATCATGATAAAATCCTGGGAATTGTGACGGAAAAAGGCAATATCTATTCCCATGCTGCCATTATGGCAAAATCCCTGGGTATCCCCGCCGTTGTCGGGGTAAAGGGGTTGCTCCATGCCGCCAATGTCAAAGACCAGGTGATCGTTGACGGTACTTCCGGTCATATTTACCTGAACCCTGAAAAACAGATTCGTGAAGAGTATCTGAGGCTTGAAAAGGAGTATACCACCCGTTTAAAAGAACTTGAGCCGCTCCGGGACTTGCCGGCAGTAACCACCGATGGCATGCGGGTTTTGCTGCGGGCTAATATTGGTCTTGTGTCTGATGTCAGGACCGCCGTTGCCAATGGTGCCGAGGGGGTCGGGTTGTACCGGACCGAGTTTCCTTACATGGCCCGCACTACCTTTCCCAACCGTGAAGAACAGGCGTCGCTCTATCGTAAAATTCTGGAAGGGTTTCCGGGGCAGCCGGTTAATATCCGTACCCTTGATATCGGTGGTGATAAGGGGCTGCCTTATTTCAGCTACCCCCATGAAGATAATCCGTTTCTAGGCTGGCGCTCGATTCGTGTTTCGCTGGATGAAGAAGAGATCTTTCGTGAGCAATTGGCAGGTATCCTACTGGCTGCCCCTGCTGGTCAGGCAACGATTATGTTTCCTTTAATCAGCTGCCTTGATGAGGTGCGCAGGATCAGGTCGATTATGAATATGGTGGTTGCTGAACTAGGTCAACAGGGGCATGATGTTTCTGCCGGACTCCCAATGGGGATCATGGTGGAGGTGCCGGCGGCGGTACAAATCATTGACCGCTTGGCAGCAGAGGTGGATTACCTGAGTATTGGGACCAATGACCTGATCCAGTATCTGCTTGCAGCGGACCGTAACAATGCCAAGGTTAAGCAGTATTATGAGCCGTATCACCCGGCAGTGCTGCATGCCATCAAGCGGGTTGCTGACGTTGGACAGCAGATGGGAAAAAAGGTGTCAGTCTGTGGTGAGATGGCGGCTGATCCACTGAACGCCCTGCTGCTGGTGGGGATGGGTATCCGTGAATTTAGTCTGTCTGCCCCCAGTATTCCGTTGGTTAAGCAGGCCCTGCGCTCACACTCATTGCGATTGTGCCAGGCCATGGCCCGCAAGGTGCTGGCCTTTGATACTGCCTGTGATATCAAGCGTTATCTTGCAAAGCGCCGTAAGGAGTTGTTCGAATAGGCTGCTGATACATTATTGTAGGGGATGAAATGAAGAGGGGAGAACCGTTGTGGTCCTCCCCTCTTTGTATACCGCTATACGTATTTTTAGCTGTTTAGCGCAACAATTTGAACAGGTAGGCAAAGGTGCCGGCAACCGAGAAACTGGTCAGGAAGTTGAAGATATTGAAGAGCGACTTGGCAATATCCACCTTGCCTTGGTGCATGGCGATGTCGGTTGAGATGCCATCAAACTCGATGATGTCAAGCCAGGGTTTATCCCACTGATACATCATAAGGTAAAGACCGGCACCTTTCCAGATCAGCGCGCAGATAAAGACCAGGCCGAAGGAGAGGATACCGTTTGCAATTGGAGAGTCCTTCATTTCCTTGTAAATCTTGAAGATGGTGTAAATGTTTATGATGCAGAGGTAGAACCAGACGGTGTTGTTCATCATCCGGTAGTTACGCAGCACGTAGAGGGACGGTTTCGGGTTCAGACTGATAACCAGAATTGCAAATGCGATAATCAGGACCGTACCGATATAGATGGTCTTTTTGGAACCTGTTATTTCAAGTGTTCGCGTGAAAACGTAGTATTCCTGAATGCCAAGGCTGATAACCAGAATTGCAATAGTACCGATCATGTAATGGATGGCAATCATGATGGTAAATGTTTCATTCCATGGGTTCAGCTGGTATGACTGGCTCCAGAAGAGCAGGAAGAAACCGATTGAGATGCTTGTCCAGATTCGGGCGTTGTTGAGGCTGAAATAAAAGCTGAATGCTGCCGCCACAAACCAGAAGAAAACCAGCAGAAGACTGGTAAAATCAATAACTACATTGTTATAAATCTTGGGTAAAAAGGGGAAAATCGATGTTAAAGCCTGAAAAAAACCTGTTAAATCCATAACGCCTCCTCGAAATCTGCGCTGGGCGGAATTAAATTAGAGTTGTGCTGCCTGGTTTGAGATGGCTTCTTTCATCTCTTTAATCTTATTGGCGCTGGCCAGCATTTTTGAACCTTTTTCTATTGCGGCAAGCAGTTCCTGCAGCTTATCCGGATCAGTGAGTGTAGAAGCTCCACCGATGTTCATTAATTCCTTTTCTGCCAGTGTCCGCCCGAGTTTGCCGATGTACTGGTTGGCCAGGTCTATGATTGCAGTTTCAAGGTCGGCAGCGGTAATTTTGGAGGCAATGGCCGCTGGCTCTGAAACCGGTGTAGATGATACCGGAGTGGTGGCAAAGATGTTACCTGATGATGCTTCCCAGAGTGAACGGATATCAACCAATCCAGCCAGATCAAGCACAAAACCGTCATTTTCGGCAAGAACCCGCAGATCAACACGGGCCCCAGGCAGGCCTGCAATCTGTTGAACCTCGCCAGCTGAGGTTTCAATAGCACTTGAGGCATCATGGAAGAAGCCGACCGTTGCACCACTGCGATAAAAGATCAGACCGGCCCGTTCAGGAGTATAAATTTTGAGCGTGGCAGTCATTTGTTCTGTCTTGATCCGGTCAAGTAACGCCTTAAAATCGATCAGCTTGATTTCCTGGCTGTCAATGGTAGCCTGTCCACCAGCTAATGCCATCACCGCCAGGGTGATGTCCTTGGAGAGCGCATACACACTGAAGGTGCCGCTGGAGGCAAGCAGCATCAACTCCACCAGTGCTTGCAGGGCTGCTTGTTCCTTGATCTCTTTGTTCTCGCGGTGCACAATGGCCGTTACCAGCTTGCCTTCGTCATACACCAAGGCGCAGTCAGCGGCTGGAAAGTCAAACATGGCACACCCGGTCAGTTTGCCGTTTTTAAGCTTTTCCAATGCTTCAGGGAGTTGCAACTTTGAGATCGGGACATTCTCGGCCAGCGGGTTTCCTTTTGGCAGCAGAAACATAATGGGGATCCCTCGATGTGGAGTGGCAGGGGAGTCCCCTGCGAAGTGCCTCATTTAGCAGCAGTCCCGACAGCAGATGTCAGGCAACGCAGGGTATTGTAGCTAATGAATTGCTCCTGTCAAGCTCTGTGCCACAAAAATGTTTGTTATTCTTAACATAACACTGTTTCCTAATTATGGTGTTTACTGATGATTCCTGAACGTCCGCTCGTAATCCCGCTTGTCTTTCTTGCTGCCGGCAGCCTGGCCGAGTATCTGTTGGTTATTCCTTTTTCCAAATTGATTCCCGTGGTCTTATTGCTTTTACTTGTTTTTGCGCTGCCGCGCAGGGGGCAGACGCTGTTTAGCTGTCTGCTGGCACTGTTCTGGATGAGCTGGGGGATGGCTGCCCTGGCTCCCAGGCTGGACAGCAGGAATGTCAGGACAGGAATCGCCGGGTACGAGGGCAAGCAGCTGATGGTTGAGGGGATAGTCGTGCGACGTCCAACCATCCTGCCTGAAGGAGAACGGATAGAGCTGCAGGTTGAGCGGGTCTTTACCGATAGCACAGAGACGGTCACGAGCGGCTCTCTGTTGCTAACCATTGCAAAGGGGCGTGGAAACTGGCTGACCGGTGACCGGATTCGTTGTCCGGTAAAGATCAGGATTCCACGGCTGCTCGGATTGCCCGGCGAATTTGATTACGGCCGGTATCTGGCATTGCGCGGCATCGACGCAACGGCCTGGATAGCTGATGCCGAATCGGTTGTCCTGATGCGTGGGGCTGCCAGACCGTCATGGCGGCGTAGCATAGACAGTCTGGCCCTGCGTAGTCAGGAGTTTATCCGGCAGTCTCTGCCTGACGCTGCTCAGCGTGGCGTCGTACTTGCCCTGGCAACCGGTAATCAGCAGGAGGTGCCATCAGATCTGGCTGCTGCCTACACGCGGGCTGGTGTTACCCACATACTATCCGTTTCCGGTTTCCATGTCGGGGTGGTGACTGCGGTCTGGGTCATCGTACTGAGGTGGCTGATGCTGCGGTGGGAATGGTTAGCCCTGCAGCTGGATCTCCGCAGAGCTGTCTTGTTGTCAACGCTGCCGGTTATGCTGCTGTATCTGGTTTTTACCGGTGGGGCACCGGCTACTGCACGGTCGGTGTTTATGGTCACGGTGGTGGTACTGGCAGCCTGGAGTGAGCGAGAAGTGGAACTTCTGGATGCACTTCTCTTGGCCGCCTTTACACTGCTGCTGTACGATCCGGGGGTGCTGTTTGATCTCTCGTTTCAGCTTTCATTCCTGTCTCTGTGGGGATTGCTTGTCCTGACACCAGTCCTGACTGCGCCTGTTGAACATCTGTTAACGCAGGAGTGGCAACGCATGCCGGTACTGTTTTTGGCTGCCTCTCTGGCAGCTGTGCTTGCAACCATGGCACCGGTACTTACCTCATTCCATCAGGTTTCATTTACCGGAATCGCCGCTAATCTGGTGGTGGTGCCACTACTCGGGTACGGTGCAACGGTTCTGGCAACAGTAGCAGTTCCCCTGTCATTTTTCATGCCGTCGTGTGCCGCTTTGGTGCTGATGTTTACCGGCTGGTTGGTACAGCTGAGCAACATGTTTGTCCAGTGGATTGCCCGGGTTCCGGTATTCCATAGTTTCAGTGTCGGCAATACAGATCTGGTGATAACCATTGCCTTGCTTGCGGTACTTGGCTTTGTGAACAGCCGTCGGGTCAGGATGTATCTCGGCAGCCTGCTGCTGGTTGCCCTGTTGCTGGTACACCTCTGGCCTGCTCCTGTACCGGATGGGAAGCTCAGGATGACGTTTCTGAGCGTGGGGCAGGGGGATGCGACATTGATTCAACTGGCTGACGGGCGTACCATGCTGGTGGATGGTGGCGGCTACCTGCGGGATACCGGCCGGGATTTCGGTGAACGATATCTGGTGCCTGCCTTGCATGGTCTGAAGGTTAAACAGATTGATATCCTGGTCTTAAGTCACCCCCATCCTGACCATCTGGGAGGCTTGCCTGCCGTTGCGGAACAGTTCAGGGTGAGGGAGTACTGGCAGACAGAAGGCAGCGGTCAAGGGGCTGACTATCAGCGTCTGCTTAAGGCGTTAGCGCACCAGAAGACAGCTGCGCGGATTTTGCATCAGGGAGATCGTCTTCAGGTGGGACAGGGGGTGCTGGTTTCTGTCCTGGCATCACCGCAGGGGGGAACGCCCGGGAAGATCAATAATGACGATTCATTGGTGCTGCAGCTCCAGCAGGCTGGTTTCAGTGCCCTGCTGATGGGCGATGCCGGTTTTGCTGTTGAAGAGACGTTGTTGAAGCAAGGGATTGGACCGGTAACCGTACTCAAGGTTGGACACCATGGCAGTAAAACTGCTACAGGGGAGCAGTTTCTGCGACGGATCAGACCGGAGGTTGCGGTGATATCAGCTGGAGCGGGTAACAGTTTCGGCCTGCCGGCAGACGAGACGCTGGAGAGAATCAGGCAACAGGGGGCTGCTCTCTATCGTACCGACCAGCAGGGGAGCATTCAGCTGCTCTACGATGGACAGCGCTCTACGGTTGGACCGCTTGTGGCGGAAAATGGATTGGTGAGCGCAATCAGACGTTTTGCTTTGACAGCCAGCAACCAGCTGCGATAATAAATTATAATTAATAAACATGCGTCCCAGGTGCCAGCTCTGATGCCGACAACCCATTTGATGGATGAAATACTGATCGTCGAAGATGATCGTTTTTTCAGGGAACTCTATGCCGACCTGTTGCGGCAGGCTGGCTACAGTGTCACAACGGCCTGTTCCGGCGAAGAGGCGATTGATCAGCTGGATTGTTCCCGCTTCGGCCTGGTGGTAACGGATTTGACCATGCCGGGTATTTCCGGTTTGGAACTGCTGGTCAAGATAAAGTCTCAAGACCCCTCGATTGATGTTATCCTGGTAACTGCCAATGCTGATCTGGAGTCGGCGCTCTTTTCCCTCAAACATGGTGCCCGTGATTATTTGCTAAAACCGATCAACTCCGACGAGCTTCTGCATGCCGTACGACTTTGTATGGAACAACGTCGTCTGCTGGATGAGAATGTCGAGTTGCGTAACATGCTGGGCCTCCTGCAGACCAGCCAGACCTTGTCCAGTTGTCTGGATCTGGAGGGGGTCTGTCACCTCGCGGTTGATGCCTTGGCACGTGAGGCCGGTGTGAGCCGCGGCATTGGCATGGTGCAACTGGAAGGCGAGTTTGTTATCAAAGAGCTCAAGGGGCTTGATGCTGCAACCGGCTCATTGCTGGACAAGCTGCTGGCCTCCTCCTATCGCAAACGGGTTTCCCGCAAAGGGCAGCCGATCCGGATTCTGCTGCCAACAGGGCACGCAGAACTTGACCAGGCCGATCTTCGGGAGGCAATACTCTTTCCGCTCACCATCAGAAGCAGCTGCCCCGGCATGGTGATTCTCCTGAATGACCCTCATCAGGTTGTGCCAGCCATCAAGAATGAGCGCAATATCAACTTTCTTGAAGAACATGCTGCCCGTGCCCTGGACAATGCCCTGCGTTTTACCTCCACCAGGGACCTGCTGTATATCGATGAGTTGTCCGGCCTGTTCAACTACCGCTACCTGAAGGTTGCCCTGGAACGTGAAATCAAACGGGCCGATCGTTATTCCACCCAGTTGTCGGTAGTGTTTCTTGATCTGGACAATTTCAAAGGGGTCAACGATACCTATGGCCATCTGGTGGGCAGTAACCTGCTCAAGGAGTTGGGGGCACTCCTGAAAAAGTCGGTCCGTGAGGTTGATGTGGTGATCCGTTACGGCGGCGATGAGTATACTATCATACTTGTGGAGACCGGGGCTGAAACGGCTCATTACGTCGGTGAGCGTATCCGGCGGATGATTGAAAAACACAGCTTTCTCTCCCAAGAAGGCTACCAGATTCAATTGACCGCCAGTCTGGGACTGGCCTGTTACCCGGAAGACACCACGGGACTTGAGGAACTGCTTTCAATGGCTGACAAGGCTATGTACGCCGGCAAGGCCTCGGGAAAGAACTGTGTTTACCGTATTATCAGTCCGCTGGCTGGCGGCGGAGTACTCTAAGGAGCAACGATGAGCATAACCGGTATCAAGGGGTTTAATGATCTTTTGCCTGCAGAATCAGGGCTTTGGCAGTTTATTGAACAGACGGCACGGCAGGTCTTTGCACGCTACGGTTTTAACGAGATCCGTGTGCCGATTGTTGAGAAAACCGAGCTGTTTTGCCGTTCCATTGGTGATAGCACCGATATTGTCGAAAAAGAGATGTATACCTTTATGGACAAGGGGGGCAGCAGTCTGACCCTGCGGCCTGAAGGAACCGCCAGCGTGATGCGGGCATTGATCGAGCATAAACTGTATGCCCTGGATAGTATCAACAAACTCTACTATATGGGCCCCATGTTTCGCCACGAGCGTCCCCAGAAAGGCCGTTACCGTCAGTTCCATCAGATCGGTGCCGAGGTGACCGGTGCTGCGGACCCGCTGATTGATGCCCAGGTGCTGTTGATGGTCAGCCGTCTGTTTCATGAGCTCGGCTTGACCGAGCCGCGGCTGCAGATCAATTCATTGGGATGCCCTGCCTGCCGTCCGGCCTATCGGCAAGCCCTGGTGGCCTTCCTGGCAGAACGCCAGGAAGCGCTCTGTGAGGACTGTCGTCGCCGCCAGGGGACCAACCCCTTGCGGGCTCTGGATTGCAAGGTTCCGGGATGTATCGAGGCCACGCAAGGTGCCCCTGCCATGGTCGAACATCTCTGCAATGAGTGTGATCAGCATTTCAGCATGGTTCAAAATTATCTGACAGCTGCAGAGGTGCCGTTCAGTCTCAATCCCCGTATGGTCAGGGGACTTGATTACTACACCCGTACCACCTTTGAACTGGTAACCGGCCTGCTGGGTGCTCAGTCAGCGGTGGCAGCCGGCGGGCGGTATGACGGCCTGGTGGAACAGCTTGGCGGGCCTGCGGTACCTGGTATCGGTTTTGCCCTTGGGGTGGAGCGGGTGGCATTATTGCTTGGCGACCGCAGTTTTGAAAAAACGCCGGATCTCTTTATTGCCGTCATGGGAGATGCCGCCCGGACAGCAGGTTTTCGTCTGATGGCAGCCCTGCAGGACCAAGGATTCTGGGTGGAGACCGATTGCGAGGGAAAAAGCCTGAAAAGCCAGATGCGGCGGGCTGACAAGCTCAAATCCCGTTACAGCATTGTGCTGGGAGATACCGAACTGGTTGCCGGTAGTGGAACATTAAAGCGGATGGCGGACGGTAATCAGCTTGCAGTAGATCTTGAAGCAACATCTATCGCGGCAGCTATCACAGGAGGTGGGCAGACATGAATTACCCGGTCTGGTTTGTTCCGACGTTTGGTGGCGGTCTGCTGATCGCGCTGGTGGCTATTGTGCATGTCTTTGTCTCCCATTTTGCGGTGGGGGGCGGGCTCTATCTGGTCATGGCCGAGCGTAAGGCTATCAAGGAAAAGAGTCAGGCAATCATGGACTTTGTCAAAAAGCATACAAAGTTTTTTATGTTGCTGACCATGGTCTTTGGCGGTCTGACCGGTGTTGCCATCTGGTTTGTGATCTCTTTGATCCACCCCGCTGCCACCTCGCTGCTGATCCATACCTTTGTGTTTGGCTGGGCAGCAGAATGGGTCTTTTTTCTGGTGGAGATCGTGGCCCTGTTTGTCTACTTCTATGCCTTTGGCAAGATGGACGACCGGACGCATCAGACCATCGGCTGGATCTATTTCGGCGCTGCCTGGATGAGTCTGTTCCTGATTAACGGTATCATCGACTTCATGCTGACCCCCGGAACCTGGATCAGCAACAGTAATTTCTGGTCCGGCTTTTTTAACCCCACCTTTTGGCCTTCACTGTTTTTCCGCAGCTTTATGAGCTTTATGCTGGCCGGCTGCTATGGCTTTCTGACCGCCACCTTCCTGAAGGATGAAGCGGCCAGACACCGGATGATCCGCTATTCAGGTGTCTGGGCGCTGGTGTCGCTGATCCTGTCGGTACCGGCTGGCTGGTGGTATATCTCGGTGCTGCCCGACAAGGCGCGCAGCCTTGTCGGTGGTGCTTCACCCACCATTGCCCGTGCAACTACTGTGGGTGCCTTTTCCCTGGCTGCCCTGGCGGGGCTTCTAATTACACTGATTCTTTTGAATCCCAAGGCTCGTATCCGTAGTTTGATTGTGATTGTGATGATTGCAGCCATGGGATACATGGGGGCTTTTGAGTGGACACGGGAGGCAGCCCGGCGCCCTTATGTCATCAATGAGGTGATGTACTCCAATGGTATCCTTAAAAAAGAGGTGGAGCGGATCAATCAGGAAGGCTTTTTAAAAAATGCCAAATGGGTACAGCACAAGGAAATTACCGAAGCCAATCGGCTTGAGGCAGGTCGTGAGCTGTTTCTGCACCAGTGTTTTGCCTGTCACAGTGTGAGTGGTTTTAACAATGATATTGTCAGCCGCACTAAAAACATGAGCTATGGTGCTATGCGTAAGTATCTGGCTACCATTCATGAGAAGCGCTACTTCATGCCACCTTTTGTGGGAAATGAGAGCGAGTTGAAGGCGCTGGCTGCCTACTTGACTGCAGGGCTGCATAAAAAACCATTGGCGGATGATGGTGGCGCTGTTGGTGATCGCGGCACTGTTCTGTACGAAGAGAACTGTGCTGCCTGCCATAGTGCCGAAAGTATCAAACCTAAGATGAAGGGTTGGGAACTGGCAAAGATACGTGCAGCACTGGATAAACTGCCGGCCCTTAACCCCGCCATGCCGGATTATAATGCACCTGCTCCTGACAAAGATGCAGTGGCCGGCTATCTGTTCAGTCTGAATAACCCAGGCACCGATTCTTCTGTCAAGGATCAGGGGGCCACCTTGTACGAGGAAAATTGTGCAGCCTGCCACAGTCTTGATCAGATCAAGCCAAAGATGGCCGGTTGGCCAAAGAAGAAGATTCGTTCTGCCCTTGATAAGCTGTCGGCGCTCAATCCAGCCATGCCGGATTATTCGGGAACCGCTGTTGAAAAAGATTTTCTGTCTGACTATCTGGCTAAATACACAGGAGGTGCCCAATGAGTCCGGCAAGCCTGATTCCCGTTGCTGACACCTTAACCGCCCCGAATGGCTGGTTTCAGTTTTTTCTAATGCTGACCTTTCCCCTGCACCTGTTTGCCATGAATGCCATGCTGGGGGCCGGACTGGTGGCCTTTATCAGCCATCTGTATCCAGGACGGGCATACCATGAGCTTTCCCATCAATTGGCCAAGGCGTTGCCGTTTCTCGTTGCTTTTACCGTCAATCTGGGGGTAGCCCCGTTGTTGTTTGTCAACGTGATTTACGGTCATCTGCTGTACTCAAGCACCGTATTAATGGGGCTGTATTGGCTAGCGGTGATTCCGATCCTGATCGTTGCCTATTATCTGACCTACATCTATGACTTCAGTTTTAGAAAGCTGGGTAATCTGGCCATGTTCGTACTGCTGGTAGTGTTGGCGCTGTTGCTGACAGTCGGCTTTATCTTTTCCAACAATATGAGCATGATGATCGCACCAGCCAGCTGGAGTCGCTGGTTTGCCACTCCTGGCGGTACCCTGCTGAATCTGGCTGACCCAACCTTGATGCCTCGCTATCTGCATATTATTACCGGCTCGCTCGCTGTGGGCGGCCTGTTTACCGCGTTGTATTCAACGACACTGTTGAAGTCTACCCCTGAAGTCTCCGAGGTGGGCCGGAAACTGGGTATGCAGCTTTTTACATGGTTGACGCTGTTGCAACTTGGCGTCGGAACCTGGTTTCTGCTGTCTCTCCCCAAGGCAACCATGTTACGGTTTATGGGGGGAAGTCCTATTGCAACAGCCTTGCTGGTAATCGGTGTGCTGTTGGCTGTGGCAACGCTGCTAACCGGTTTCAAGCAGCTGGTCCTGCCTACTGTCTGGCTGACCCTGCCGTTGGTCTATGTCATGTCATTTATGCGTGATGTTGTTCGAGGCAATTTCTTGGCCCCCTATTTTGACCCGACCACTGTGCCGGTACAGGTACAGTGGTCACCGTTAATCTTTTTTCTGATGACCCTGGCGCTGGGGATTGGACTGGTCGCATGGATGCTTGTTAGATTAAAAAATACTAAAAAAGCCTGTTAAAACGGACTTTAATGGTCTTTTGTCGCTGTATACAGATTGTTGACATCAAGATATAGATATGTTCTTATACAGCGGTTCTATATGCCATGCTCGACACGGTGTCGGGCTCACTATACGCAGGAAGAACGAAAGGGGAATGGGTATGAAAGGTGTACGGACGGTTGTGGCTGCAGCATCAGCCGCACTGCTTCTGGTTGCATCCATGGCGTTTGCCGGGGTTGATCACTCGGACTTCGTCAAAGGACCTTTTACAAAAGGTCAGGACGTGACTAAACAGTGTCTTGAGTGTCACGACAAGCAGGCGACAGACTTCATGAAGACCACTCACTGGAATTGGAAGGGTACTCCTAACCATGTCAAGGGGATGGAGAAGAGCACCAAGGAGTATGGTAAGTTTAATATGATCAACTCCTTCTGCACCACGGTATTTAACGGTAAGGATGCCAAACCGATGGAATCCTGCGGCAAGTGCCATGCCGGTTATGGTTGGACCCGTAGCAAGTTTGATCATAATGATAAAACCCGTGTAGACTGTCTTGTCTGCCATGCCCAAAAGGGCAATTATGAGCGTGCTGCTGTTGGCTGCGATATTGATATGAAGGCCATTCAAAAAGGCTCCATGGACCTGGATAAGGCAGCAAAATCAGTTGGTAAGCCGACTCTGCAGAACTGCGGTTACTGCCACTTCTACGGTGGTGGTGGTGATGCCGTTAAGTCACCGGGGCTTGATTCAACCTTGCTGGCTGCCGACAAGAATGCAGATGTTCACATGGCCAAGAAGGAAAAAGGCGGTGCCGGTCTACTCTGCCAGGATTGCCATAAGACCAAGGATCACAAGATCGCTGGCGCTTCCAGCATGATGGCTCACTACGATGCCCGTGTAAACTGCGCTGATTGTCATACTGGTGCTAAAGCCCCCCACCAGAAGTCAAAGAACAAGGTTATCCTTGACAAGCATACCGCTTCTGTAGCTTGCCAGACCTGCCATATTCCTACTATTTCCCGCGGTCAGGCTACCAAAGTTGGCTGGTGGTGGTCTGATACCGGCAAGCATATTGAACCTAAGGAAGAATTTGATAAAGAAACCTTCCAGAAGAAAAAAGGCACTTTCAAGTGGAACATGAACTATGTTCCTACTTATGCTTGGTATAACGGCTCTATGGAACGCTATATGGTTGGTGATAAGATCAAGGATCCTTCCAAGCCGGTGGTTATGATCAAGCCGGTTGGCGACATCAAGGACAAGACTGCCAAGATTTATCCTTACAAGTTCTACGAAGGTAGCCAGCCGATGGATGCCAAGTTCAAGTACCTGAATACCTTCCAGCAGTATGAGTCTCTCTGGAAGCACTATGATTGGGAAAAAGCGCTGAAAGATGGCGGTCAGGATCTTGGCCTGCCCTACAGTGGCAAGTTCCAGTTTGTTAAGACAGTTGCCTGGTTGGCAGCTCCTCATGAGGTTGCTCCGAAAGAGCAGGCACTGCAGTGCGGTGAGTGCCACATGGGTGCCAAGCGGATGGACTGGGCTGCTTTGGGCTACAAAGGCGACCCAATGCAGGTTGGCGGCCGTTCGGTAGAAAAGGCTGCAAAGAAGAAAAAGAAGTAAAACACCGCTTGTCAGTGTGAGAGAAAGGCCGTCCGATATTGTCGGGCGGCCTTTTTTCGTGCTAGAGTTTTTTACAGCAAAATGGGAGGCGGCGATGGATAAAAACATACTTGCCGTAATGGTTATGATTATCCTGTTAGGTACCGGTTGTGCGGCAAAAAGGCCGGTACTCTATCCCAATGAGTTGTATCGGTCTGGAGGTGCGGAAAAGGCACGTCAGGAGATTGATAGCTGCCTGAAGCTGGCTGAAGAAGCTGATACACAAGGGCGCCTGGCTGAGGAGGTTGCTGCAAAAACCGGTAAGTCGGCCCTTGTCGGTGGTGCGACCGGTGCCGTGGTTGGTGCCATTACCGGATCTGCCTTGCGGGGAGGGCTGATTGGTGCTGCCGCCGGTGGCACTGCCGCGTTGGTGAGCAGCGCCATAAAAGCCCCTGAGGACTCTCCTGTATTCAGGCGGTTCGTTGAGCTCTGCCTGTATGAGAAGGGGTATCAGGTTCTGGGCTGGCAGTAAAACGCCATCAACCTATTGACCTTGGGAAGGGGATCTTCCGATCTTCTTGAGATATTCGCTAAATCCCTTTTCAAAGATCAGTTCAATCTCATTTTTGGGCCGGTTTTCTGCGTAATTTTTGAAGTATATCGTCAGGCCGATCAGGGCAATGATAACAATGCCAACGGTGAGGATAGTTTTGAGCAACAGCTTCAGCCGTTGCTCCGGGGTGACATCAGGCTGGGGGGCTTCCGGACCACTGCGGAAGAGATAGTGCTCCCGCATCTGTCTGATACGTTTCAGTTGGACATTTGAGATGTAGCTGACAATGGCATCCCGCTCTCGTTCTTCAATAAACTTGAACTTGAGCCCGGTGTTGTAGCTGGTGCGGTTGAACTGCTTGCTGGCAGCATAGTTTTCATTGGCAAAGGCAACAACACAAACGGCATCGATTATCTGTGGCTCTGGTTCGCTAGGCAGAAAAATCTCAAGCGGTACCAGGGTGCCCTCTTCAAATTTGTGGTGTAACAGCATCCGGACACCACCGCCGCTGATGTTTGCAGCCAGTGGGATGACATCATCCCAGCTGTGATCCCTGCTGTCATCTTCGCCTTGATCAGGTTGTTCAAGGCCTTCTCCGCTATCCTCCCAGTTGCCCTCATCGCCCAGTTCTTCTGAGGGGAGTTCTTCGGTGTGAGGGGCTTTCCGAAGGCGTTCCCAGGGTTTTTTTTCCTGCTGTCTGCGCTCCATTTCCGCTGCAAGGCGCGCCTCCCGCTTCTCTTTCCAGGCGACCTTCAGTTTTACTTCGCTCTGTTCACTGCTGATGAAGTATTTGATCGGCAGGAAGGCGTCAATCCGGTAGAACTCCCGCAGCTCAGAGGAGACGATCTCACCGATCAGCCTCAGCAGTACTTCGCGTCTGAAACCCTCGGTAACGATGATGGCACGGCATGAGTAGCCGGAGACCTCGTTGCCGGTCCGGATATCCAGGATGGTGCCGACTAAGAGCTTGACGCCTGCAGGGAGTGTGTCGCGGGAGAGCTGGAGAGAAACCAGGTCTTCATCAATGGAGTGGATGATGGCCCAGTCATGAAACGTGTCGCCACCGGGCACCGGGATGCCGACGTTGACCTTCAACCCGACAGGAAAATGCTCAAGGTATTGATCAAAATCGCTCATGGCGGCTCCGGTAAATCAGGCAGGAGTGATGACGGTACGGTTTAGTTCTTCCAGTAGGGCCTCGATATCAAGCTTGTGGTGCCCGGCCCCATGTTCAAGTGTTTCCAGGTCGGCTATCTGGCATTCATAGCATTCCAGCCCGTGGCGGGCAAAGACCTGAACCGTGGCAGGGTGTTGCCTGATGATATCGCCGATAATCATATCTTTGGTGATCATAGCCGGCCTCATGACGGGTAAAAAAAGGGGACGCAGAAGCGTCCCCTTTTTGATGAACTAGTTCAGGTTCTTGATCGCTTCTTCAATGCGATCCATTCCCTTTTTGATGTTTTCCATGCTGATGGCGTAGGAAAGGCGGGCGTAGCGGTCATCACCAAAGGCGACACCGGGAACCAGGGCCACTTTTGCTTCTTCCAGCAGGTAAGCGGCAAAGTCGGAAGAGGTCTCGATCTTTTTGCCGCCCGGCGTTGTCTTGCCGTATACCCCTGAAAAGTTGGGGAAGACGTAGAAGGCGCCGTTTGACTTGAAGCAGGAAACACCTGGCATGGCGTTCAGCCGCTCCACAATGTAGGTACGGCGCTTCTCGAACTCGACGCACATGGCGGCAACCGGCTCCTGAGGACCGTTCAATGCCTCAACCGCGGCCTTCTGGGCAATTGATGTGGCGTTACTGGTTGACTGGGACTGCATCTTGGTCATGGCGCCCATCAGCTCTTTGGGGCCACAGGCGTAGCCGATCCGCCAGCCGGTCATGGCGTAGGTCTTGGAAACTCCGTTGACCACAATGGTCCGTGATTTCAGGGCCGGTACCACCTGGGCAATATTGTAGAAGCTCAGGCCGTCATAGATCAGGCGCTCATAGATATCATCGGCAACAACCAGCACATGCTCATGCTTCAGCAGTACCTCACCCAGCGCAGCCAGTTCTTCTTTGCTGTAGGTGGAACCGGTCGGGTTGCAGGGTGAGTTCAGGATCAGGTAGCGGGTCTTGGGGGTGATCGCCTTGTCAAGCTGCTCAGGGGTGATCTTGAATCCGGTAGACTCGTCAGTCATGATGAAAACCGGTGTGCCGCCGGCCAGTACGATCTGGTCAGGGTAGGAAACCCAGTACGGACCGGGGATGATAACTTCATCACCCTCCTGGATCAGGGCCTGGGAGATATTGTACAGGGTGTGCTTGGCACCGCAGGCTACGGAGATCTCGTCACGGGTATATTCCAGATTATGATCCCGCTTCATCTTGGCGATGATGGCGTCTTTCAGGTCATCGGCGCCGCCAACCGGCATGTAGCGGGTAAAACCGGCGTCAATAGCCTTCTTGCCGGCTTCGCGGATATTTTCAGGGGTGTCAAAGTCGGGCTCACCGGCCCCGAAACCAACTACGTCAACCCCTTGGGCTTTAAGGGCCTTGGCCTTGGCATCGATGGCAAGGGTAGGGGATGGCTGGATTTTGTTAACGCGATCTGCGAGTTTCATGTTGCCTCCTTAGGCTGATTGGTGATGTTTGAAACAAACATTATCGGTTTAAACCGTATTTCTGCTGCATGGCAGTTTTTACTTCCGGTGGTACAAAGCTGTCAACCGGGCCCCCCAGTGAGCAGACCTCTCTGACTATTGATGACGAGAGATAGCCGTACTGAACCGAGGTCATCATAAACAGGGTCTCAATATCGCGGCCAATGGTGCTGTTCATCTGGGCAATCTGGAATTCATACTCAAAATCGGAAATGGCCCGCAACCCCCGGATGACGACATGGGCTTCTTTTGAAGCTACATAATCTATCAGAAGGCCGGTAAAGGTGTCAACGGAGACCCGTGGTTCGTCCTTCAGGACGGTTTTAATCAGGTCAACCCGCTCATCGATGTTGAACAGGGCATTTTTCTGGGAGTTGCGCGCAACAGCCACGATCACATGTTTGAAGATCTTCAGTCCGCGCTGGATGATGTCAAGATGACCATAGGTAATCGGGTCAAAAGAGCCGGGGTAGATGGCAATGCGGCTATGGGGCATGGCGTTGCTCCATGGTGTAGAGTTCAAGGGCGGTATCGCCGTAGATCCGTCGGTCCGAGCGGTTACAGGGGCCGATCCGTTCAGGTAGCGGCGTGCGTGCTGACGCTTCTGCAACCACCAGACCGCCTGCAGCAAGCAGTGCCGACCCCACCAGCTCAATCACCTTTTGATGCAATCCCGCCTGGTAGGGGGGGTCCAGCAGTATCAGGTCAAAACAGACCTTTTGCCGCACAAGGCGTTCAAGGGCCTGCAGACAGTCAAAAGGTAGCACCTCGGCACGATCGCTGAAACCGGTATGTCCCAGATTCAGACGTAATGACTCAAGGGCATGCCGGTCTTTTTCGATAAAAGTGACCTGTTCTGCGCCTCTTGAAAGCGCCTCGATGCCAAGGGAACCGCTTCCGGCAAACAGATCGAGTACCCGCATGCCATCCAGACGGCCAGCACTGTCCAGCAGACTGAAAAGTGCCTCTTTGACACGGTCACTGGTGGGACGCGTCGTGGTTCCGCGGGGGGCTTTCAGCCTCATCCCCCTGGCTTTTCCGGCAATAACCCGCACATGCAGCCTTTCGTGAACAGTCGTGCCTGTTTATGCAGCAAAAACAGGTTAAATTCCACTTTTTTAATCAATCGGTACCCTACCCGACGCAGTAGAGGCTGTCAAGGAACGAAACTACCCTTTTCAATACCGTTAACAGTCTGCTATAGTGCACGAACAATAATACGATTTGACTGGTTTCTGGAGTTTACATGTCCATGAGTTTGACCCCGCTGAGCACTGCCCAAGCTATCATGAAGACCTTCAAAGTCCTTCCCACAGTACCGGCTGCGGCCTCACGTGCCATACAGCTGTTGAATGAATCTGAAGTTGATATGGGTGAGGTGGCTGATATCCTGCTGGCGGACCAGGTTATGGCCGCCCGGGTGATCAGGATTGTCAATTCACCGCTCTACAAGCTGCTGCAGGAGATTGACTCTGTGCGTCAGGCCCTGATCTATCTGGGACCGCAGCGGGTGTTTGAAATCATTCTGACCTCATGCTTTCTCGAGCTTACGGACTCACAGAGCCGGACTCCGTTAAAGATGCAGTACTGCTGGGAACATGCCTTTGGTGTTGGCCTGGTAGCCAAAAAACTTGCCTCTTTCAGTGATGATATTCCACAGGATCAGGCCTATATTGCCGGTATTTTACATGATATCGGGGAGGTCATACTCAGCCAGCAACGTCGTGACGAATTCACCCGTGTGCTGGTTCTGGCACGTGAGCGGGAGTTGGATCTCTATCAGGCTGAGATGGAGGTCTTTGGCACCAGCCATGCTGAAGTAGGGGCCCTGTTGGCTGAGCAATGGCGCTTTCCTGAGGTCTATATTGATGTCATCAGGAACCACCATGGGCCGCAGGGTGACAGCATGTCCGCCTTGACCCGCCTTGTCCATATTGCGGATCAGATCTGTCTGAACGTCGGATTCTGTTGTAAATATGAAAATGCTGAACAGCGTGAAGGCCAGGTCTATGGTGTTGATATGCTGGAGCTGGAACGGCAGTTGAGCGGCCTGGGGGTCAGGCGGCTGTCGGACTTCCGTGCGTCGTTGGCGGAGCTGGTGCAGCAGGTCAAGCAGACCGTTGAGTCGATCTATGGCTGATGCTCGGGGCTGACGGCGATCCCTGTCTATCCCGGTGAAAGGATGCTGTCGATTTCCCGGTCAAGCTCTTCAAGGTGGTCTGAAAACGGTGCTACCCATTCACTTGAATGGGCTGCCAATGCTGAGACCACATCATCCGGCAGCGGGGATTCGTTCTTTGCCAGCTGATCGGAAAGATAGATAATCTGCACCAGCTGCTGATGAGCCTCGGCTTTTTCCGGTAGGTGGTGGTTTTTGATGACTTCTTGTATCTCCTCAGAAAAATTCCATTTTTTGGCCACCAGCGCCCCCAGGGTGGTGTGGTGTACCCGCATCAGGTAATCCCGCTTTTCCTTGTCGAGATCGTACTTTGAGAGCATCTCCAGCATCACGATCCAGCCGATGTCATGCAGCAGTCCGCAGACAAATGCCTGGTCATGGTTTCCTCCCATGTCCCGTGCCAGTTGCTTGGCAATCATGCCTACCATCATGGAGTGGTGCAGGATCTGCTCGATCTCTTCGGCATGCTGAGGCGAGAAGCCGCTGAGGGCGTTGACCGTAACAATGCTCATCAACGATTTAAGGCCCATGTACACCACGGCATCGCGCAGGGTGCCAACCTTGCCGCGCCTGCCATAAAATGGCGAGTTGGAGACCCGCAGGATTTTGGAGACCAGCAGCGGGTCGGTCAGGCATTCAATAATCTGCTCAATGGTGAGTCCCGGACTGTTGATCTTGTCCATCAAGAGCTGCATTTCGGTGGGCAGCGGCGGGATATCCAGGGCACCTTTACGGATCAGGTCGTAGACCTCGTTCAGCACCGGGTCAAGACTTGCCAGCTCGATCAGGCGGGCCTCATCAATCTGAACGGTAGAGTCCAGCAAAACCTTGGTCGGTTTGATATTGACCGGGCTGCAGAGGACAGCAGCCGGGAGAAAATCGCTGAAACGGAACGAGCCGGTGCGCCAGGCCAGGGAGGTTGTCAGCGATTGTTCAGCCAGGGTGGAGATCAGTCCTCCCAGGTGCTCAAGTGGGATGCCTTCTTCACTTGAGAGCAGTCCGATAAATGAGATCCCCAGCTGTTCAGACTGCTTGAGGGCCTCCATGATCCGTTCCATAGAGAGGCCGAACTGATCCCGGATTGCATCATATAGCTGCTGACCCTCCTGATCACACCAGACAAAGATCAGCCTTCCGTCCTGAAAGAAAAAGCGGCGGGTATACTCATCATTGGTGACAATCAGTGTCCCTGACTTTTTGGTGCCTTCAATCCACTGAATCAGGTCACTGAGTGACATCAGGCTCAGACTTCCCTCAATGGATCGGGTGAGCCGCTCATCATTCTGATTGCTGAAGGTGGGCTGCATCATGACACTGGCCTCACTTGTTTTATCTGTTGATTGAGGGGGGATATGCATTAGTATAACGCTATCTATGGAGCTATGCAAAGTGCTTTGTCATTTTCATACCTGCTGCTGCAGGAAGGCGGTCCCTGCAGATATTCGCCTGCTGACCGGCCGGCAAACGCCAATACAGGACATACGGAGATGACATCAGGAACCCTTCCGATTGACCATGTCCTGCCTCAACTGCTTGCCACCCTGCAGACGCATGCCAACATCGTGCTGTCTGCCCCGCCGGGAGCAGGCAAGACTACCCGTGTGCCTTTGGCGTTACTGAAGATCATCCCCCCGGGTAACGGCCGGATAATTATGCTGGAGCCTCGCAGGATTGCTGCAGTCTCCGCTGCCCGCTATATGGCTGCCTCACTGGGAGAGCAGGTGGGACAGACCGTTGGCTACAGCATCCGTTTCGAGCGCAGGCTGTCAGCGCAAACCAGGATTGAGGTGGTGACGGAGGGGATTCTGACCCGTCGTCTGCAGGAAGATCCTGAACTTGCCGGTGTTGCCTGCATCATCTTTGATGAATTCCATGAACGATCCATTCATGCTGACCTGGGGCTGGCCCTCTGCCTTGAGGCCCAGGCTGCCCTGCGCCCTGACCTGAAGCTGCTGGTCATGTCTGCCACCCTTGATTGTGCCCCGTTGGCGAAGCTGCTGGGAGATGCCCCGATCCTATCGTCAGAGGGCCGTTCTTTTGCCGTGGATGTGCGTTATCTCCCTGCCGCAAGCCGGCAACAGTCGCTGGCCTGGCAGATGGCCGGGGCTATCAGGCTGGCCCTGCGTGACAATCCTGGGGACCTGCTGGCCTTTTTGCCCGGCAGCAGTGAGATCAGGGCTGTCCAGCGTGAACTGGATGGCAGTGTTGATGGCATGATCTGCCCCTTGTATGGCGATCTTCCCTTTGTGCAGCAACAACAGGCTATTCAGCCGGGAACGAGCAGGCGGGTGGTGCTGGCCACCAATATTGCCGAGACCAGTCTGACCATCAATGGCGTCCAGATTGTGGTGGATAGCGGGTTGTCCAGGCGATTGCAGTTTGATCCGGGCACCGGCCTTGAACGGCTGGTGACGGTGCGGGCATCCCGGGCATCCGCCCTGCAGCGTACCGGCAGGGCGGGCCGTACCGGCCCGGGGGTCTGTTATCGTCTCTATGGTGAACAGAGCTTTCAGGCCATGACACCGTTTACTCCACCAGAGATACTGACCGCAGACCTGGCGCCACTTGTACTTGAGTTGGCTGCCTGGGGGGCGACGCCAGAAGAGCTGGCCTGGCTTGATCAACCGCCTGCAGCACATCTGGCAGCAGCACGAGTGTTGTTGCAACTGCTGGGGGCTCTGGACCGGAATGGTGCAATAACCAGGCTTGGGCGGCGCATGGTGCGTCTGCCGCTCCATCCGCGTTTGGCCAGGCTGCTGATTGCCGGCCAGGAACTGCAACTGCTGCCCGCGGCCTGCAGATTGGCGGCAGAACTCTCAAACCGTCCATCGGCCCTGACAGCGATCGAACAAACAGAACAACAGCTATTGCAATTGATGGGGGGACGAAGGGAGCGCGGCATCCAGCCGTCTACTGATGCAGTGCGCGCCCCGCTCTTGATCCTGGCCTGGCCGGACCGGATCGCCAGGCGGCGTCCGGGGGACGAAGGACGCTACCTGCTGGCGTCTGGCCGTGGTGCTGTCTGCAGGAACAGCCAGGCAGAGTTGCTGGTGGCCCTGCAGGTGGATGGGGGCGATGGCGCTGAAGGGGTCATTCATCAATCAGCAGCAATAACTGTTGACCAGCTGCGTCAGACCGTGCCGCAGCTGATTATCCGGCAGCGCTCAGTCAACTGGGATCAGGCCGCTGCGCGGGTCTCTGCAACGGAGCAGGAACAGATCAGGGCGGTTGTACTCTCTTCGCGCCAGGTTGTGGCCGACGATGCCGAGGCAACAGCATTGTTACTGGAACAAGTGCGTTGTCAGGGGGTAGGGCTGCTGGGCTGGTCGGATACGGCCCGGCAACTGCAGTCCCGGGTAATGCTGGCGTATCGCCTGCTGCCGGAGGAGGGCTGGCCTGACCTGTCTGACACCTGGTTGTCTGAACACCCGGAACAGTGGCTGGCAAGCCGGCTATCCGGTCTGCGTTCCCAACAGGAGCTGGGGCAACTGGCAATACTCACTCTGTTACAGGAGCTTCTTGGCTGGAGGTCGTTACAATTGCTGGATTCTGTTGTGCCTGTTGAGCTGGCTGTACCCAGTGGCCGTCATGTTCGTCTGGACTATACGGCCGATGAAGGGCCGGTCTTGTCAGTTAAGCTGCAGGAACTGTTCGGTCTGGCCGAGTCTCCCTTGATCTGCCGTGGCAGAAGGGCGGTGCTGGTGCATCTGCTTTCACCGGCCGGCCGGCCGGTGGCCGTTACCCGTGATCTGCGGGGATTCTGGGGACGGGGCTACCAGGAGGTGCGCAAGGAGCTGCGGGGCAGGTATCCCAAGCATCCCTGGCCTGATGACCCCTGGAATGCGGTGGCGACCCATCGGACAAAGAAAGCGTTGGAAAATGCCTGAAAAGGATGGTGCCATACTACAGAGAAATCAAGCAGCAGTTCCGTTCCGGCAGTTAAGCTGATCCAGCTGCGTGCGTGGTCTGAGACACCGGAAAAGGCGATCAGTACGGTAGTGCATCTGGATGCTATTTCCTTGATGGCGATGATCCCAATGGTTGCTGCGGCATAGCCTGGTCGGTCTGCGGTGTGCATGGCCGGGCCTGGGGCGAACGCCCGGTGTTTGGCAAGTTCTGGTACCTGGGGTAAGATAGCTGCTAACGCAGGTTTGATCTGGTAGCCTATGTAAACCGCTGGAGGTGAAAGGTGGAGTTCAGTCTGTTAAAAGATCTGGTGCTGTTGTTTGGCCTTGCCCTGGTAACCGTGGTGTTGTTTCGGCAGTTCAAGCTCCCTTCCATCATTGGATTCCTCTGTACCGGCATTGTGGCCGGTCCCTATGCGCTGGGGTTGATCAAGGATACCCATCAGGTTGAGCAGATGGCTGAGATAGGGGTGGTGCTGCTGTTATTCACCATCGGGATTGAATTTTCGCTGAAAGAGTTGCTGCGGATCAGGCACCTGGTGTTGTGGGGCGGTGGGCTGCAGGTTGGTGTGACCATTGGCGCGGTGGCACTGCTCTGGATCGCCCTGGGATTTTCGTGGCAACAATCGGTCTTTTTCGGTTTTTTGGTCTCCCTTTCCAGTACCGCCATTCTAATGAAGCTGTTGATGGACTCCGGCGAGATGGACTCTCCCCACGGCAAGACCTGTCTTGGGATTCTGATCTTCCAGGATCTCTGTGTGGTGCCGCTGATGCTGCTTACCCCGTTTTTGGGAGGGGCAGGGGATGGCCTAACCGGGATTGTGATTGTTTCCGCCAAGGCGCTGCTGGTGGTGGTGATCTCCCATTTTAGTGCCCGTTTTGCCGTGCCCTGGATCTTTCATCAGGTTGTTCGGGCCAGAAGCCGTGAACTGTTTATCCTGACCATCATCTTTGTCGGCTTTGGTACCGCCTTTCTGACTGCCCAGGTCGGGTTGTCCCTGGCATTGGGGGCTTTTATTGCCGGACTGGCCATCTCTGAATCAGAATACAGCCATCAGGTGATGGGCGATATTATCCCGTTCCGGGATGCCTTTATGAGTCTCTTCTTCATCTCGGTCGGCATGTTGTTGGACCCGGCAGCAGTACTGAGGCAACCGTTGGCCGTGCTGCTGATTGTGATCAGTATTGTGCTGATCAAGTGGTTAGTGGCATCCGCTGCAGCATTGGTGCTGAGGTTTCCACCCCGACCGGCCCTGATCAGTGGCCTGTTGTTGGCCCAAGTAGGGGAGTTTGCCTTTGTACTCTCCCATGCCGGACAGAAATACGGTCTGCTGTCAGATGCCCAGTATCAGCTTTTTCTGGCTGCTTCAGTAACAACCATGGCCCTGACGCCCTTTTTTCTTAAGTTTGCAGAGCCATTTTCCAACTGGGTGACGAAACGGCTGCCCGCAGTACTTAAACAAGGTGTAAGAGTGACCGGCGTTAGTCACGACCGTTTTCCAATGGAAGACCATGTTATCATTGTTGGTTTTGGGGTTAATGGCAAAAACCTGGCCAGGGTGTTAAACGGCAACGGTATCCGTTACATTGCCATTGAGACCAATCACCATACGGTCAAGGCAGAACGCAAGAAAGGTACCCGGATCATCTTTGGCGATGCCTCCAGGCCAGAGATCCTCTCTCACGCCATGATTGAAAAGGCACGCATTGTTGTGATAGCTATTTCCGATGCCACTGCCACTCGCCGGGTCGCTGCCATGGCCCGCCAGATGCGTCCCAATATCCATCTGATTGTTCGTACCCGTTATGTGGCTGAGATGGAACCGCTTTTCCAATTGGGGGTCAATGATGTGGTTCCGGAGGAGTTTGAGACCTCAGTGGAGATCTTTTCGCGGGTGTTGCGTACCTACATGATCCCCCATGACCAGATTGACCACTGCATTGCCGAGATCCGCCGTGACTCCTATCAGATGTTCAGGACGGTCAGTCGGCGCCACAGCCATGCTACAGGCATATCAGGCTACCTGTCCGGGGTTGAGCTGGGTACCTTTCGGGTCCAACCCGGTTCAACACTTGAAGGCACCCAGCTGCGCGACGGCCTGCTGCGGGAGCGTTCCGGAGTCTCCGTGCTGGTGATCAAGCGGGGGGATGAGGTCAACTCCAACCCTGATCCGGTCTGGCAGTTTGAGGTGGATGATATTGTACTGGTATTGGGCAAGGCGGATCAGCTGGTATTTGCTGCCCATCTGTTTGAGTCTTAGGTGCTACGTTGACATGCCTATGGTGTCGGGGGTTGACATAATATTCATATATTCATATATTGGTTAAAAATGCGGTAAGGAGTTGATGTTCATGCAACACGATCAACAAGCAGGTGCTCTTTCCCGCCGTGGCCTTTTCAAGGTCTCGGCAGCCCTTCTGGCCGGTGTTACCGGCCTTGCAACACTGCCGAAACAGCTTCTGGCAGCCCCCCTGGAAGGCAAACTGGCGACCCTGATTGACCTGTCCCTCTGTGACGGCTGTGCCGACCGGCCTCAGCCGGCCTGCGTCACTTCCTGTAAGCAGGAGAAGAACCATACTGTTCCGAAGCCGGTTGATCCGATTCCCTCGCCTTTTCCCACCAATATTATTGAGGATTGGTCAAAGAAGCAGGAGGTGGCAAACCGCCTGACTCCCTATAACCGGATCATGGTTCAAAAGGCACAGATCATGGTTAATGGTCAGGAAAAGAACCTCTCCATTCCCCGGCGCTGTATGCATTGTGATAACCCGGCCTGTGCCACCATCTGTCCCTTCTCTGCCAATACCAAGGATAAGAACGGAGCTGTGGTGATTGACCAGGAGCTCTGTTTTGGCGGTGCCAAGTGCAAGACCGTCTGTCCCTGGCAGATCCCTCAGCGCCAATCCGGAGTTGGTATCTACCTGAAGGTGGCCAAGGAGCTTATGGGCAACGGGGTGATGTACAAGTGCGATCTTTGTATTGACCGTCTGAAAGCAGGCAAAACTCCGGCCTGCATTGATGCCTGCCCGAAGAAGGCGATGCTGATCGGTCCCCGTGAGCAGATCCATGCCGAAGCGGAAAAGCGGGCTGCGGCTCTGGGGGGGCATATCTTTGGCAAACAGGAAAACGGTGGCACCTCTACCCTGTATGTCTCTCCGGTCCCGTTCAGGGAATTGGAACAAAAACTTACTCCGGCCTCTCCTGACCCCAAAAAGGGCCAGCCACTGTTGAAGCCGGATGTCAAACGCAAGATGGCTGAGAGCGACGGGCTCGGCAAAGCGGTACTGGCGGCACCGGCCATCGGCCTGGTAGCTGGTCTGGTGGGGGCATTAGGTAAATTATCGCAACGCAGGGCAGAACATGCCGGAAAGGAGAGTCGCTGATGTCAACGGTCAAACTGATCAAACGTCATGAACTGATTGTGTTGCTGGAACATTGGGGTATTGCGATCTCCGGGATAGCGCTGCTGATGAGCGGCATTTTCCAACTGCCCTCGGCTGCCCGTTACAAGATTACCGCCATTCCCGGTTTCTGGTGGTCGGGCGAGTTCTTTTTCACCCTCAAACTGCACTATATCGCTTCAGTGGTCTTTGTGGGACTGGTGCTGTTTCACCTGGTCTACCACCTGTTGTTGCAGGAACGGGCCATGATTCCCCAAAGTGGTGACGTTTCGGAATCCGTCAAGGTGTTAAAAACCTTTATCACCAATCAGCCGGAGCCTCCCTTTGGCAAGTATCTGCCTGAGCAACGGTTGGCCTATGTGGCCATTGCAATTCCGGTGCTGTTGCTGGTGGTGTCCGGTCTGATCAAGACCTGGAAGAATATCTACGCCCCAGATCTTGACCGTACCCTGTTGCTTTGGGCCACCTGGATGCACAACGTAGGCTTTATCCTGTTTTTTATGGCCTTTCTGGGACATGTTGCTGCCCTGCTGATCAAACCGAACCGTCCGATGCTGCGGGGGATGCTGACTGGCCGGGTGACGCGGGAATATGCTGAACACCGCCATCCGCGCTGGGTGAGTGAAATCGAGAAAAATGAGACTTGACCCTATAACCTGGGATTTCGTCTGGCAGCTCCTGTGAAATAACCCCAAAATAGTTGAGTGATGAGTGTGGCGCGGTGGAAGGAGATCTCTTCCACCGCGTTTTATTTGAAGAATAATAAAAATCTGCTAAAGTTCATTCCTGTCTAAAATATTAACCTGTAAAGGAGGTAGTATGGCAGTGCAGAAGCTGATTGCTGTGGTGGTGTTATTGGTAAGTAGTACTTTGAGTGCAACAGCAGTTGAGTTGACACCGCTTCAGCAGGTGGGAAAGATGATTTTTTTCGATACGAACCTCTCTGCAGTTCGTAATCAGTCTTGTGCTACCTGTCATGCCCCGGAGGTTGGTTGGAGCGGTCCAGACAGTACATTGAACAGTCTGGGAGGCGTTTACAACGGTTCATTCAGTGACCGTTTTGGCAATCGTCGGCCACCAAGTGCGGCCTATGTTGCCCAAAGCCCGGTGTTGCGTTGGGATAAAAAGGAAAAGGTCTTTATCGGTGGAGCCTTTTGGGATGGTCGTGCAACAGGCAAGCGGTTAAAAAGTACCGCAGCAGAACAGGCTCAGGGGCCGTTCCTGAATCCGGTTGAGCATGGTTTTGCAGATGCAGTCTGTGTTGTCAGCCGTGTCTGTAATGCCTCTTATGCTTCTGAATTGCAAAAAATCTATCCAGGAATCTGTGCTGTTAGCTGGCCTGCAGAAATAGATAAACTCTGCTCAAGCGATGGCTATAAAGCGGTCATGACTGATACAGAGCATGTAAAGGTTGGTAAGGCTTACGATGCTATTGCACACGCCATAGCTGCCTTTGAGTTGTCTCCAGAGGTGAACCCGTTCAGTTCAAAATTTGATGCCTGGCAGGCCGGTAAGGCAAAACTGAGCAAACAGGAGCAATTGGGACTTAAGCTGTTTAACGGCAAGGGTAAATGCTCTCAGTGCCACCCATCAAGCGGTAGGAAACCTCTGTTTACTGACTTTACCTATGATAACATTGGAGTGCCCCGTAATCCTCATAATCAGTTCTATAGCCAGAAGGTCTATAACCCGGAAGGTCAGGCCTGGGTGGATCCAGGTCTGGGAGGTTTTCTAGCCGGTGAAAAAGCCTGGCAGAAACAGGCTCGTGTTGAGTACGGCAAACATAAGGTGCCAACCCTGCGGAATGTTGATAAACGGACTTCTCCGGACTTTGTCAAAGCGTTTGGACACAATGGCTACTTTAAAAGTCTGAAGGAAGTTGTACATTTTTATAACACCCGCGATAGTCTGCCGGTCTGCAAGCCTGGTGACAAGGGAGAAAAGGTCAGTTGTTGGCCTTTGCCTGAAACTGCCATGAACATGAACATGGTGGAAATGGGAAATCTTGGTCTGACCGATGCTGAAGAAGAGGCGATTGTGGTCTTTATGAAAACCCTGTCGGACGGATACCGAGTTAAGTAGTTAAGGGCACTTTTTTATACATACCGGGCTGGCTGCGTTACAGTCCGTGGCTAGCCCGGTATGCTGTTGTTACCGGTTGCAATTCCCCCCACAATTGCTGTCGCCACACCAACCCATTTCCAGGTTCCGAACTCCTGCTGCATGGCAGCTCCAACCACCACGCAGGGCATGTAGAGCAGCACAAAGGCCATGAAGCTGAATGAGCTGAGCGGTGTGAATTGACCCTGCAGAGCTGATTTAAGGGCAGATTGTTCCTCTTCTGGTTTTTCTTTCTGTGGCAGGTAAAGCAGGGTGCTGACCGCTTTTTCACTGCCCCGCCAAGAGTGTTCATTGCATTCTTTTGCAGCAATCAGCTGTTAGAATTTTAGTACCAGCCCGTACAGTGCGCTCACGTCTGTCTCCGGCCTGGTCAGGCCGAACTTGACACCGGTATTGATATCCAGCTGATCGTTGATTTCGTAACGCAGACCGGTCAGGGCATAGACCGGCAGCTCGTTTGAGCTCTTGTCCGGGTTGGTGGCAAGGCCTAAATCAGCTACTGCAAACAGGCCCTTGACAAGCTCAGCCTCACAGGCAATGGAGCCGGACCAGAGGTTGCTGCGCTGTGTGCCGTCATCTTCACGGTAGTGGTGATACTCATAGCCAAGGTTGGCATGCAGGGCATAGGCGCCGTCGGCAAACTCACGGGTGGCGATCAGGGTACCGCCAAACTGCCAGCGTCCCTCGGACAAACCATTGCTGTACTTGCCGGCGGGGATGATGACCGTGGGCTTGATCGCCAGGTTGATACCGGCCAGTTCTGCAAAGCGGTACTTGACCTCCAGGGTCATGTCGCCAAACCCGTCGGTGTTGGATACGGCACCATCCAGATGGGAACGTTCATTGAACAGGTAGGGAATCGCCAGGGAGATGCCCAGGTCCTTATATAGGCCGGTGGTGATCTTTAGCTCACCGTCAACCGTATTGGTCATGGTGGTCGATCCGTTAACGGTCTGTCTGTCGTAACCGTAGGAGCTGTTCAGCTCAATCTCCACCTTGCCGACATCAACGGTACCGGCATCATCGGTGGCAAGGGGAGGTCCGGCAAAAGCTGAACCGGCAGTTACAAGGGCAAGACAAAACGCAAGGGTGGTTGAACGTACTGGGGGCATGGGGTGTCTCCTGTCATAAGCCGGATTTTGAGTCTGGGCTGGCTATATGGTGAAAAGAGACACCTGTGGCTGGCGTATTGACTTGTTTGGTTCGACTCAAGAATTACTTGGTCAAGATAAGTTTGTTATTGCCGGTAATCCTTAAACGGTATTCTTCATCCGCGTGCAGGATGGTGATTTCCTGCTGGTTAGCAAACAGATCTGCACTGGTGATGACCCGCTTTCCCATCTTAGGTCTGTGCCTCCTTTCCTGATTGACTGCAGATAGCAGATGCCGGTTGTTGCTGTATCAAGCTGACGCAGTTCAGACATTCACGCAGGGTGCAGACACCGCAGGCATGGTGCATAAACACCGGTATTCCCTGTTTTTTAGCGGCAGACATCGCCTCGTTACGTGCCTGGTGCGAAACCTTGTTGGTGAAGATGACAACGGCATCGGCATGCTTGATCTTACCGCCCATGTTCTGCTCGGCCCGGCTGAAGATCCGCAGGCGCATGCCCTGTTTTTTGGCCTCCTTCAGGTACTGCTCTCCCAATCGGTCCATCCCGCCCACCAGTATGATGCTCATGGCTTTGCTCCTTCAGGAAGATGAAAGTCAATATCATTAGTTTGACAAAAAAAGGGGTGTTCTGAATCTCTGATTTCAAGCATCTGCCGGTTGCCGGTGGCGAGGATTGCGCCCATGCGTTGGCGACAGCAGCGGTAGTCTTCTGCCAGGCGCAGACTTTGTGCCGGGTTGCCGTAGATCTTCCAGAGCGCCTGACAGGTAAACGGCAGTTTAACCATCCCCATAAATGCTGCCACATCCTTGGGGGGATAGCCGATAAACAGGCCGATTTCGTGGGGGAAACGGTCATGCTTGGCAATTCTTTGTATAAGCAGGTCAAGCAGTTCGTCCAGGCCGGATTGTGGCTGGTAGCCGGCCTTGTGAAGCAGTGTGCGGATACCGGCGTGGGACAGCTGCTGTTCCAGGTGGTTTCGGTTAAAGCAGAGCAGCAGCACGGCCCTTGGTTTGACCTGGAGCATAATGAATTCAAGGCTGCCAAATCGGCAGGCAACCTGATGCTGATGGGCCTGCCAGAGCTGGTACAGATTTCTGCCGCAGGGCCTGGTCCGGTTAACCAGTGAGACAAGATTGGCCGGCTTGACCCCGGCCAGTACTTCAGAACATTCAAGCATCAGGTGTGCGGTCAGACAATCCAGGGGGGCTTCGTATTTTGTCAGTAGTTCAGGTGCGGCATTTGATGACGAGACCTGCTGTCTGTCTGATCGGTAGAATCCCATGACACCCCCGTTATTTTTGTAAATGAATTTTGTTATCAATATCGTATTGAAAAATAGAAGTCAACTGTTTTTGTGAAGGTGACGAGTCTGATGAAGAAAACGCCGGTGGTCTGTGAGTGGTCAGTGTTTTGAGCAGTTGTTGCAGGTACCGTACATGACAATGGTTTTTGAATCTATCTGCCCCCACTGGGCAATGGTGGCCGGAGGTTCCAGGCTGTCTGCTGCTGGCCACTGGAAATCAACAACACGCTTGCAGCGGCTGCAGATCAGGTGGTGGTGCGGTGTATAGATCACTTCAAAGCGGGCCTGACTTTCGGCTGTTTGAATGCGAACAACCAGCTGGTGTTCTTCCAGGGTGGTCAGGGTGCGATAGACCGTGTCAAGTGAGATGGTCGGGAGCGTTGGCAACAAGCGCCTGTGAAGGGTCTCGGCAGTCGGGTGATCAGGCTGTCTGATCAGCTGACGGTAGATTTCTGTGCGTTGATGGGTGACCTTCAGGCCGGCGTCTCTGCAGGCGGTCACAAACTGTTCCATCATCTGCTCTAGCTGTTCCTGGCTACAGGTCGTTGCCACGGCAGTACCCCATTTCTCAATTACTTGGTAAGAATCATTACTTCTTGCACTGCTTTTGTCAAGAAAACTGTTGCAGATGCGACAGACCTGCCGCCTGCAACGCTTGCATGATTGGATTTTCAGGCTACACTGAAAGCATGCGTGCTGTGCTATTTCATGTCTTATGAACAGGGAGGAGCGGTATGCCGGATAATTTGTTGATTCCGTCGGTTGACTTACGGGTAGGGGCACTGGAGGAGTATAACCGTACCCAGAAACAGAAGGCGATGCTGCATCATAAAAAACCAAAGCCACGTCCCTGTGTGACGATTTCACGTCAATTCGGATGCCTAGGGTATCCGGTTGCTGAGCGGGTGTGTGAACTGATGAGCCGGAAAAGTGGTGAACCCTGGTTGCTGATCGACCGGGCCGTACTTGATGAAGTGGCAAAACACCACAATATTTCAAAAGATATCCTTGAAAGTCTGGGGGAAAAGAACCGTCTTCTGGATGATATACTGGCAGCCTTTTCTCCACGCTGGACCCATAGCCAGGACTGTTTCAGGCTGCTGTGCAAGCATGTGGTCAGCCTTGCAGAACAGGGGAATGTGATCATTATGGAGTTGGGTGGTGCAATCATCACCAGGCATTTTGAGCATTCAAAGCATTTCAGGATCTACGGATCAATGGATTTCAAGGTGCGCGCCATAGCACAGCGGCTTCAGATTGAGTATGAAGCAGCGGAAAAAATGGTGATCAGGCAGCAGAAACAGCGCGATGCCTTTACCAGGGATTTTCTGGACCAGGATGATCATAATCCTGCCCTGTATGAATTGCTTTTTAATAACGATCGTAATTCCGTTGAAAAAATAGCCATTACCATAGCTGCGTATGTTGCGGATGAACTGTTGTGAGAAATGGTGTTGACATTTTACTAGATAGGTATTATTCCTAACAAGCCGATCTCAGTCGGTGCAGTTACTTTCAAACCGGAGGATGAACAGATGGCTAATGGACCAAAATCTGAAAAAAATCTGCAGGATGCTTTTGCCGGTGAATCCCAGGCTAACCGTAAATATCTGGCGTTTGCCAAGCAGGCTGATAAAGAAGGGTTTCCCCAGGTCGCCCGGCTGTTCCGTGCTGCTGCCGAGGCAGAGACGGTGCATGCCCATAATCACTTGAAGGCACTGGGTGGCATCAAAACCACCAAGGAGAATCTGGTGGAGGCGATCAGTGGGGAGACCCATGAGTTCAAAGAGATGTATCCGCCCATGATCGAAGCCGCCAAGGAAGAGGGGGCTGCTGAAGCCCTGCGTTCCTTTAGCTATGCCAACACCGTGGAAAAGACCCATGCCGAGCTGTACCAGAAGGCCTTTGATACCCTTGGCCAGGCCGGGGAACAGTTTGATTACTATGTCTGTCCGATCTGTGGCCATACCGTAGAAAAGGGTGCGCCGGACAAGTGCGAGGTCTGCGGGGCAGCCGGTGCGGTGTTCGTACAGGTAAAGTAGGGCTAATTCTGGAAGCGGGTTGCATCTATGAGATGCACCCGCTTTAATTTTAATTTATCAATAGTAATTATTATTACCTAAAAAAATAGTGCAGCCTTGACATTAGAGGATTCTACGGAAAACTGTAGTTGGCGATGTCGGCCCAGATCCAGTCCGTGGAAGTTTGATACGTTTCATTTCATCAACCATTATGACGAAAGGATCAGAACGTATGAGTGACAGCAGATGTCCGGTAACCGGAAAGTCCAGCAGGCAAGTGGCAGGTGGAGGAACCTCAAACCGGGATTGGTGGCCAAACCAGCTCAATCTCCATATTCTTCACCAGCATTCCGTGAAGTCCAACCCGATGGGGGAGATGTTCAACTACCGTGAAGAATTCAATAAACTCGATCTTACTGCCGTAAAAAAGGATCTCGTCGCACTGATGACTGATTCCCAGGACTGGTGGCCGGCTGACTGGGGACATTACGGTGGTCTGATGATCCGGATGGCCTGGCACAGTGCCGGGACCTACCGTATGGGGGACGGTCGTGGCGGGGCCGGCTCCGGTTCGCAGCGTCTGGCGCCGCTCAACAGCTGGCCTGACAACGTTAACCTGGACAAGGCCCGTAGACTGCTCTGGCCGATCAAGCAGAAATACGGCAGGAAAATCTCCTGGGCCGACTTGATGATACTGGCCGGAAACTGCGCCCTGGAGTCAATGGGGTTCAAGACGTTCGGTTTTGGTGGCGGGCGCGAAGATGTCTGGGAACCGCAAGAGGATGTCTACTGGGGGGGCGAGAAGGAATGGCTGGCCACCAGTGACAAGCCACACAGCCGTTATAGTGGTGAACGTGATCTGGATAACCCCCTGGCTGCTGTACAGATGGGGCTGATTTATGTCAACCCGGAGGGGCCGGACGGTAATCCTGATCCGGTTGCTTCGGGACGTGACGTCCGTGAAACCTTTGCCCGGATGGCCATGAATGATGAAGAAACCGTTGCTCTGATTGCCGGCGGTCACACTTTTGGCAAATGCCACGGCGCCGGTACGGCTGATCATGTGGGGCCTGAGCCTGAAGCAGCCCCGCTTGAAGCCCAGGGATTGGGGTGGATCAGCAGTTACAAGAGCGGCAAGGGGGGCGATACCATTTCCAGCGGCATTGAAGGCGCCTGGAAGCCAAACCCCACCACCTGGGATATGGGCTATCTGAAGGTCTTGTTCAAGTATGAATGGGAGCTGGTCAAAAGTCCGGCTGGTGCCCACCAATGGCTGGCAAAAGATGTGGAAGACGAGGACATGGTGGTCGATGCCCATGATCCGGCAAAGAAACGCCGTCCGATGATGACCACGGCGGACCTGTCGCTGCGTTTTGACCCTGTGTATGAGAAAATTGCCCGGCGCTACCTGGCGAATCCGGACGAGTTTGCCGATGCCTTTGCCCGGGCCTGGTTTAAACTGACCCACCGTGACATGGGGCCGCGTTCTCGCTACCTGGGACCGGAGGTACCGGCCGAGGAGCTGATCTGGCAGGACCCGGTGCCAGCTGCTACGCATGAACTGATCAACGACAGTGATATCGCAGATCTTAAGGCCACGATCCTTGCCTCGGGCCTGTCGATCTCTCAACTGGTCGCAACGGCCTGGGCATCGGCATCCACCTTCCGCGGTTCTGACAAGCGCGGCGGAGCAAACGGGGCACGTATCCGTCTGGCTCCGCAAAAGGATTGGGAGGTCAACCAGCCCGGGCAGCTGGCCAAGGTACTTGAAGCCCTTGCAGCCGTACAGCAGGAGTTTAACGATGACCAGTCCGGCAACAAGAGGGTGTCGCTGGCCGACCTGATTGTGCTGGGCGGCTGCGCAGCCGTTGAACAGGCAGCCCGGAACGCTGGGCAGACCGTAGCGGTCCCCTTTACGCCGGGCCGCACAGATGCCTCACAGGAACAGACCGATACGGCATCCTTTGAGGTACTTGAGCCAAAGGCCGATGGGTTCCGCAACTATCAGAAGAGCACATACGCTGTATCTGCGGAGGAACTGCTGGTTGACCGGGCACAGCTGCTGACCCTGACCGCTCCTGAGATGACCGTACTGATTGGCGGCATGCGTGTCCTGAATGCGAATTTCGGCAACTCCCGGCATGGCGTTTTCACCAAGCGTCCGGAGGCCCTTACCAATGACTTCTTTGTGAACCTGCTTGACATGGCCACCATCTGGAAGGCAACCTCAGAAGACCAGGACCTGTTTGAGGGGCGTGATCGTACAAGTGGCGAACTCAAGTGGACAGCTACCCGTGTTGATCTGATCTTTGGCTCGAACTCCCAGCTGCGGGCCATTGCGGAAGTCTATGGTTGTGAGGACTCTCAGGAGAAGTTTCTGCAAGACTTCGCAGCGGCCTGGGATAAGGTTATGCAGGCAGATCGCTTTGAGCTGGTATGAGGTTGTCGAAGAATTACATTATAGGTCAGGAGGTATTCTGTGCCGTATCTTTCCATCATCTATCGTCTGTTGATCGCTTTCTGGGTAGGGGGGGCGGCTCTTTTTACCTTTATCCTGACGCCCACCCTGTTCAAGAACTTTGACCGTGATATGGCCGGTAACATTGTCGGGGTACTGTTCCCCGGCTATTTCAAGTGGGGCCTGATCTGCGGAGTGCTTGCGCTTGGCCTGCTGCTGTTTTCGCGGGGAAAGCACTGGCTTGCGTCGTCAGTCATTATTGTGGCCATGCTGGTGGTTACCTCGCTGCAGGCCTTTGTGATTGAGCCCAAGGCTGCAGCCATTAAAAAGGAGATTCCTTCCTTTGTCACGACGCCGGCAGATCACCCGTTACGACAGCAGTTCAAAAAGTTGCACGGGATTTCCGCGGTCAGCAATCTGGGGGTTATTGGCGGTGGCATTGCCCTGATCATTTTGTTATGATTTAGCTCTGTTTCAGGCTGCTCTCCTGGTTGTCTGCCTTCGTCTCCTTGACGTATTACCCTGTACGTCCGGGTCGCCGAATGCCTCGCCGCCGTGAGATCATCCTTGAGCTTGAACCTGATAGAATCCAAAGAGAGGAGAACGTGTCGATGTCCAAATCAGTCAAAGGTACCAAGACCGAACAGAACCTGTTGAAGTCATTTGCCGGTGAAAGCCAGGCCCGTATGCGCTACACCTACTTTTCTTCCGCTGCCAAAAAAGAGGGGTACGTGCAGATCGCTGACATCTTTGAAGAGACCGCCAACCAGGAAAAGGAACATGCCAAGCGCTTTTTCAAGTTTCTGGAGGGGGGCATGGTGGAGATTACCGCCTGTTTCCCGGCCGGTGTGATCGGTACCACTGCCGAGAATCTGCTGGCAGCCGCCAATGGTGAGCATGAAGAACATACTGAACTGTATCCGGCCTTTGCCGCGGTTGCCAAGGAAGAGGGGTTTGCCGATATTTCAGCCGTCTGGAATGCAATCTCGGTAGCTGAGAAGCAGCACGAAAAGCGCTACCGCGATCTGTTGGCAAACATTGAGGCTGGCCGGGTCTTCCAACGGGAAGAGATCGTGGTCTGGCGCTGCCGTAACTGCGGTTATCTGCACAGCAACAAGTCCGCCCCGGAGTTGTGCCCGGCCTGTGCCCACCCGAAGGCACACTTTGAACTACTGGGTGAGAACTGGTAGTTTAACCAGCTGATATGGTTGTTTGATCTGGCCGCTTCCGATGAGGAAGCGGCCTTTTGATTTTCTAGTGCTGGTGTCCCGGCACCATACCCGGTTTCATCTGGCCGTTCATCGGCATTGCAGCGCTATCGGCGGTTGCCTGGTGTACGGTCAGCTTCCAGCCCTCTTTGGTCCTGGTCCAGACATGGGTGTAGAGGTTGACCTGGTTGACCATCGGTTTCTCCATCCCCTTACGGTAGGCCACCATCCTGAATTTACCGGTGCTGACAGCCGTGTCTCCGTAGACCCGTACCTGTACCTTCATCGGCGTGATCGGGTCATGCCTGCGCAGACCGCTCTCCAAAGAGTCGATGTACTCGCTTTTGCCTTCAATCCGGCCGGTGGCGTGGACATGATAGAGGTTGTCAGCCAGCAGCCTGTTCAGGGTGGCAACATCACCCTTTCCGGCCGCCTCACCCCATTGACTGTCCAGGGCAGTAATCTCCTCCTCAACAGAGCCGGCAAAGGCCGGCAGGGCAGTAGCAACAACAATCATAAACAACAAAAAAACAATACGCTTGGACATGGCAAATCCTTTCCCGGTTGGTGTTTGTTCTGATTAGAAAAAGTAGCGCACCCGCAGTTCAATCCGGGCATCATTCTGTTTTTCGCCGTATTCGCTTCTGGGGGCTCCGAGTACCGCAGTCCCTTTCAGGCGCAGTTCAAGGTTGGTAATGCCGGTGTAGAGCAGCTCCGGCGTTACAGAAAAGCTCGCATCCTGCAGGTTGGCAATCGTGGTAAGGGCCGGAGTGAAGTAGAGAATATCAAACGGTTCTTTCTGGCTGACCCTGATATACAGGTAGTCACGCATCGCAGCTGTCCGGCCATAGCTTTGAGCCTGTCCCAGCCGCTGCAACTGGGCGGCATTGCCGTTCTGCTGCCAGGTTGCCCAAGCCCGCTCAACCTGCTGGAAATAGGTATTCATCTCATTGCTGTAATAGCCGTTACCATTGCGATAGTATTCGGCAATCCAGGTGGTGTCCTGTTCTGTCAGGTACCGCAGCCCCAAGAGCCAGCTGATGCTGTCGCCACGGGTCAACGACGGTTGTCCGTTTGAGGTGACGACCGGCCTGGTGCTGTTGACGAGCCAGGCCAGTTCACCATGCAGTTCAAAGTTTGTGGTCAGATTGCGGGAAAAATCAAGGCCGTAGCCGGCATTGCGGCTGCCCCGTCCCATCATGATCAGGTCGATATCGGTGTCATACAACAAAAAGTACAGCTTGCCGCCCCAGTTGATCTGGTCACCGTTTCCGAAATCCCGGTTCAAGTCATGGTCCTGCGGCAGCAACAACGGGGTGACTGCCAATGTTTTGAGCGGTCCGTCAAAGCTCTGGATAAAATCCGCCGTTGCCAGCCAATACCCTTCCAGGGACAGTTCCGGGTCATCCGGGTTTTTGGGCCGGTCAAAAAAGGCCACCGGGTTCCAGGCGTAGCCCTTGCCCCAGCGCAGCGAACGCTTGCCCAGCAAAAATCTGAAGGAGTCATCGGGTTTGGCCTGTAGCCATGCCTCATACCAGGTCAGCCTCAGATAGCTGTTCAGACGGGTGGCGGTATAATCCAGGCTTGGTTGCAGGAACAACTTGGCCCAGTCTTTCTCCAGGCTGCCTTCCAGCAACAGCTTGCCGTTAAAATCAGGCAGATTGTCGTCAACATGCCTGCCATAATAGCGCAGTCTGGTCTGGGCTGCGTCACGGTCCAGCAGATTCAGTCCGGGACGGGCCTCGACATAGCCACCCAGGTGCCAGATCTTCTTTTCAACTTCAGCATCATCAAAGCTGAACTCTGCAGCCAGCAGCGGAGCAGCAAAGGTGAGTAGAACGGCTATGATGAATAGGCGCAGCATCTATCGCAGTGAGTCCAGGGAGGTCATGGCATTCAGGGTGAATACCTCGTCCCTGAAACTGCGCTTTTTCAGTTTGGCATACAGCATGACCGATTTGTACCCCTTGTAGAGCGGGGAATCGGTTTCCACAGTGGCAGGACGGTTGATGCCGCCAAAATTCTTGATATCCTTGAAATAGAGTGTCTTGATCAGCATGCCGGCCTCGGTCAGGCATTCAATCCGTGATGGCAGCTTTCTGGCCTTGTCGGCGAGAATCCGCACCCGGTCATAGGCCACGCTTTTATTTTTGGCCTTCAGGTGCAGCAGGTAGTCCTCACCTTTATCCTCCACTTTTTCCACCCGGTATTCGGCATCGTAATCAAGCTGCAGGATATCGGCGTTGTTGAATACGCCGCCCACCACCGACTGCAATGAGGTGATCCGCACCGGCTTGCCCACATTGGGGATGTTCAGCCAGAGATTGTCACCCAGTCGCAGGGTGCTGCGGCCTTTGTCGCTGGCAGGGGCCAGAAACAGCGAGGCCACCTTGTCAGTCCCTTTTTTGATGGTATAGAGCGTAAACTCTTTACGAGTCCCATCTGGTTCTATGTTGATCAGCTTACGGTACGATTCGTAACTTTCCGGATTCAGGTTGCGATCGATCTGTTTCAGGAGCTGCTGACCGTCCAGTGCGAAAGCTGGCAGGGCTGATAACAGGGCAATGATGAAAAAGGCAATAAAACGCATGGCTGGCTCCTATACATGACGCAGTGCGTCGATTGGTTCCATCTTTGAGGCCTTAATGGCCGGCTGCAGGGTTGCCAGCACCGAAACAATCACGACAATGACCGAGACCATCAGGATATCGGCCGGCGCAATGGAGGCCTTCAGGATCAATCCGGTCTGCTGTCCAAAGGAGAAGGTGATCTGTGACAGATTGACGATCCCGATGATGATGATGCCGATCAGATTTCCCAGTACTGCGCCGAACAGCCCCAGACAGAGACCTTCCACCAGGAACAGGGAGCGGATGGTTGCAGGGGGGGTGCCGATGGCGGCAATGGTGCCGATTTCGCGAATCCGCTCAAAGACCGCCATGATCATGACATTCATGATGCTGACCAGTACGATCGCAATCAGCATCACCTTGATGAAGACGGTCATCAGGTTCAGCATCTTGGCAACCTTGGCAAAGGGGGAAAGGTCTTCCCAACTGTGCAGCTCAAACAGCGGTTTGCCCATCGGGTTCTGTTCCGCCTCCACCACCCGGCGCAAGTTCTTTGCAACCCTGTTCAGTGCGCTGAACTTCTTCAGCCGGACTGCTACTTCACTGATCTCAGGCTGTTCCATGCGCAGCAGTTCCTGGGCATCGTCAAAGTGAACATAGCCGTCGCGACCGCCCGGGCCGGTGGCGCTCTCCAGGATGCCGCTGATCCGGAACTGTTTGCCGTTGACCGAGCCGTTCTGGTTGGTGGCCACAATCACCACGGTATCGCCAACCTTGACGTTCATGCCGCGGGCCAGTAGCTCCGGCACCAGGATTTCCCCCTTTTTGAGCGATTTTTCTCCGCTGATGATCCGGTCCGGCAGCAGTGGCACCGTAGCAAATTCCTTTGCGGGATCAACACCGTTCAGGCGGATATTGGTGGTTTCCATGAAGTTGCTGAACATGCCGCCGAACTTGATCCGGGGGGAATAGGCGGCAATCCCTTGCTCCTGTTTGAGCAGTTTCTCCAGTTTTTCAAAACCGGCCTGTTTCATGTTCATGTTGAGCGGCAGGCTTTCAATGGCTGCCACATAGCCTTTGCGGTGGATCTGCAGATGCCCCAGCATGGAATCGGTGATCTGGCTGATCATCATCTGTTTGAATGAACCGGCAATTGAGGTGAAAACCAGTACAAAGATCACCCCCAGGGTCACCAGGGTGGCGGTCAGGGCGGTGCGGCGCTTGTAGCGCAACAGGTTGCGCAGTGCAATCTTGAAGACACTAGGCATGGTTGCGGTCCCCCTTCTGCTCGGTTTCCTTCAGCAGGCCATCCTCCAGGTGGTGGATGACCTCAGCCACACCAACAATGCGGGGGTCATGGGTGGAAAAGACAAAGGTGGTGCCAAACTGGTCACGCATCTGCTTCATCAGATTAATCACCATAAAGGCGGTGGCATGGTCAAGATTGGCGGTCGGTTCATCTGCCAGCACCAGCTTGGGATTGGTTACCAGGGCGCGCGCCACGGCTACCCGCTGTTTCTGTCCACCGGAAATCTGGTCCGGGCGTTTGAGTGCCTGGTCGGCCATCCCAACTGCTTCCAGAACTGTCATGACCCGCTTGCGGCGCTCTGCCTCTGCGGTCCGCTGGATCATCAAAAGCGGATATTCAATGTTTTCATAGACTGACAAGACCGGTAACAGGTTGAAATCCTGAAAGATAAAGCCGATCTCACTGCCCCTGAAGGCAGCGCCGCTGGTACGGTCCAGAGTTGCTACATCCGTATCGGCAACCATCAGCTTCCCTGCGGTGGGGGCATCAAGGCAGCCGATCAGGTTCAGCAGGGTGGTCTTGCCGCTGCCGGAAGGGCCGACAAAGGAGACAAACGATCCGGCGTCAATCCTGAAACTGATCCCTTGTAACGCCTCAACTTCTGTTTCTCCGCTGCGATAGAGCTTACGCACCTGTTCCGCTATGACCAGTGACATCGGGGGGAGTTCCTTTCAATCTGTCTGTTGGTGATGGTGGGGCTGTATAACAGCCTGGCGTGAATATGCTGTGATGCAATTGTGAAGAATTGTGAAGACGATATAGCAAGGTGCTTTGAAAAAGACAACTGACGCTTTTCTGGCACGTCTGCCAGGCTGACAGGCCGTGAAAAAGCTGCTCATGGCAGGGGGGCCTGCTGTCGCAACTGGTCAGCAGGAGTGAAATAACTGCGGTAGCCCTGCAGCAGGATCAGGAAGGCGGTAATGGCAACTGCGGCAGTGATGGCGCACATGATGGCGATCTGGTAACGCACTGCCAGCAGCGGTTCGGTGCCTGAGAGGATCTGGCCGGTCATCATGCCGGGCAGGGCCACAATGCCGGTGGCGGCCATGGTGTTCATGGTGGGGATCAGGGCGGCCCGGTAGGCGGTGCGCAGGGCCGGTTCCGCCGCCTGACGGGCGGTTGCGCCAAGGCAGAGTGCGGTCTCCAGCTCATCATGGCGTTCCCGCATCTCGGCAGTCAGCCGTTCCGCTGCCAGACTGGCACCGTTCATGGAGTTACCGATAATCATACCGGCCAGGGGGATCAGATAGCGCGGGTCATACCAGGGAGAATAGCCCACCACCAGCAGGCAGAAGTAAAAGGTGACCCCGCCGCAGCCGATTATAATTGAGCTGCCCATGATCCGGTAAAAATGGGGCATATGCTGCCTGATACGGGAACCGATCACCTGGAGTGAGAAACCGGTCATGCTCAACAGGATCAGGATCACCAGCAGCGGCGAACGGACGGTAAAGACCAGTTGCAACAGGTAGCCCACTGCCAGCAGCTGCACCACCATCCGCAGCGAGGCCCAGAGCATCTGGCGCTCCTGGCCGATCTGCTTGAAACGGGCCAGGCTGACCGAGAGCAGGATCAGGGCGTAGGCATAGATCAGTTGCAGCAGGTCAAGATGTATCAGGGAGTTTTTTCCCACCGCTTACGGCTCCTCTGCCGGTTCTGCAAGGAACCCTTGCAGGGCCTTGCTCTGTGGGGAACTGAACAACTCTGCCGTTCTGCCCGACTCCACAATCCGTCCGGCTTCAAGATAGATGGTCTGGTCGCTGATCCTGCGGGAGAGCCGCAGGTCGTGGGTGACCATGATTACGGCCAGCCTCTCGGAACGGCAGATTTCCAGCAGGGTCTGGCCCAGGCTGTCGGTGGTGGGGCGGTCAAGGGCACTGGTCGGTTCATCCAGCAGCAGCACCTCCGGCCGGTTGATCAAGGCCCGGGCCAGGTTGACCCGCTGTTGTTCGCCGCCGGAAAGGGTACGGGCATCCCGTTGCAGGTAGTCGGGTGAAAGGCGGGCCAGGCTGAGGCACTGCAGCAGGTGCGGGTCATCTGCCCCGGGCAACGCCGTTTTGCGATACCGGAACGGCTGCTGCAGGTTGTCGAGCACGCTGCCCTGAAACATATGGGCCTTTTGCAGCATCATCCCGACCCGGCGCCGCAGCAGAGGAGGGGGGATCTCGTTGATATCCGTCCCGGCCAGCATGATACGTCCCTGTTGCGGCTCTTCCAGCCGGTTGATCAACCGGATCAAAGAGCTTTTACCGCCCCCCGACGGTCCGATCAGCGCCGTCAGTTCACCGGCCTGACATGACCAGCTGATGCCGGTCAGAAACGGTATGGTCCGGCCCTGCGGTCCTTTTCTGACCGTTGCTATCTGCTCAAGCCGCAGTAATGGCACGGATGCCGGTTCGGGGAGGGGAGCGATCATGCTGACGTTATACCATGATGATCAGTACCGGAATCAACAGTCTTGTTTTGCTGAAGGGGAAATAGCCTGCAGAATGCCACGTAAACAGGATTGCCAGGGATTGTTGTCAAACTGTTAGAGGTCTCAACAGCTGTCTTGGTCTTGGGTAATCCCGGGCCGGTGTCCTCGTTTTTGGGTGAAAAGCCTTGTTCAGCTTGTCTGATAGTTGGGCAGCTGACTGCATCATGCCGTCTTTGTGGGAATGCTGATGCCGGTGCGCCTGGAGTTGGTTTCTGATGCAACTTATTGAGAATAAAATCTTTTGTGGCCAATCAGAGGCATGGTAGTTACGTTTGGAATAAAGCTGTTTGATTTGAATGGTACATATATATTAATAATTACATGCTGTTATTGAATGTTGCGAACACCTTGAAATATTTATCTTGCAATTATTCAAAATAATGTTTTAAATAGGGCAAGATTTATGAACGGTTTTAATCGCAAGATTGGTTCCAATGGTGTTTTTATCAGTTATTTAAGTGTTTTATGTTTTGTGATGTTCTCTCTTTTCAAAATACACTGATTTAAAATTGGGAATACGGGATGAATTGTTTAAAGAAGACAATCGGGAACAGGCGTCAACTTGCAGTGATCATCACTGTAGCCACGTTCTTTTTTGTCTTTCTTGGTATGCGTATTCCGTACATCAAGGGTGACTTTCATAAACCCAAGCAGCGTCCTCGTGCCGTTGCAGAAAACAGTGTTAAAGTCAAGCAGGCCGTTAGCCAGAAATGCCTGAAGAACCGGCATGCCGATGGTGCCGTTGTAACGTTTCCCCCTTCCCAATCTACCGCTTGTGAAGTGACTCCTGAAGTAGTTCCTGCTGTAATCGCTGAATTTTACAAATCAAAGCCTGCATCTGAACAATCCCCCCCACGAGCTCCACCACTCCTGTCTGCCTAGTAGTCCATTCGTGTCAGATCTGATTTGAATCCATGGCGTTGGCGCATTGCGTCATGCAGTGTGTCATCCTCGTCAGGTTTTGGATTCGAACATCTCAGCTCCGTCTGAATCTCATGTTTGATCGTGGCTATAGATTAGCCGTTTGTTCACAGGGGGCATCCTATGAAGGAATCCAGAAATGGTTCTCTTTCATCAATTGATAAGGCATTGGGACTTTTTGAGCTGATTGCCACGTCTGAAGAACCGCAAACTTCAGCCGCCTTGGCACAGCAGATAGGTTTAAGTCCGGCCAAGACATTTGGTTTGTTAAACCTTTTGATGGACAGAGGATATGTTGAGCAGAACAAGTCGCTCGGACACTACACGATCGGTGTGCACGGTATCCGCCTTTCACAGTCGATTATTAATAATCTTAGTATCTTGAAGTATGCAAAGCCGGTTATGCAGAGTCTTGAAAAGGAACATGACGAAGCGATCTATGTGGCCATACTGAAAGAAACCGATGTTGTGTTTCTGGATATGGTGGATACGGAGCAGAGCATTAGAGCCACGCCGCTCATCGGGCAAAGCTTTCCGTTTTTTACCAACGCTGCCGGCAAGGTCATCATGGCGTTTGAGCCGCGGGACTATTTACAGCGGTATCTTGCCAGGCTTGGGCGCAAAAGACCTGCAATTGATGTTGAGCACTTTCAGGAAGAGCTCCGTGTCATACGTGACAAAGGGGTCGCTGTTGATATTGGGGGGTTAGGTGAAAATGTCACCAGTGTCGCAGTTGCAGTCAAAGATTATGCCGGCAAGGTTCTGGGAGCACTGACGCTCATTGCGCCATCGTTCAGGATCATCGGCGAACGTCTGGAGCAAGAAATAATTCCTTCGATGCTTGAGAATGCACAGATGCTCTCAACTCGTTATGGCTATGCAGCGGTTTGAAACAGATACCGGATGAAGCATTTCATCGGAAAGGAGGAACGTCACAGGATTCGATAGCAGATGTTTGGGCACGTAATAACAATGTCTACAGAAAGGAGTAACACTCATGGCGGAACAAACGTACAACTGGTCGGCGATAGCTAAAAATCCCAAGTTTATCGAACTGCACCACAAGAAAACAGCCTTCCTTTTCGGCTGGTGGATCTTCTCAACGATCTACTACTTCCTGCTTCCTCTGGGGGCTGCCTTTGCACCGGGTCTGTTCAAGATCCAGATCCTGGGCAGGATCAACTTTGGTTATCTGTTCGCTTTGTCGCAGTTTTTTGTGTCCTGGGGCCTGGCCATGTACTATGCCCATGTTGCCAACAAGGACTTCGACCGTCTGACCAGAGAACTGGTCAACGAACTTCAATAGGAGGTGAACCCATGAAGAGATTATTAGTTGCTATCGGTTGCGTCCTCTCCCTGAGCTTCGCCGCCTATGCCGAGCCTGCCAAGGCACCGGCTTCCCCTGATGCCAAGCCTGCGGTTGCTGCTCCGGCTGCCGCACCTGCCGCTGCGCCGGCTGTGGATGCTGCTAAAGCTGCCGCACCTGCCAAGGCAAGCATCGATTATTCCAAGATGAAGGCCAACCCCAAGGTTACCATTCCGATCTTCCTGGCTATCATCGGCGCCACCATGGCGGTTGTTGTCTGGTCAGCCAAGCAGACCAAGTCAGCCTCTGACTTCTATACTGCCGGTGGTGGTATCACCGGTACCCAGAACGGTTGGGCGATTGCCGGTGACTACATGTCGGCTGCCTCATTCCTGGGTATTTCCGGCCTGATCTCCCTCTACGGTTATGACGGCTTCATGTACTCGGTGGGCTGGCTGGTGGCCTACATCACCGTGCTGCTGATCGTTGCCGAGCCCTGCCGGAACGCCGGTAAGTACACCCTGGGGGATATCCTCTCCTTCCGTACCTCACCCAAGCCGGTCCGCGCGATTGCCGCTTTGTCAACCGTTACGGTTACCACCTTCTATCTGACCGCTCAGATGGTTGGTGCCGGTAAACTGATGATGCTGCTGATGGGGATTCCGTACAAGACCGCCATCATCGGCGTTGGTATCCTGATGGTTGGTTACGTGGTGTTCGGTGGCATGACCGCCACCACCTGGGTTCAGATCATCAAGGCCGGCCTGCTGATGACCGGCGCAACGGTGCTGGCAATCCTGGTTTCCATTAAATCAGGCTTCAGCCCGATACAGTTCTTTGAGGACATCGCCACCAACCAGAACATCATTGACCACGTCAAGCTGCTGCCGATCTACCTGAAGGAGTCCGCTGCCGGAACGGCCACGGCCGATGCCGGTCAACGCTTCCTTGAGCCCGGTCTGTTCCTGACCAACCCGCTGGATCAGATCTCCCTGGGTATGGCGCTGGTGCTGGGTACTGCCGGTATGCCGCACATCCTGATGCGTTTCTTCACCGTTCCCACCGCACAGGCTGCCCGTAAATCGGTTATCGTGGCCATGTTCATCATCGGTTCCTTCTACATCCTGACCACCCTGCTGGGCTTTGGTGCTGCTCTGCACCTCTCCCCGCAAGCCGTCAGCAAGGTTGGTAAGGGCGGCAACATGGCTGCCATGATGCTGGCACAAGCCCTGGGCGGTGAGATTTCACCGTTTATCGGTGACCTGCTGCTGGCCTTCCTGGCTGCCGTTGCCTTTGCCACCATCCTGGCTGTGGTTTCCGGTCTGGTTCTGGCTGCCTCCGCTGCGATCGCCCACGACATCTATGTCAACGTGATCAAGGACGGCCATGCCTCCCAGTCCGAGCAGGTTTTTGCAGCCCGTGCAACTTCATTTGCTGTTGGTGCCATGGGTATTATCATCGGTATTGCTGCTGAGAACCAGAACGTTGCCCACCTGGTGGCCCTGGCCTTTGCCGTGGCTGCTTCCGGTAACCTGCCGGTTGTGGTGATGTCGCTGTTCTGGAAGAAGTTCAACACCGCCGGTGTCTGCGCCGGTCTGGTGGTGGGTACCCTTTCCGCCATCGGCATCGTGATGATCTCGCCCAACATGACCTATCCAGACAAGGTTGCTGACGCCGCAAAAATGGCCTACACCAAGCTTGAGAAGGAGATTACGGACGGCAAGGTCAAGCCTGAGGCAATGGAGAAGACCCTCAAGACCATCGAGGCCAAGAAGCTGGAAGAGTCTAAAAACCGTGGTGGTACTTCCTTCCTGGGACTTGCCAAACCGATCTTCCCGCTCAAGAACCCCGGCATCGTTTCCATTCCGCTGGGCTTCATTGCCGCTATTCTTGCTGCTCTGGCATTCCCCAGCAAGAAGGCTGAAGATATGTGGGACGAAATCTATGTCCGTCAGAACACCGGCCTGGGCATGGCCAAGGCTATCGACCATTAAGTTGTATCCAGCCTGACAGGGATGGATGTTATGTGATTGGGGAGGCTTCGGCCTCCTCTTTTTTATTTTTTTCGCTTTTTCATCTTGTCAACCAGCCCTATCAACGATTTCTCACGTGTCTTCAAGGTCACACTGCCAAGCTCATTCATCGCCCTGCCGGTTGGTGCCTGAAGTGAAGAACTTTTCTGGCTCCCAAGCACCTGGCTGGGGTAGATGCTGCGGTAGCCGGCGATCAGGTAGCTGACCATGCAGGCCAGGGCTGCGTAAGGGGCAATGCCGTTTCCAAAGAGCTCAATTGCCATGACGGATGCGGCTATCGGCGTATTGGCGGCCCCTGCCAGCAATGCCACCATGCCGATGGCGGAATAGGCAGCAAGGTACTGGGGGCTGAACAGTTGTGCGAAAAGGTTGCCGGCTGCGGTGCCGACAAAGAAGATCGGTGTCACCACCCCGCCGCTACCGCCACTGCTGAGGGTAATGGAGGTGGCAATACTTTTCCAGAACAGGGCTCCGCCTGATATCACCTCACCATGCATCCCCTTGCTCAGGGTATCAAGGCCAAGCCCCAGATAGTCCGGCGAAACAAACCTGCCGATGGCTATCAGCAGTATACCGCCCAGTAGCGCCTTGAATGACCAGTGCCAGCCAAGTTTCTCAAAGGCCTTTTCTCCGAATTTCATGGTTTCTATCAACAGCAGGGCTGCCAGGCCACACCAGACTCCCAGCATGATGATCTCAAACAGGCTCCAGCCACTGAAGACCGGGATCTGCGGCATGATCTCATGGGAGTAGACCCCACCCAGCGTCAGGGCAACGTGATAGCCGACAATGCCGGCCACAAAACAGGGAAACAGGACATCATAGAACATCTGGCCCAATACCAGCACTTCCACGCCAAAGATGGCACCGGCCACCGGGGTGCCGAACACGGTGGCAAATCCGGCACTGATGCCGCAGATTACCAGCTTGCGGCGATCAACATCTTCGACCCGCAACAGGTCAGCCAGTGTGGAGGCCAGACCAGCACCGATCTGGGCTGCCGGCCCTTCCTTGCCTGCTGAACCGCCACCGGCCAGGGTAATCACCGTGGCCACCAGCTTGACCGGTATCACCGCAATGGAGATTTTTCCCATCCGCTTGTGAACCGCCTCAATCACCTTTTCAGTGCCGTGACCGGCAGCATCCGGTGCCAACCATTTTACTAATGCGCTGCTGAGCAGGATGACCAGTGGCAGCAACAGGTAATAGTGGGGAAGCTGGGTAACCTGCGTCGTGGTCCAGGCAAGGGTGCGCAGGAAGATGGTGGTGCCTACTCCCACCAGAATGCCAACCAGTGTTGCATAGCATGACCACTTGATGACGCTTGCAAAGAGTGTGGCCTGTTCAGCGAAGTGTTGTTTCATTTGAATTTCCTGTCATTGTGCCAGTCTTGTGCAGGCTGGAGTTTTTGGGGGTCATTACACATTCCGGCATTCCCGCAGTAACATCTCAATTCCCCGCAGGGTCAGATCAACCATATCAGGGCGATTATGCAGTTCATAGCCCAATTCATGGACCTGCTTCTGGATCAGAAAACAGCGCAGCATGATCGCAAGCTCCCCCTTGTTTGCAGGGATCAGGGGGGAGTTTTTCATGGTGTGCAGATACGCCTTCAGATACGACCCGCTGACGTAGATATACCAGGCTTCAAGCCAGGGTTCCAGCACGGCGACATCCTCTGGGTGGCTGGCGCCGTGGTGTGTCAGTGTTGTCATGGCGGCATAATGGAATGAGTGGATCATGCCGGCGATATCCCGTAGTGGTGAGCGTTTCAGCCGCCGCTCGCTGAGTGAATGCACCGGTTCGCCTTCAAAGTCTATGAAAAAGAAGTCCTTGCCGGTGAACAGGGCCTGTCCCAGGTGAAAATCGCCATGAATCCGGCATTTCATGGCGGAAAGCCGCCGCCCGGTAATTTTCTGCAGGCAGGCGATGAGCTCTTTTTCGCTCTCCAGTATCCGGCTGGCCCGCTGCTGTACTTCACCCGGCAGGATCTGCAGGTTGTCCGAAAGGAGCTGCAGGTTTCTGCGAACAAGCCCCCGCATGGACTGGAAGACCGAACGCTGGTACAGGGTTGAAAACTCTTCCATGCTCCAGTCGTCTTTACCGGCATCAGAGGCCAGAGCCCGGTGCATCTCGGCAGTTCGTCTGCCAAGCAGCAGGGCCAGCTCCAGGTGTAATCCATGTACCATGGTACGGTATTGATCCGGAATACCATGTTCCGTCACTTCCAGGATAGATGGCAAGGGGGATGGCAGCTTTGGCAGTTCCTGTCTGTTGGCGAGCAGATGCTCTACAAACTGGGCAAGGGTCGTAAGGGTATTCCGCCAGGCATCACCATGACAGATGATATAGGTCTGCAGCACACCGAGCGAGTATTGTTTGCCGTTTGCAGTACGGTATTCGATCCTTCCGGCGTAGGTGGGTACATTACGGAATTTCTTTTTTGCTGCAAGGAATTTAAGTATTTCAGGCTCCGGGTTAATCCCTTCTTCCAGCCTGCGGTACATCTTGAACAACAACCGGTCGCCATACAGGATACTGGTGTTGTTCTGCTCAACAGCCGCCACCCGGCTGGGAAACAGCTCTGTCCTGGGGGGCGAACTGCTTGTGATGCCGCTGCCGCGCAGGCCAACCAGCTGGGCGCCTTTGCTGGCATGCACTTTGGTTTGTTCACTCATCAGGCCGTAGAGCAGTTCCCTGAATTCTTCAAAGTAGATGGCATCAGTCAAGGCACCGTCTGTATTTCCAATACTGAGGGCTGTGATGATTGCCAGCGGATGCCGGTCTGTCAGGGCCTGCATCCGCTCGTTGGAAAGCCAGATCATGGGAATCTGATAAATCTCCGGATCCCAGTCGGTGTAAGTCACCTTGATAAAAACGAGTAAAAACAGCTGTTCATCCTTTTTCAAGGGACAACTGTCAAGCACACTGATCTGGCTGATGACCCGCCCTTTGCCGCAGAACCAGAAGACCCGTTCAAGGTAGTGGGGCATCACGGTACTGCAGAGGCGTTCACCGCTTTTACCCGTAAGTACATCCCACCAGGGACGGCCTTCTCTCAGTTTGAGTTTCAGGCTTTCCTCGCGTGGCTCGGTCCGGGCCTCATTGCTGCGCAGCACAAACCAGAAGTAGTCATAAGGCCCCAGGGTGAAGTGGTAACGGCCCTCCTGGATCATGGGGAAACGGTTGCGGCTGAACAGCTCTTCAGGGATCAACCCGGCATAGCGGGACAGGTCGATACTGACCGCCTGGGCGAACCGCGAGAGATTGACAACCACCAGCAGTTGTTCCTCTTCATGACTGCGGATGAAGTTCAGCACCTTCGGGTTGTCAGACGAGAGCATCTCCAGGCTGCCGCAGCCAAATGCCTTATGGCGTTTGCGCATGGCGATGGTGCGTCGCATCCACCACAACAGGGATGAGGGGTTCCGCTCCTGATTCTCGACATTGACTGCCTCGAAGTGGTATTCCGGTTCCATGATCACGGGCAGATACAGTTTCTGGGGGCTGGCCTTGGAAAAACCGGCATTGCGGTCAGGATTCCACTGCATCGGCGTGCGCACGCCGTTACGGTCCCCCAGAAAGTAGTTGTCTCCCATCCCGATCTCATCACCATAGTAGATAATCGGTGTTCCGGGCATGGAAAAGAGCAGGATGTTCATCAACTCTATCTTGCGGCGGTTTTTACCCATCAGGGGGGCCAGGCGGCGGCGGATGCCGAGATTGATCCGGGCGTGGGGGTCAGAGGCATAGACCCGGTACATGTAGTCCCGCTCTTCGTCGGTCACCATCTCCAGGGTCAACTCATCATGATTGCGGAGGAAGGTGGCCCACTGGCAGCCTTCCGGTATGGCCGGGGTCTGATCCAGGATATCGACAATCGGAAAGCGGTCTTCCATCTCAATCGCCATGAACATGCGCGGCATCAGCGGGAAATGGAAGGCCATGTTGCTTTCATCTCCGTCGCCAAAATAGGCGGCAGCATCTTCCGGCCACTGGTTTGCTTCTGAAAGCAGCATCCTGTTTTTAAAGGAGCTGTCCAGGTGTGCCCGTAACTTCTTCAAAAAGGCATGGGTTTCCGGCAGGTTCTCGCAGTTGGTTCCCTCCCGCTCAAACAGGTAGGGCACGGCATCCAGCCGGACGCCGTCAACCCCCATCCGCATCCAGAAGTCAATCACCCGCAGCATCTCTGCCTGTACCTTGGGATTGTCAAAATTCAGGTCCGGTTGGTGGGAATAGAAACGGTGCCAGTAGTAGGCCTTGGCAACCGGGTCCCAGGTCCAGTTAGAGGTTTCAAAATCCTGAAAGATAATACGGGCTTCATGGTACTTTTCTGAAGTGTTACTCCAGACATAGTAGTCGCGATGGACTGATCCCGGGCTTGCACGGCGGGCCCGTTGAAACCAGGGATGCTGATCAGAGGTATGATTCAGGACCAGCTCGGTGATCAGCCTGATACCGCGGCTGTGGGCAGCCCGCAGCAACTGCCTGAACTCACGGAGGCTGTTGTAACTGGGGTTGACATTGTAGTAGTCAGCGATGTCATAGCCATCATCCCGCAAGGGGGACGGATAAAAGGGAAGCAGCCAGATTGCCGTAATCCCGAGTTGCTGCAGATAGTCCAGTTTGCCGATCAGGCCACGGAAATCCCCCATGCCGTCATCATCGGAATCGGCAAAGGCCTTGATATGCACCTGATAGATGATCGCATCGCGGTACCAGAACGGATTGTCTTCCAGGGTTGAATCGTCATGACGCATTGCGCCGGCCTCCTTATCCTGTCCTGCCGTAACGTCTCAACTGGACATGCAGTTCAGCAGCCAGATCATCGGGAAGCTGGTCCCAGGAAAAACGCCACTCCCAGTTATCAAAGGGGGTGCCGGGGATATTCATGCGCGCCTCGCTGCCCAGTTTCAAAATATCCTGCAGCGGCAGAATGGCGGTGTCTGCTACGGACATCAGTGCAGCCCGGATCAGGTCGCCAGCGCAGTCGCCACCTGAACTGGAACTGCCAAGGTAGGCTTCCATCTCACGCAGTTCAGCTGCAGAACGGGTACGACACCAGCCTTTGGTGGTGTCATTGTCATGGGTGCCGGTATAGACCACCCCGTTTTTGACATGGTTATGGGGGAGGTCCCGGTCATCCTGTTCCGCATCAAAACCGAACTGCAGGATCTTCATGCCGGGAAAGTCATAGCGGTCCCGCAAGGCAAGTACCTCCGGCGTGATCACCCCCAGGTCTTCGGCAATGATCGGCAGCTTACCCAGGGCCGCCTGTACGGCATCAAAAAGCTTCTCCCCCGGCCCCTTGACCCATACCCCCTGTTGCGCGGTCTTTTCTCCGGCCGGAATCTGCCAGCTGGCCTCAAATCCACGGAAGTGATCGATCCTGACCAGATCAAAGAAATTGAACATCGACCGGAAACGCTCTATCCACCAGGAATAGCCATCCTGTGCCATCAGATCCCAGTTGTAGTGCGGATTGCCCCACAACTGACCGGTTGCACTGAAGTAATCAGGAGGAACCCCGGCCACAACCGTTGGTTTGCCAAGCCGGTCCAGCAGAAAAAGTTCGCGCCGGCTCCAGACATCGGCTGAATCATAGGCGACAAAGATCGGAAGATCTCCGATCACGGCTATACCCTGCTGGTTGGCATAGCTGCGCAGCTGGTTCCATTGCCGTGTGAATTGCCACTGCAGATATTTCTGGAGTGCGACCTCCTGTTCCAGTTCCTGTGACAGTGATTGCAGTGTTTCAGGAGCTGGACAGGCAACCTCCTGTGACCAGAGATGCCAGCTGACGCCATTGAAACGGCGCTTCAGGGCCATGAAGAGCGCGAAGTCATGCAGCCAGGGCACTGTGGCGCAGAACTCATCAAAACAGCTCTTGCGTTGGGGGGGGGCGTGCTGCAGGAACTGCATACCGGCCTGGTAGAGCAGCTCATGTTTGATCTGATAGACCAACCCGAAATCAACCCGGTCTTTCGGATAGGCTGGATGACAAAGGGGGGCGGGGAGGTCTCCCTCCTCTGCCAGCTGTTCCAGGTCGATCAAGAGCGGGTTGCCGCCAAAGGCGGTAAAGGCGGAGTAGGGGGAGTTGCCGCAGGCCGGAGGGGTCAACGGCAGGACCTGCCAGTAGGTCATCCCCATCGTGCCGAGCAGGTCGATAAAACGTCGCGCATCTGCCCCCAGTGTACCGATGGCATCAGGTCCGGGGAGCGATGTCGGGTGCAGCAGGATTCCGCATCCTCTTTTATTCAGCATAGCGGCTCCATGGACGGCTCAGTCCGACGCTGGTTCAGGCATTTCACAGATACGGTCAAACCGTTCCAATAATGCACAGGGGAATTCAGCTAAAATATCCGCAAGGTTCAGGCTCAATTGTCCTTCATGCTGATTGAGCAACAGCAGCTCTCCGGTGAAAATGTTGCGATAGCTGCTGGCCTCAGTATCAAGCGGCAGCAACAGACGGGTGTCCTGCCATACCGCCGCCCCCAGTGGCAGCCGGTTGTCATCAGACATCAGCCGCGTACAGAGGCGTGGCACCACCACCAGAATGGAGCGGTTGTTGATTGAACGTTCAAAGGCACAGACCTGCTCTTGGAAGACGCCTGCAACCGTGAGAGGCAGGTATCTTCCGGATTCAAACAGTTCCCGGTTTGCCCGGCGAAAGGTAAGCGCCTTCCAGGTCAGATGCAATTTTATCCGTCCATCGCTACGGTTGCCAACCACTTCACGGGCCGTTTCCAACAGTCCGGCAGCTGATTCCCGGTGGATCAGTTCGTCCAGATAGCGCTTTCTTGCGGTATAATCAACCGGTCGTCGGTTGTCAGGGGCAACCAGGCTGAAATCCCACAGCTCATTTCCCTGATAGATATCTGGAATGCCCGGAGATGTTATCTTGAGTAGGGTCTGGGAAAGGGCGTTGACGATACCGCCTGCAGCCGTCACTGCCTGGAAAGCTCCGAAGTCATGCAGAAACTGGTTGTTTGGTGAATCCTTCAGGATGGTATCGATAAAATACATGACCGCATCTTCCCGCAATGAGTTGGGGTTGATCCAGCTCGTGTGTACCTTGGCCTCCCGCATCGCCTTCAGCATATATTCCTTGATCCTGGTACGGAACAGTCCGAACTCTTCATCATCCGGCTTACAGAAGGGCCAGGTGCCTATCATGGTCTGGTAGAGCAGGTATTCCTCATTGCGGCTTGGCGCGGGTTTGCCATCCACCACCATCTTTACCCTGCGATTCTGACGGCTCCAGCGGGAAAGCCCCTCCTTCCATACCTCAGGGATTTCGGAGAGCACGTTAATCCGGGCGCGGACATCCTCACTGCGCTTGGTGTCATGGGTCGATGAGGCCAGCATGGCCAATGGCCGGTTCTTGCAACGTTCGATGTTCTGGCCATGAAATGCCTCAGGGCTGATGCCGAAGCGTTCCGGACTGCCTCCGACTTCATTAAGCGATATGAGCCGGTTGTACAGATAAAAGGCGGTGTCTTCGACCCCCTTGGCCATGATCGGACCGGTAATCTGCTGAAACCGCATCACAAAATCAAGCCGGGCCTGTTTTTGATCATCCGTCATGGCATCTGAGAACCGGAGCAACAGCACATCCCGGATAAAATCAAAAACAGAGCTGCTGATGGCCGGGTTCTGGCGCTTGGCTTTCAGAATAGTCATTTCAATATACTGGCGGTCCCGCTCCGAGACCTCAAGACTATTGGTGTAGGTCCGGTAGACCGGGAAATTGGCGATCACCTCCACGATCGATTTGATCAGGCTGTTCAGGGTAAAGTCCCTGGTATGGCGGTTCTGCTCCGAAATCCTGTTCAGGTAATGGGCCAGTGTGTTGATTTCACTGGACATGGCCACCTGCATGACCAGCTTCTTCTTGTCATAAACCGCAGCGTGAAAATCAACCCGGTGCTGCATAAAGCGGGTGTAGATCGATTCAAAGACCTTGGCGTTCGAGCCGTCAACAAACAGTCCGTTGACCTGATTGATAAAATCGTAGCCGGTGGTGCCGAAAACCGGCCAGTCCTCCGGCAGCTTTTCCGATTTGAGGAGGATTTTCTCCCCAACAATAAAGAAGGGCTTATAGGAAGGGGTGGCCTGAAGAATCAGGTCATATTTTTCCCGGATGGCTGCTTCAGTCTGGCTCTCTTCATCCATCCCGGACGGCTGGCTTTCACCGGAACCTTTGTACATCCGAATAAAACAGCCGGCTTGCAATCTTTTGAGATAATCCTCCGGGTCCCTTAAGCCGTCGGCATGGTCGATGCGCAGGCCGTTAATCTTGCCGGTTTCGACAAGCTTGAAGATGAAGTTGTGCGTCTTCTCAAAAACAGCCGGATTTTCCACCTTGATGGCGCCAAGGGAGTTGATATCAAAGAATCTGCGGTAGTTGATCTCCTCTGTTGCAACGCGCCAGTGGGAAATGCGATAGACCTGGTCCTGCAGCAGTTCATCCAGCAGATCATAGCTGCGGGGGTCATTTTTTATGCCGTTAAAGATTTTCAGGTTGTTATCAATGAACCCCTTGATGGCGCCGCTGTTCTGATAGAGATTCAACAGGCGCCGCTTGATGACCTCTTTTTCGCGGTAACGCTCTGCGATCCGTTCCGGATCAAGTTCTGTGGTAAAGGGCAGATGCTTGAGTGCCGTGATGATGCTCATCAGTTCCTGAAACTGGGGGGCGGAGCCGGACAGCTCCTGCTCCAGCGCGTCAATATTGATGGTCAGGATCTTGCTGTAGGTTTTGGGAATGACCGGCAGCTTATGGTCATAGTAGTGGACAAAAAAGGCTCCTTCCTCAAAGGCAATCTTCAGTTCGCCGTTTTCAAGCACGGTACCGTATTGGTCCCCCAGAATAGGAACCAGTATCCTGTTCTCCAGTTCCTGTTTGATCGGATGCCAGTCGATATCAAAGAAACAGGCACAGGCTGAACTGGGGCCATTCTCCAGCACATCCATCCAGAAGTCATTTCCCTGGCCTTCAATGCACATATGGTTCGGCACAATATCGGCAATCTGTCCCATCGCATGTTGGTGCAGCGCCGTTATCAGGGCATCATAGTCGTGCTCAGTGCCTATCTCCGGATTCAGGCTGTTCTGGTCCAGTATGTCATAGCCGTGCAGACTCCCTTTCCGTGCCTTTAAGTAGGGAGAGGCATAGATATCGCTGATGCCGAGGCTGTGCAGATAAGGGATGATCTCTGCGGCATCGCTGAATGTAAAGCCTGCATTAAACTGGAGCCGGTAGGTTGCCGACGGTATTCTGAGCCCTTTGCCGTTCATAGTGCTCCTTGTGCTGTTTCCAGTATGGCCGGCAGATTGAAATACAGACGTTGTCCCAGGTTTTTAAATGCTTCATGCCGGGAACGCCAGGCATTTGTCGCTTCGTCTGCCGGTTGGAGGCCGGAAATCATGGACTGCAGCAAGGCCCAGTACATGTTCTGGACCTGCCAGAGGTTGACGGCCACCGGAAGGTCTGCCGTTGATTCTACCAGATTGAGCAGAACCATCAGATGCTGCTCATGTTCCGGCTCAGCCACCAGTGCCGCCATGACGGTTTCCAGTCTGCGCCTGATGATAAATTCAAGGGCAACCGTGTCCACATTGACATGCCAGCTGTTGATCTCGTTGATCACCTCTTTCAGTCTGTTGATATCAACCGTGTCAGAAGAAAAGGTGCTTTGCAGTTGCAGATTCAGGGAGGTTTCGGCAGTGGCCATAAAGCGATGGGGCACCGGCATACCGGCTTCCCTCAAAAATACCATCAGACCTCTGCTGGTTTCATAGAGGGAGGTGAATTTGTCCTCAAACTCCTGGAGTGTACCGGCAATAATCAGCTGCAGAATATGACGCTGCTCGTCTCTGAAGAGGTTTTTCAGGGAGTAGGTGTGCATGCCGAAATGGTAGTCCATCAACCGGACGATGGCGGCAAAATCAGCCTGATGAAAGGCGGCTGTCACCTCCTGCTGCATGGTCAGATAGGCCTCTTCACCCTGAAATGAGCGCACGCCGCAGTTTACGGCATGGCCGCCGAAGTGGAGCGTGCAGAAGCTTATCCGGTCTGACTTGCGGGTTATGGACGATTGAATGAACACCCTGCCCACCGTCAGCATCATCTGGCCGGACTGCACCTTTTGGAAATCTTCCCTGAAGACCCGGTAGCTGAAGATTTGGGTTTCATCGCCATACTCTTCAAAGATCGAACTGACGGCATAATGCGCACACACCTTGATCAGGTCGATCATGGCCGGTTTTGCGGCCCTGGTATAGATGTCAGCCCCGTTGCCCTGTCCGGGGATATTGCTTGCAGCCAGGGCCAGACGCTTCAGAAAACCTTGCTCAACAGGACGGTTGCTGTATTTCTCCGCCAACTGGATAGCCCTGGCGGCATACTGGATGATCTGGACCGTTTCAATGCCGGACAGTTCATCGAAAAACCAGCCGCAACTGGTGTACATCAGCAAGGTATGGCGCTGCATTTCCAGATGGCAGAGCACAGCAGCCGTTGTGTCTCCATCCAGCGGGCGCTGTGAGTGTTTGAGCAGATAGGCGGCTACGTTGTCTTCAGAACGGTCAAGTATGACATTGATATAGTCATGGCGTGCCTCCCAGGGGTCTTTCAGGTATTCGCCAACCCCCTCAAGATAGCAGGTCTCAAGCTGCCTGTTGAGCCAGTCCAGCGAGTCCCGCAGTGGCCGGCGCCATTGCTGGTTCCAGCTGCCGTTGCCACCGGAGTTGCACCCGCAGTCGCTTCTCCAGCGTTCAACACCGTGCAGGCAACTCCAGGAGCTGTTTTCGATAATCTGCACTTCATGTGTCGGGGGATGCAGTTTCAAAAACTCGCCATAGTTGGTAAGGCGTATGCCGTTCTTTTCGGCCTGACTCAGCGCATGCCCCAGCGCCATCTCACCAAACCGGTGGTGATGACCGTAGCTTTCTCCATCGGTCGCGATATGCACAAGCTGTGGATGCTTGCGATACCCCGTAAAACCGGATGCCAGGCGGGTAAAAAACTGTTCGCCGCTGTTCAGCAGTTTTTCAAAGGCAACCGCCTGGGAAATCGGTCCATCGTAAAAAAAGAGGGTTATGCTGCGTCCGGAGGGAAGCCGGCAGAGATAGGCCCGTGAAGGGTCAATCCGGGAGCCGGAGACCTCCTGCCAGCTGCCGCAGTTGAGTTTGCGCACCTGTTTTGCCTGGTGTGGAGCAAGGATGGTAAAACGGATACCTGCTTCAGCCAGCACCTCCAGGGTTTCGGTATCAACGGCGGTCTCAGCCAGCCACATCCCTTCGGGGAAACGTTGAAAGCGGTGTTCAAAATCCCTGATACCCCACTGGACCTGGGTCTGTTTATCCCTCAGGCTGGCCAGAGGCATAATGATGTGGTTATACACCTGGGCCAGAGCAGCCCCATGCCCTGAGCGCCACTGCCGGCTCAACCGGTCGGCGGACAGGATTGCCTGATAGGTTTCGGGGACATGCCGTTCCATCCAGGAAAGCAGGGTGGGACCGAAATTGAAGCTGATCCTGGCGTAGTTGCTGATAATCCCCATGATCCGCCCTTCACCGTCCAGTTGCCGGGATGCGGTGTTAGGGGCGTAACATTCGGCGGTGATCCGCTCATTCCAGTCATGGTACGGATAGGCAGAATCCTGTATCTCAACCGCTTCAAGCCAGGGGTTTTCCCGGGGCGGTTGGTAAAAGTGGCCATGTATGCAGAGAAATCGCTCCATTTTTTGTCATTCCTTCTGGTACATGCCGACGCAGAACGGGGCAAGGGTTAAGAATGTAGCGGGACGGGTGGCAAACACCGTCACATGAGTGTCTCGTGACAAGCCGGATTCAGAGTCAAGCAGGATACGAAAGGTGCCGTTAACCAGTGAGGGGGGGATGGTACGGCTTTGACTGCTGAAGTTGCAGAGGAAGAACAGCTGGCTTTTGCCGGTGTTTCTGATAACGGTAAGCAACTGTTCTTCCGGATCGGCGATCACCTGCAGATTTTCCTTGTTGATGCTTGCAAACGGGCCGAATTCCTTGCGAAGCCGGATCAGCCTCCGGTAAAAATCAAAAATGGTACGGTGTGGGCCGCTATGGCGCTGTTCCTGATCCAGCTTGGCAGCAAGAAAGGTCTCCTCTGCCTGCGGGTCCGGTGGTGTCCCGTCAGACCCAAAGGCGGCAAACTCCTCTTGGCGGCCCTTTCTGACCGCCTCAACCAGATCGGCATCGCCATGACTGACAAAGTACGGAAAGGGCGCTGTTTCTGCGTATTCCTCCCCCATGAAGAGCAGTGGCAGATAGGGCGAAAGCAGTACGGTTGCAGCGGCCAGCAGCAGTTGCTGCGTTGAGAGATGTTCGCCCAGACGCTCACCACGCATCCGGTTTCCCACCTGGTCATGATTCTGGGAAAACACCACCAGTTGCCGGGATGGAATCTGGGCCGGCGGACTGCCATGCCGCCGCCTTCGAAAGGCGGAGTACTGCCCGGAGAGGACAAATCCTTCGGTAAACGCTTTGACCAGATCCTCAAAACAGCCGAAATCCTGGTAATAGCCTGCCCGTTCACCGGTCAGGAGGGCCCGCAGGCTATGGTGAAAATCATCGCTCCACTGGGCATCCAGGCCATAGCCCCCCGATTCTGCAGGCTTAATCACCCGCAGATCATTCAGGTCGCTTTCTGCGATCACGTGAACCTGACGTCCCAATCCGGCAGCCCGGCAATGGACCGCCTCGGTCAGTTCCTGCAGGATATGCAGGGCACTGAAGTCGTAGATGCCATGGATGGCATCAAGCCGCAGGGCGTCAATATGGTAATTGGTTATCCAGTGAAGTGCATTGGAGATGAAGTAATGACGGACCGGATCGCTGTCAGGGCCGTCAAAATTGACGGCATCACCCCAAGGAGTACGGTAGCGGTCGGTGAAGTAGGGGCCAAAGCCGTGCAGGTAGTTTCCTTCAGGTCCCAGATGGTTGTAGACCACATCAAGGATGACAGCCAGACCTTTGTCGTGACAGGCATCAACCAGCCGCTTCAGGCCTTCCGGACCGCCATAGCTGTTCTGGGGGGCAAAGGGGTAGACGCCGTCGTAGCCCCAGTTGCGTTCTCCGGGAAACTGGGCCACCGGCATCAGCTCAACGGCGGTTATGCCGAGTTCAAGCAGGTAATCGAGCCGTGAGATAACGCCGTCGAAGGTTCCTTCTCCGGTAAAGGTACCGACATGCAGTTCATAGATGATGTACTGCTCCAGCGGTACACCGGTCCAGGCCTGATCACGCCAGGAAAACTGCTGATGGTCAACCACCTGGGAAGGGCCGTGCACACCATCCGGCTGGGATTGTGAGGCCGGATCAGGCCGTCTGATGCTGCCATCCAAAAGGTACCAGTAGCGTTCGCCAGCTTGCACGCTGGCCACTGTTACGCCAAAGTAGCCATCTGAATCCGTGGTCAGGGGAACAGGTTCCCTGTTTTGGTCAGGAAGTTCCAGGGTAATCTGGTGTGCCCGTGGGGCCCAAACCCGGAAATGGCTTGAACCGTCTGGAAGTGCTAGAGCCCCAAGAGTATGTAGATCGGCATTGAAAGGCATGCTTTGTTCGATATCCCCTCTGGTTGAGGCTGAATCTTGCGTTAATGGTTCAAATGCAAAAAAAACTTGGTCTTATTTTAAATCCGTATCCGGTTGAGCCTGTCCTGAGATCAGCTGTGCAGTGGTTGCGGAACAATATGTTCAGCGCAGAGTACCTTCACCATCAGCTTTATGCCTTCCTCAACACGGGCAACCTGCTCATGCGACAGTTCATTCAGGCCTTTCATGAGCACATCCTGCACGACTTCCGGGGCGTTGTTGACGATTGAGATGCCCTGTTCAGTGGGACAAACCTCAACAACTCTGCGATCTTTCTTTGAATTGGTCCGTATGACAAGCTGCTTGGCCTCAAGACGGTCAATAATTCCCACAACGGTCGGGGGACGCAGGTACATCCTGCCGGCCAGATCAGAAACCCGCATGGGAGAGCTGTTAGCCAGAAGTTTTAAAGCCCAGAGTTGCGGTCCGGTCAGTCCGGTTGAGCGCTCTGCGGTTTTAGAATACTCACCTATGGCCTGGAAAATTCTTCTTAAATTATCAAATATTTCGATGACCGCGTCAGCATCTCTCACCATACCCACTCCTGAAATCAAGCTTGACATATTGATTAGCATCACTAATAATTAATGACAGAAATAATCCAAACCGCCAATTAAGTCAACAGATGAATGCGTACTATCAACGGCCTGGAAAGACAAACATATCTGAAAGTATAGCCGGTTAGTGCAGGGAAGCAAGTCAGGGAGTTTTTCCGGGCTGGCTCGTTGCCGGCCTCTGGTCGGTAAGCTGCCGATAGATCTCTGGTGTGTTTAACAATTACAGTCTGTTAGTTGTGAATGTGTATTAAATCAGATGAATGTTGAGAAGCTTGGTAATCAGATGAAAGGTGTATTTTATGTTGCAAACAAATGCCCTGTTGCTAGCGGCCATCCTGCTTTCGAGCAAGCTGGTCTTTACACCCGCTAGCGCACAGGGAGAGGTAGCAGTTTTACTGCCATCGCATCCGGTTGATTCCTTTGCCAGCCAGCCGCGTAACCGGGAAGAGCAGGAAATAGTCAAAGGGGATGCCTACTTCCAGGCACGGGAGTATGACCTGGCGGTCACTTCCTACCGCAATGCGCTGAAAGAGCAGCCCCACCGGCTTACAGCCCTGCAGAAGCTAGGGGGAGCCCTGTCAGCCGCAGGAAAACATGGCGAGGCCATTGAGGTCTTTCGTCTGTTATTGCAGTTGAAGCCTGATAACCCTGACTATTACTACACGCTGGGGATACTCTATGAACGGCAGGGATTACTTGATGAAGCGGCAGATGCCTTTCAGAAAACAGTGCACTTAAATCCTGCCAATGGTGACGCGCAACGGCATCTGATTGATATCTATACCCTGCAGGGCAAGTTTACGCCGGCAATTGCTATGTACAAAGATTTGATTGCGCTCTTTCCTGAAAATCCGTTGTTTCACTTCAAGCTGGCCCGTCTTTATCTGCGGAGACATGACACCACGTGTGCCATGAGCAAATACAAAGCCGCTATTCAGCTTGCACCGGATAACCCGGAAGTGCGCCAGGAACTGGCTGAACTGTATTACAGAAAGGGCATGCTGCAGCAAGCAGCCGGCCAGTATCTGGAACTGGTACGGCTTGACCCCAAAGACCGGAAAGCCCGCAGCATGTTGATTGCTATCCATGTCCGTCAGAAGTCCTACGATAAGTTACTGCCATTACTACAGCAAGATGCCGGGTTGTTCCCCGATGATCCGGACAGTCACTACCGGCTGGGGGTCTATTACCGCTTCAAAAAAGAGTATCCCCAGGCCATGGCGGCCTATCAACAGGCGCTCACGCTGAACCCTGATCACGCCAGGGCCCTGCAGGGCATGGGGCGTATCTATCTGAAAAAAGGAGACCTGAAAAAGGCCCGCGAACTCCTTGAAGCAGCCAAAAAAGCGGACCCACAGCTGCGCAAGGCCACTGAATTGTTAAACGATCTTACCCTGCAGGAAAAAGCAGCCAAATACAAAAAGTACAAAAAAAATAAAATCAAAAGAAAGGTGAAGAAAAAAAAGAAGCAGGCAAAAACGGTCAAGAAGAAACGTCAAAAGAAATCTGTCAGCAAAAATAAACGTAAATAGCGTTGTTACTGATGAGCTGAGTTGCCTGCCGGGAGCGCTGTGAGGCCCAGATTTGCAATGCATGCTTGAGGAGGCTGAATGACTATTTATTCAAAAAAACAGCAACAGATTGCTGAAAAAATCCAGGAGACATCGGCCCTTTCCAACTGGAAAGACTGGAAATGGCAGTTGAAAAATTCCGTGCACGACATTGCTACGTTTGAACGGCTGTTGGGAGTACAACTTCCCCCGGCATTACGCGAACAATGTGAGGCGACACTGGCCACATTCCCCCTGGCGGTCACCCCTTACTACCTCTCTTTGATTGATCGTAACGAATTTGCCAATGATCCGGTCTTTCGTCAGTCCTTTCCCTCTCCGGCAGAGTTGCATGTCGGCCGTTACGACCTGGAAGACCCGCTTTCTGAGGATGCCGACAGCCCGGTGCCCGGCATCACCCACCGCTACCCTGACCGGGTGTTGTTCCATATCAGTAATGTCTGTGCCATGTATTGCCGCCATTGTACCCGCAAGCGGAAAGTCGGCGATGTTGACTCAATCCCTGACCGCGAAGAGATCAGCAACGGTCTTGATTACATCCGTAACAATCCGGTAATCCGCGATGTTCTGCTGTCCGGCGGTGACCCGCTGATGTTATCGGATGAGTATCTGGATTGGATTCTTGGAGAACTGCGCAGCATTCCCCATGTCCAGATTATCAGGATCGGCAGCCGGATTCCGGTGGTCCTGCCGTACCGGGTCACCGACAAGCTGGTTTCCGTCCTGAAGAGACATCACCCGCTCTGGCTCAATACCCACTTTAACCATCCACGTGAGATAACCACCTCAGCCAAAGAGGCCCTGGCAAAACTGGCTGATGCCGGTATTCCGTTGGGCAATCAGACAGTACTGCTGGCCGGTGTCAACGATTGTCCCCTGATCATCAAGACCCTGATCCAGCGCCTGGTTGAAAACCGGGTGCGTCCCTATTACCTGTACCAGTGCGACCTCTCCGAGGGACTGACCCATTTCCGCACCCCGGTGGGGAAGGGGATGGAGATCATGGAAAGCCTGATCGGCCATACCAGCGGTTTTGCCGTACCGACCTATGTGATTGACGCCCCGGGCGGCGGTGGCAAGATTCCGGTCATGCCCAATTACCTGATCACCCTGGCCACCAACAAAGTGGTGCTGCGTAACTATGAAGGGGTCATCACCACCTATCAGGAACCGGAAAGCTACGAGCCGGTCTTCTGTGACCGGAACTGCGCTGAATGTCATCTGGACCTGAATCTTGAAGAAGACCGGGAATACGGGGCAACCGGCATTGAGCGGCTCCTGTCCGATTACGATGCCACCATTTCATTGACACCGGAAGATAATGACCGGATGAAACGGAGGAATAATGACTGATCGCATAGAAATTGTCGGAAACTCACTCATACAGCATGGTCCGGTCAATGACCGGGTCTATCTGATGAACCTGGCCAGGCAGGACTGCCCCGATATTGTCGGACAGCTTGAGCAGCTGGCGACCGATCAGGGGTATTCAAAGATCTTTGCCAAAGTGCCGTCAACGGTGCTGGAACTGTTCCTTGAGAACGGTTACGAGCTGGAGGCCAGCATCCCCGGTTTTTACCAGTCTGATGATGCCTGTTTTCTTGGCAAGTATTATTGCCACAACAGAAGGCTGGAACTTGAACCGGAGCAGGTCCGCACAATTATGGAGGTAGCCCGGAACCAGCAGCCAGTCAGAGAACAACAGCAACTGCCCGGAGGATTTTTCTGCAGGATAGCAGAGAAAAGTGATGTCAACATGATGGCCGAGCTCTACCGGTCTGTGTTTGAGAGCTATCCCTTCCCAATCTTTGATCCGGACTATCTGCTTGAAATCATGGGAACCACAGTCTTTCTGGGGGTGTGGAAAGGAGCTGAACTGGTGGCACTCTCATCGGCAGAAATAGATCGGAAGTCGCGTACCGTGGAGATGACTGACTTTGCCACATTGCCTGACTACCGAGGTCACGGTCTGGCCCTCTATCTGCTGCAAAAGATGGAACAGGAAATGGCGCTCCGCGGGATTCACGCATTTTACACGATTGCCCGGGCGTATTCCCACGGTATGAACATTACCTTTGCCCGTAACGGGTATCGTTATGCCGGAATACTTACCAACAATACCAATATCTTTGGCAGGCTGGAAAGCATGAACGTGTGGTACAAGCAGGGAATATCAGGCCAGTGACACGCTGTTGTCTGACGTTGTTGGTATAACGGGACCAGACTCACGACAGAGAGGCAGTACATGGAACTGATGCAACAAAGTGCATTTTTTAGTGAATGGCCACCTGCTGTTGTTGCCATGATCATCCTGACCATTGCCGTTCTGACCGGTCTGATCATATATGTCATTATTTTCAAGGTGCTTTTTCGTTTTGCCGGCCGGCCTGATACCTCACTGCATCAGAGCTTGGTGCAGCGGTGGCGGCATCCTGCCAAGCTTTTATTACCGCTTTTAGTTGTCTTTGCCGCGTTGCCTTCCTTGCAAGTCTCTACGGCGGCTGCAGAACTGTTGCGGCAGTCGGTTGGTCTGGGACTGATCGCTGCCGTTACCTGGGAACTTGCAGCGACAATACGTGGTTTGCAGGAGCTGGTGCTGCAACGTTACGATGTTACGACCACTGACAACCTCAAAGCGCGGGCAGTCTCCACTCAGGTCAGCGTTCTGGCCAAAATACTCATGGTGCTGCTCTTTGTCATTGCCGGGGCCGCAATGCTGATGACTTTTGACAAGGTGCGCCAGGTAGGGATGAGCCTGTTGGCATCGGCCGGGATTGCAGGTCTGATCATGGGGTTTGCGGCCCAGCGAAGTCTGGCGACCCTCTTTGCCGGTATCCAGATTGCCTTTACGCAACCGATCAGGATTGATGATGTGGTTGTTGTCGAAGGAGAGTGGGGGCGCATTGAGGAGATTACCCTGACCTACGTTGTTGTCTGTATCTGGGATTTGCGGCGTCTGGTATTGCCGATTACCTATTTTTTGGAAAAACCCTTTCAGAACTGGACCCGGGTTTCGGCAGACCTATTGAGTACAGTAACCCTACACTGTGATTACCGGGTGCCGGTGGAGGCGGTCCGTGCCGAACTAGCCAGGGTTCTGGCTGCAACGGAGCTTTGGGATGGCAAGGAATCCGGGCTGATTGTTGTTGATGCAACCGATTCCGCAGTAGTCCTGCGGGCCATGGTAAGCACCAGAAATTCCAGCGATGCCTGGGCCCTGCGCTGCCATGTGCGGGAAAGACTGGTTGGCTTTATGCAACGTGAGTATCCTGATTGCCTGCCACGGCTTCGGGCTGAGGTTGAACTGCATACAACGCCCTCAACCGCATTGGCAGCAAAAGGAGTTTGATGATGGAATTTATCAGGGCTGCAACCCTGTTGTTTATGCTGTTGAACCCGTTCTTGCTGGTGGTTTACCTGATCGATGTCTTTGATAAATTGCCCCGCTCAACCTTCAGAAGAGTTGTTGTCAGGGCCGGTTTGATCAGTATCTGCGTCTTTTCTCTGGCCGCGGTGCTGGGGGATGTCCTGTTCCGTGATCTGTTGCAGGCGGAGTTTGCTTCATTTCAGCTCTTTGGCGGGGTGGTTTTTCTGGTGATCGGGCTGCGATTCGTGTTTGAAGGGAATTCAGCCATCAAGGGCTTGAGAGGTGAATCCAAACATATTGCCGGTTCTATCGCCATGCCACTTATGATCGGCCCCGGTACCATCAGCGCCAGTATTCTGGCTGGAAAACGTCTCAATCAGATCTGGGCTGTCCTGGCCATTGCTACTGCTGTCCTGGCCAGCGTCGGCGTGATGATCTTGCTGAAATACCTGCACGACTATGTCCGGACCCGTAATGCAGAGCTGGTGCAACGCTACATGGATATTGCCGGCCGGGTCACCGCCCTGGTGGTCGGCACCTTTGCCGTTGAGATGATCATGCGGGGGCTGACCACCTGGATGGCCTCAGTCCGTTAGAGTGCTGCAGCCTGCTGGTCAACGTCCTGCCGGTTCTGTCCTGAACCCGGGAGCCCGGTAATCATCAGGCAGATAATCAGCCGGTATGGTGGTCTGGTTGCCATCCCGCAGGGTGGCATAATGGGGGGACATGATTTCAATCCCCCCCTCATTGAACTTGTCCTGGATATGTTGATGCAAGAGTGAGTAAGTGCAAGCCATGATCGAAGGGCGGTCAGTATAGGCGTTGATCTGATAACTGACATAGAAGTCATCCAGGCTGGTCTGCAGCACAAAAGGGGCTGGTAGTGTCAGGATGTTCTCGGTGGCTGTGGCTGCGTCGATCAGCAGTTGGTGCACCTGTCGCCAGGGGGCGTCGTAGCCGATGGTGACGGTGGTGTGCAGGATCAGGCCGTACTGCTGTGACGATGAGCTATAGTTGGTGATATGGCTGCCCAGCACCATGGCGTTGGGAATGGTGATGTCCTCATGTTTAATGGTGCGGATGCGGGTCACCAGCAGGGTCTTTTCCACCACATCTCCCATGGTTTCGGCAATCTTGACCCGATCCCCCAGTGAAAAGGCCCGCATGTAGGTCAGGATCACACCGGCCACGATATTTCCAATGGCCGAGGTTGAGCCCAGCGAGAACAGCACACCCAGAAAAACGGAAACCCCCTTGAAGGCTGGCGAGTCTGAGCCCGGCAGGTAGGGGAACAGCACCACTGCTGCAAAGGCGATGATCAGAAAACGGGCAATCTTGAAGCTGGGGTTGGCCCAGTCACGGTAGAAACCGGGAATGACAATGGTGCCTTTTTCCACCTCGGCAAAGACGAAAGCGGTAAATTTGATCACATAGTGGGTGCAGATGACGATAACCGCAATGAAGAAGATATTTGGCAGGTACATGACCACAGCGCTACCGACCTTGACGACCGGAGCCTCAATATAGGCATACAGCTTTGCTGCCAGCCCTTGGGTCCAGGGGAAAAAACTGAATACCAGCGGCAGATAGAGATAAAGCAGTCCCACCACCCAGACAATACGGAGCCAGCGCACCAGGGAAATAAGAACGGCAACTATCCGGTCGGCACTCAGGAACTCGATGTTTTGGAAGCGGATCGAGCGGATGCGGGTTTCCTTCCAGCCGCTCAGCTTTTCAACCAGCTTTGGAACCAGCCGGTTGGTCACCCCCACTAGAAACGCCAGGACCAGTGTGGCCAGCAGTGAATATCCCACCCCGAACAGGATGCTGTTCATACTGTATATCGACTGTCTCTCCACCAAAGCCTGCTTGATCCTGCCCAAATGTTCCTGTGCCAGCTGGCTGCGTTTTTTCCCCTCTACAGCGGCATCTCCATCGTTGATACTCATCAGGACCAGATCACCGGCCAGAATCTCACTGGATGTTTCAGCCTCTGAAACAGCGAGTAGTTCTGGCCTGAACTGAGGATCCTTAACCAGCTTCTGCAGCCGGTCTGAAATGGTGCGAGCCCGGTCTGCCGGTGAGAACGAAGCTACCTTGATCCTGATGGTCAGGACCGGTTTGCCATCCAGCAGGACTTGGGCTTCCGGCAAGGCAGGTGCTGCTGGTGCAGCGGCAACGGCAGCCTTGGTCTCTTTTGCTTTGGCGGCATGGGCAGGTGCAAGGGGGATGAGCAGACAGAAACAAACCGACAGTATGATTCTCAGCATTGGCTCACCCCCCTGCCCATAGCGGCTATCGCTCAAGCAACTGGACCACGTCGGGAAGCGCTTTGGTCATAACCGACTGCAGTGCTTCCTGTAAAACAACGCGGGCCAAAAGCTCCCTGTCCTTAATGTCGGTTTTTGATGAGAGTGATTGATATTCCAGTTTTCTGATCAATTTTCCGTTTTTGTAAACGTCCAAAGCGATCAGGACGCGGCAGGTTGCCTTTAAATCAGCAAAGTCTGACAGCTGGTTCAGCGAAATATCCACTTTGCTGATATCAATCAGTTTCGTGTGGGCTTCAGGGCGCTTTGCTGTGGGTAGAACGGTATAGCCGGTTCGTTTCAATTCCTGGGAAAGGGCGCTCTGTGCAAGTTCTGCCGGTGAGCGCGGGCTGAACAGTTCATCAATCTTTTTGTTTTCATCGTCAGTTACCGTGCCAAGTACCCATTTGACCTGGGCCGATGGTGTCAACTGGTTCTCCGGAATAACAACGTACAGGTCACCACTGCCTTGTTGAGATACTGCGGCAGGATCATAGAGCATATTGACAGACCGTGCATAACGTGCACAGCCGCCGACAAGCATGATTAAGATGAGAAGTGCCAATGATTTAATAAGATGGATGTGTTTCATACAAACTCCTTTTCAGGGCGTTTCACGCGAGACATTCTGAAGAAGTTCCACGTTTTTTTTGATACGTCCGGTCAATAAGATGCCATGGCTCATCATCTGCATATTGATTGAGAATACCACAAAAAATTGAGGACTTCCTCAAAACGATATTTTTGTCGATATAGGTGGGGATCGTTCCTCAATGAAATTGAATAACTGTTGGGGGGGGGGCTGGCTCTATGACAAGACAAAAGTCAAAGTGGTTGTTCCGGGGCGTCAGCTTTGTCTAAGTTCAGAAAAAACATGCCGGCAGTCATGATCATATTTGAAACGATTATAACGCCGAATGTTATTGCAACAAAGTTTTCAGTTCCTGCTATACCTGCTGCAGTCGGAAGCGTTGCCAGCACAGCTGAAGCCAGACCGCGTGGCATCATCAGCATGATCAGAAAACGATCCTGGGCCTTGTCTGGATAAACCCGGATGGCAAGTTCGGTACTGACAAAACGGAAAAGCAGCATGATCAGGAGTATACTCCCGCATACCATAAGAAAATCAGTGTTTAGTTCCTTGAATGAGAACATCATGCCCAGATAGACGAAAAAAAATGTTCTGATGAAAAAAGTGATTTCGTCGTGCAGAAATCTGATGCTCCAGTTAACTGACAAGGGCTCTTTAATTTTAAGAAAGCGGGTAAACGAATCAGCATTGCCCAACACAAGGCCGATCATCAGCACGGCTATTGCACCGCTACCACCAACTACCCGTACACTGCCGAAGGTTATCATGATTGCGGCAAGCGTCAGCATGTAGGCCAGTTTTTTCCCGCGCATCAGATCCAGCACCTTCAGCCAGACCAGGCCGGTGAGCCAGCCAATAACAATTGCCGTAGAAAAGGAGGCAACAACAGCCTTGAAAGGTGCCGTCGGATCCTTTTGTCCGATCTGGATCGCACCAATCAGCGATATCGTCAATACAACCGCCAGGACATCGCTGAGTGCGGATTCAACGGATAGTGTGGTCTTTATTTCTTCAGAGATATTAAGACGGCTGATGATCGGGATAACAATTGCTGCACTGGTACAGCCGATGATTGATCCCAGCAGCAGGCCCTGCCGAACCTCCCAGCCAAGGATGAAGTGCAGATACGATGCAATTGCACCGGTCGTCAGGCAGAACGAAAGCAGTACCAGCAGGGCGGCAGAGCCAAATTCTTCCAGCAGCCGGTTTAAATCAAGATCCATGCCGCCTTCGAACAGAATAACCAGGAGTGCCAGTGACCCAACATATTCAGCCATGTGATGGAGGTTTTCTGGTTTGACGAAACCTCCGACCGGTCCAAGCAGGATGCCGATACCAAGTAATACCAGCACGTCAGGTATCTTGGTCTTTTCAAAGAAAACATTCCCGAAAAAACCAGCCATGATAACTACACCGGCTAATATGAATGCATAGGACACTTCAGTCATGCTTGGTTTAGGCTTCCTTCGAGGGTGGGTGATCTGCTGTTTTATTCCAGCTGCACTTTCTGTTTGTAGTTGTGCTGCCAGCGATAGTGTTAAAAGCGGTGAACGTCATGATGACACGGGTACAGGCAATGTTTCGATAATGATATCTCATAAATGGCAGGTTGCCAATGGCTGCACTAATAATCTGTAAATCTGACGCACAAACAGTTGCGCCATGAAAACGGTGAGTTGGGGATTGGCTGCCTTGTCCTGTAAGGTAGCGCGGATTTGCCATGCCTAAAGCATCGCAAATTCGGCCCGGTTTTTCCCTTTCTGTTTTGCCACGTACATCAGTTGGTCAGACCGCCCCAGTATTTCATCGTATCTGACATTGCCGGACCTGCTTGTTATGACACCCACACTGGCCGTTACTTGCCAGCCGGATTGACTGGTCATTATCTCCAGCGCCTGCAGAAGCTTTCCGATAGCTTGCCTGGCCTGTTCCTCATCTATTTCCGGGTAACAGATAGCAAACTCGTCACCGCCGATTCTGCCGGCACTATCTGTCTTGCGGATGGCCGTAAGAAGGGTCTGACTGACATGCTGCAGCAGGGTATCTCCCCGGGCATGTCCCTGGGTGTCATTTACCAGCTTGAAGTTGTCAAGATCTATAAAAGCCAGTGTCAAAGGGTGTTGATAACGTTGTGCCCGCCTGATCTCTTCCTCAACCCTGTCACGGAATGCCCCTTTGTTCAACAGTCCTGTCAGACGATCCGTGGTTGCGCGGAGTTGTTCCCGTTGCAAAGCGCGCTTCAGTTGGGCCTGTAATGCAATTGCATAGGCAATCAGGGCAAAGACCCCTAAGCGATTTACCGCATTCCATGAAAGCAGCGGGACACTGGCACCAGATTTAAGATGCACGTAGTTGCCTAATAACCAGCACACGCCGGCTGTTCCGGCAACCACCAAGCCCTCAAGCCTCCCGCAATATCTGGCTGCTATCAGGACTGGGGCTGCGTACAACAGCAACATGGAGACATCGGAGCCGGTTCTGAAGTCAAAATATCCGGTCAATAATGCCCAGGCAACACAGCAAATAACAATCAAATGCTTCTGTAGCATATCAAGCCTCCTGCTGAACATCCGTCTGCCTGAGTTTACTGCCACCAAAGACAGGCGGTCCGGATGATATCGATATGCTTCGAGTGTAGCAACTAGTTATGGAGAAACGAATGCATTTCTTGTACGAGCTTCAGGACACCAGCCTGCTCTGACAGATACCAGTCCGCCTGGCTTGTGTCATTTTTGCCGACCCGGATAGAAAAGATGTTTCTGCTGCCCAGGGCAAAGACATCTTCGTCCGTTACATCATCACCCACAAAGATTGCCTGGTCCCGGCCGGTCTGTGTCATTAACTCCAGTAACGCATCCCCTTTGTTTGGAGCATCCTGGGGAACAAGGTTCAGCACGCATTTTCCGTCCACCACACGTGGTGGTGGGGTAAGCGTCGTGATTATGTCATGCAAGCGTGTTGCTACCTGTTCCTGATCAGGTGCGTGGCGATAATGAACCGACAGGCTTGCGCCTTTATCCTCCAGCAGAATCCCGACATCAGAGGTCTCCAGTCGTTGCAGCAGCTGCATCTTCCAGCTTTGCACAAGTTCTTTGAACCGTGCCTCTGCAGCCTTCCAGACTGGCAACCCTTCTGCTCCATGGTTACCAATCAGGTGGCTGGGCGCAAATTCAAAAAAGCGCATTGCATCACGTCTGCTCCGGCCGGTTATGACGGCAACCGGCAGATACTGCATAATCATCCGCAACTCCTGCTGCAGTTCTCCTGAAACCTCAATCATATGCGGGTCAGGATTGATTGGGGCCAACGTGCCGTCCAGATCAAAGGCTATCAGCGTTTGGGGGGTTATGAAGCCCTGCAGCGCCCCAAGCCCTGCTTTAGTGAAAATATCGTTCATGTCATCTTTCCGATCCGTGCTGCCAACCGCTCCCGTTGTCTGACCCGTGCGGCATCCAGCAACATCCGCCCGGCCCAGCGGTAGACGTTAAAGTCCTGCACCTGGGCTCGCATACTGCGCATCCGCTCCTGCTGTTCGTAGGCCGGCATGGTAAGCCCCTGGTAGAGTGCCTCGGCGGTTTGCTCCACATGGTAGGGGTTGACGATCAGGGCCTCATGCAGTTCATTGGCAGCACCGGTAAACTGGCTTAAGATCAAGACTCCCTGCTCATCATCACGGGCAGCCACATATTCTTTGGCAACCAGATTCATGCCGTCATGCAGGCTGGTCACCATGCAGACATTGCTGGCCCGGTAGTAGCGGTTAACCAGGTCCGGTTCATGGTGCTCAGCCTTCAGGATAATGGCAGGAACTCCATCACGGCTGAAGCGCTGGTTGATCCGTTCGGTCAGGGCATGCACGCGGGTCTCAAAACTCTGATATTCTTCCAGGGCTGAGCGGCTTGGGGCCGCGATCTGTACGAAGCTGAAGCGTCCAACCAGTTCAGGGTGCAGCTCCAGCATCCGTTCTACTGCCATGAAGCGTTCCGGAATACCCTTGGTGTAATCCAGCCGGTCCACTCCGAGTCCCAGAAGATGGTCAGTTGGGAGGTCAAGTTCTGCCAGAATCTCAACCCGGGTCTGTGCCACCGGCGGCAGGGTGCCCTGCCAAGCAGGTGGCCACTGGATCGAGATCGGGTAGTCTTCCACCATGGTCAGCTGGCCACCATGGAAAATGGTGGATGATTCATGCTCGATCCTGGTTTCCAGGTAACGATCCGTGGTTTCCAGGAAGTTTTTGCAGTGGAACGGGGTATGGAACCCTAAAATGGTGCTCCCCAGCATCCCCTGCAGCAGTTCTTCCCGCCAGGGGCAGATGCCGAATGATTCCGGGTTGGGCCAGGGAATGTGCCAGAAGGTGATGATGGTGGCCTTGGGGAGCCGTTTCCTGATCATGGCCGGCAACAGGGCAAAGTGGTAGTCCTGCACCAGCACCACCGGATCTTCACTGTTCGCCTCATGCACCACGGCATCAGCAAAGCGCCGGTTAATCTTCTGATACGACTCCCAGTCGCTGCTGCGGAAGATCGGCCGCACATGGGCATTGTGACAGAGTGGCCATAGCCCTTCGTTGGCAAAGCCGTAGTAGTAGCCCTGTTCCTCTTCCTGTGTCAGCCAGATCCGGCGCAGATTGTATTCCGGCTTGGCTGGCGGTACTCCCACCCGGTCATGGCCATCAACGGTTTCGCGGTCGGCTGAACCGCTGCCGTGGGCGATCCAGGTGCCGGAACAGGCCCGCATCACCGGCTCCACCGCCGTGACCAGGCCGCTTGCCGGACGGTGTACAATCACCCCCTGATCCGTCTTGACATGGATATACGGTTCCCGGTTGGAAACCACCAACACCTGATCACCGGTCAACTGCTTGTTCAGCAAGGCCCGCAGGGCAGCCGGGTTCCAGGTGGTGGTCATATCGTCGGCATGGCGGCGTTCTGTCTCCAGGTTGCGCAGCAGGGTACGCATCTCCCCCACCAGTGGCTGCAGTTCAGCACTGGCCGGCTGGCTGAAGGGGCGCAGAATCCCTTCCCCCCGCATCATGGCCCGTACCCCCTCCAGCCATCCTTGCCAGCTTAAGTGCGCCACCAGCACGGTGATCAGCGAGATCACCACCCCCAGCACCACGAACAGGATGATCACATACTTGCGGGTATCGGCACTGCGGCGCTCCACATAGCTCATGTCGTGGATCAGCAGCAGGGAACCGAGTGATGTGCCTTCGTAGGTCAGCGGCGTGGTGACAACATGAACCGGTCCCTGGGGGAGGCGGATCAGGTGCAACGGATCCTTTGCATCAGCTTCATGTGAGGTGCAGGTGATGGCCTTGGGAAAGAATGAAGAACGGTAGAGCAGTTTGTTTTTTGTATCGCAGACCCCCACCGCCAACAGACGTTCATCCTGGGTTGCCCGCTGGAGTAGCGCGTTAATCCTGGAGCGTTCACCTTTTTGTACCAGATCAGCCAACGGTTCCTGCAAGGTGCTGCTGATCAGCCGGGAGCGCATGTCCAGGTCGCGGGAAAACCAGCGCAAATTCAGATCATCAAAGAGTGGCACCACAGCATAGGCTAAAAGTGCCAAGGCGCAGGCCAGCGGTAAGACAAAACGAAGCGAGAGGTGCAATGATCGGAAGGAAAATCCGGATCGGCTCTGCTTCATTGCCGTTTCTCGCGCCGCACAATCTTTAGCGTAATGTCGGCAGTTGCAGCAGTTTTGGCTGAAGAACGGCCTTGCAAAATTAATGGCTCAGGAAGCCCTAACTCTTGCGTGAGATAATTTTTTAGCACAGCAACCTCCCTGTTGTTTTTTCTGGATGAGGATTCAATCAGAAAACGGAAACCGGCAGGTCCCCCCGGCAACTGGTTGATTATGGCAAGTGCCTTGATGCTCGCCGGTGAAAGGCTCTTGTCTTTGTTGAACTGGAGTGGCGGTAAAAGGGCTGTCTCGGCTATTGCGAGTTTCACCGGCAATGTAAGGGCCCGTTCAAGCTGCCGGGAAAGCAATAGACGTTCGTCATCACTGACCGGGTAATCCCGCTGCAGGGTTGCAGTTACTACAAGCGGTTTTCCTGGTTCTGAAAAGGTCAGCCGGGTGTCTGCAACAGGGAAGGGGGCAAAGGCCTGGTTCAGCTCTGCCCTTGCCGTTGAAACCAGGCGTTCCACCTTGGCGCTGATCTCGGCAGAGGTCTCAGGAGGCGGAGTCAAAGAAACGTTTTGAAGCAAGCTTGCTGCTTGTTCAGGCACCTTTTCAGAGGCAACAAGAACCTGTTCCAGCTGCAGGTCAACAGGAGATTGAAAGTCCTGTTTCAATTCTGTTTCCAGTTTGTCGACCGCCTGTCTGGCAATAAGCGTGGTGGTATTTACCGATGCCCTGACCACAAGTTTTCCCTGCTGGATGACATAGCTATAGCTGGTCATCCGTGATCTCTTTTCAATGTTCAGCTGATTTTTCAAGACCCGCTCAATCCGTTTTCTGGTGTTTACCTTCTTGATATCCACCACCAGGGTATAGATCAACGGGATCGAGATCAGTGACAAAAGCCCGGTGATGATCATCAGGCGGGTACGCCGTGAATGCTGGTGCGTATCCACCTGACTGCTCCGGAACCCCATGATGAAGAAAACCAGGTTTGAGGTCAGCACAATCGCCACGAAGTTGGTGAAAAACAGCAGGAATCCGCCCATACCCAGCAGCATCTGCCCTGTGCCCAGGCCATAGCCGGTGACGCTTAAGGGGGGGATAACCGCCGTGGCCACTGCCACACCGGTAGCTGTGATCAGGTAGTTGCGCTTGGTGCAGAGGGCAACGGCACCGACAATCCCGGAAAACATTGCCACAAACAGATCATAGATATTGGGCCGCACCCTGGACAGAATCTCTGCCGTCGGTTCCTTGAGCGGTGATAGCAGGGTGATGATGGCGGTAAGCAGAATGGTAAGGAACACACTGATAGCAATGGTGCGGAAGGCGCGGCGGGCCAGCATCAGATCGCCAATAGTAACAGCCAGGCCCGATGAGATGATTGGACCCATCAGGGGAGAGATCAGCATGGCGCCGATTACCACTGCTACGCTGTTGGTAAGCAGGCCCAGCAAGGCGATCAGGCCGGCCATCAATAACATCAGGTAGTAGATCCAGGAATGATCCCCGCCTGAAGCCATCTCTTTGATGATTTCCTGATGATTGACTATCTCGGTCTTGAACGCAAGATAGGCCTTAAGTTTCCTCAGATAATAGCGAATATAGGTAGTTGTCATTCAGGTGTACCGATCCCGGCAGGTGACCGGGGTAAATAACCACGTTGTGCGTTACTGAATGCACCGGTTGCACTGTTTACAATCAATCCCGGCTCACGTCTGTGATGCATCAGCAGCTCCTTTCAACGACATAAATTTAACAGCAGCTTTGTTCCATTATACATTGATTCAAGGCTGCAACGAGCTCAGTGGTCAAAATATGATGCGGTAAGGTGGCGGTGGGCAACATTGCTGTCAGCATAACCCATTGTTGTGGCCCGGCTCCGGTAGAACCAATCAACAACGTTTGTGGCTCTGGTTGTAGGGACGGGGGTACCTGTGTTCAGGGGTGGCTCGTCCTGTCCGTGCCATGTGCGTATGTGACGGCCTTACTTCTTGCGCTTTTTAGTAGATGCTGTGCGACGGTTTTTCTTTGGTGGTGCCGCCTTGTCCGTGTCCATGATAACCGGTATCAGCCGCTCAAGTTTTGGATCAATTGACTTTGCCTTGTTGAAATACTCCCTGGCAGCGTCCCGGTTCCCTTTTTTGTAGTAAATCCGGCCAAGGGCGTAGTGAGCCCTGGCATGGTCGGGATTGATCCGGATGGCTGTTTCGTACTCATCAACGGCATCAGCCGTATCCTTACGGTAATCGTAGATCAGCCCCAGGCGGTAGTGGCTTTCCGGATCCAGCGGGTCATGCTGCACCCAGGCCCTGAGCAGTTCCTCCAAATCGTTGTAACGTTTTTCCCTGACATACAGTTTGATCAGGTTTGTCCGGGACTGCTCATCATCAGGAATCTGCCTGATAACCTCTTTGAATTGTATGGTTGCCGCGTCGTACTGCTTCTGAGCCATCAGCAGCTCTGCCAGGCCGCGGCGGGCCTCAACATTATCTGGGGCCATTCGTATGGTTGTCTGATACTCGGAGATAGCCTGATTATGCTCCTTGAGTTGTGTTAATAACTCTGCCAATTTGAAATGTGGCAAGGGGTTGTTGGGACGCAGGGTTGTCAGTTCTTGATACTGTGCCAATGCTTCTCTGTAGCGTCCTTTCAACACCAGTATTTCAGCCAGACGCCTACGTGCATCGACCTGCTGTCCATCAAGCTCAATAACCTTTCGGTATTCTGTTGATGCGGTATCCAGGCGCCCCTGGCGCTCGTACAAAACACCCAGGGAGTAGTGCAGGTTCGCCCTCCCCGGAATCTTTTCCAGTAATTGGCGGAAAAGACTGATCGCTTCCTGATCATTTCCTTCCAACATCAGGGTGTCTGCAAGTTTTTCCTGAACCTGCGGCCAGTCTGGTTTTTGGTCCAGGGCCGCCTGGTAGGCGCTGTGCGCCTTGCTATACTCCTTTAGGAGGTAATGGCTGTCGCCTTTATCCGCATTGATTTGCGCTGAATCCGAGCAGTAGGCTCCGGGCGGGAATACCCCGTACAGACAAATCAGTATGGCCAGCATTGTAATCAATATTTTCATGGTTACTCTTATCCTTTAGCAGGGTGGTGCAAAACTACTGTGGCGGCCGTCTACGGCGTTGCGAGGTACTCGCTCGCTGGCCTGACGAGTTGTCAGGTCTTGGTCGCTGTGCGACTTATGCCTTGTAGCCGGTCTTCCTCTTCACGTTTTTCAAAGCCCTGTTAATTCTGTAATATCATTTGCGTGCAAATTATTTGACTTGCAAAGATAGCAAATGGTTGAATGTAGTGTCAACCCAAAGCGGGAGTTGCTTGCCAGCCTGTTCATGAATCAGGTATAAGCAGTCTGACAAGGAGCTGCCTAGGCAGACTCTGCCAGAAAACTCACTGGAGCAGTTGATGCAACAGCCTTCCGATACGCAGACCATGACAGATATCTTTAATAATTTAAGGCGGGTTTTCCAGGCCTTGAATGAGCAGTCGAAGCAGGTTGAAAAATTGACCAGCCTGACCGGTCCGCAGCTTTGGGCAATACAGACTATTGCCCGGGAAAGTCCTGTGCGGGTATCGCTACTTGCTGAAAAGATGTTTCTGCACCCGGCAACGGTGGTTGGTATCCTGAACCGTCTTGAGGTGCGCGGGTTGATTGTCAGAAACAGGACAAAGCGTGACAGGAGGGTTGTTGAAATTGAGCTGACCGAGTCAGGCAGGGGCTTTGCTGTTGATGCACCGGAAGTCCCCCAAGGCAAGCTGGCAACGGGGCTCAACTCTCTTTCAGCCAGCGAGATGGCTGAAATCCATCGCTCATTACAACGTCTGGTCAGTATTCTTGATGCCCAGGATATGAAGCCGGCCCCCATTACCGCACCCACCCCCTGACAACATGCAAGCGGCTAGGGGGGCTTTTAGGCACGATGGCCCTCCTGGCGGCGCTGACAGGTCGTTGAAAAACTACTGTGGTGCCCGTCTACGGCGTTGCGCGGTGCTCGCTCCTTCGCCTAACTATTTGTTATGTCTCAGTCGCTGTGCGCCGTGCGCCTTGTAGCCGAGCTTCCTCGTGACGTTTTTCAACAGCCTGCTAGCCGCTTAACCTCCCGCCCTCAGCTCTGTAAACCTTTCTATATCCAGGTTGTCGCCCCCTTTTGCCATTGCGGTGCTGCCGTTCGGTTGCAGCATCATTGGCCAGAATTGCAGTTGCTGCCGCTGCAATGACGTTGTATTGCCGCGCATTCATTTTTGCCAAAATAGCGTTTGCCGATAGTGATCCCTTAACCGCACAAGAATTTATTTTTGTTGCTCTACGTTTTCAAGTCTGCTGACTAGCATGCTGAATGCAGCTAAATACGTTGTTTTATGGATATAAATCTGATGCCGTGAACTTGCAAAAGCTGCATCTGGTTCTATAGTTAGTGCCGCAGGAAAACTCCAGGTCGCAATGCAAGGAGTCAGGAATGGCAATAAGAAAAGAACTGCTTGATGAGCTGCGCCAGCGGCGGATCGAGGCGCTGGCCGGTGGCGGTGCGGTAAAGATGGAAAAACGCCACAGCGAGGGGCGACTGGGGGCCCGTGAGCGGGTGGAGCTGTTGTTTGACCGCGAATCGTTCAGTGAGTATGGCATGCATGTCAACCATGCCTGCCACATGCCGGACTTTGCCGATAAATATATGCCGGGTGACGGGGTCGTAACCGGTACCGGCAATGTGGACGGTCGTCCGGTGGCTGTCTACAGCCAGGATTTTACCGTGGGCGGCGGTGCCCTGGGGCAGATGCACGCCAAAAAAATCTGTGACATCATGAACATTGCCTGTGAAACCGGTATTCCGGTGGTGGCAATCAACGATTCAGGCGGTGCCCGGATTCAGGAGGCGATCCACAGCCTGTCCGGTTATGGTCAGGTTTTTTACCAGAATGTGGCCGCGTCCGGCGTGGTGCCGCAGATTGCCATAATAGCCGGTCCCTGTGCCGGTGGCGCTGCCTACAGTCCGGCCCTGATGGATTTTCTGATCCAGACCCGCAGCCATTCCAGCATGTTTATCTGTGGTCCCGAGGTGATCAAGGCCGCCACCGGACAGATCGCACCGATTGAGCAGTATGGCTCGGCCGAGGCCCATGCCTCAGTCAGCGGCAATATCCACTTCATTGCCGAAGATGACCGCCATGCCATCCAGATCGCCCAGCAGCTGATCAGCTTCCTGCCGCTGAATAATCTGCAGGACCCGCCCCATGTGATCCCCACCGAGGTGGTACTTGAACGTGACGACCTGATGAATGAGCTGTTGCCGGACGACCCGAAATCCGGGTTCGATGTCTACGGGGTGATTGACCGATTAATGGACCCGGGGCAGTGGCTGGAAGTGCAGCGTGAATTTGCCCGCAACATAGTAATCGGTTTTGGACGGATCAACGGCATGGTGGTGGGTGTTGTGGCCAACCAGCCGGCTTACAAGGCCGGCTGTCTGGATATTGACAGCTCAGACAAGGCGGCCCGCTTCATCCGTTTCTGTAATGCCTTTAATATCCCGCTGCTCAGCCTGGTTGACGTGCCTGGTTTCATGCCCGGTCTGGCCCAGGAACGGGGCGGGATCATCCGTCACGGTGCCAAGATGCTGTTTGCCTATGCCGCTGCCACGGTCCCCAAGATCACCGTGATCATGCGCAAGGCCTATGGTGGCGCCTATCTGGCCATGTGCTCCAAGGATATGGGGGCTGATTTCGTCTTTGCCTGGCCCTGCGCCGAGATAGCGGTGATGGGGGCAGAAAGCGCGGCGAGGATCATCTACAAAAAGGAGATCGAGGCTGCGCCGGATCGAAGCAAGAAAGCAGCAGAGTTGATCCGTTTTTATCGTGAACACTTTGCCACACCGTATCAGGCAGCCTCCCGCGATATGGTGACCGACGTGATCGAACCGTCTGAAACACGGGCACGGGTTGCCCAGGCCCTGCGAATATCGCTGACCAAACGGGTCACGAGGCCGGCCAAGAAACACGGCCTGATACCGCTGTAACTGAAAAAATCCCCCCCTCAATCCCCCTTGTCAGGGTGAGATCCTTGTTTGCTCCCTCCTTGACAAGTGAGTGGCGGGGAGGGTTGGAGTTTTTAATAGGTTCGCAGAGGAGTACCTATGTCATCACCAACGCAACAGACCGTTACCACTGTCCCTCAAAATCCGGCAATCTTCAAGGTGCTGCCTGATGGAACGGTGCTCTACAAGACCTGGCAGGATGCTGAAACGGCCCGGCAACAGCAAAAAACAGGCAATCCGACCGGGACAAGCGTTAAGAAACGTTCACAGGTAAAGTACGGCGAAAGCTATTTGAACAAGGATGGCCAGGCCGTGCCTTACACGCTGGGCAGCCTGGTCGAGTTCCAGTTCACCGGACTGATCGTGGTGATTGTGGTCCTGGCCGGCTTGAGTCTGATCTGCTCGGCCATTGGCCGGTTGATAAAGCAGCTGGGCCCTGCCGGTACAGCTGCTACCGCTCCGCTGACAGCCCCGCTAACAACAACGGCAGTTCAACAATCCGGAATCCATCCCGGTCTGACAGATCCGCAGCTGGTGGTCCTGCTGACTGCTGCAGCCAGCGAGATGCTGGGCGGGCCGGTCCGGGTGGAGAAGTTCAAACCCCTGACAACAAAAGATCTGAACTGGGCTGCTCAGGGGCGCAGCAGTCTGCAGTCGCATCGCCTGAAATAGACTTTCTGAAAGGAAGCATACGACCATGAAGAAATTGAGGATTACCCTTGAAGGCAAGGCCTACGAAGTGATGGTTGAGCTGCTTGAAGATACCGGTTCGGCACCAGCCGCCCCGCTACATCATGCCCCGGCGCTGCCGGTGCAGCCGGTTTCTGCTCCGGTCACAGCCCCACCACCACCTGTGGCAACACCGGTTAGCGATGGCTGTACCACGGTTGTCTGTCCCATGGCCGGTCTGGTCTTCAAATGTCCGGTGAAAGCGGGTGATCCGGTTACCCTGAATCAGGTGGTGGTCGTGTTGGACGCCATGAAGATGGAGACACCGGTCTATGCGCCGGTAGCTGGTACGGTACGGGCTGTGCTGGTCAAGGAAGGCGATGCCGTGGATGAAGGGCACAGCCTTTTGCAGATTGAGGGGTAACCTTTCATGACAAACGTCCTGAATGAAGTCATGCAGATGTTTATCCATGACACCGGGTTTCAGTATATTACCGGATCGATGCTGATCATGTGGGCCATCTGTGGCCTGCTGTTTTACCTGGCGATCAAGAAACAGTATGAACCACTCTTGCTGCTGCCGATCGCCTTTGGTGCCCTGATGGCGAATCTGCCAACCCGCGCCCTGTACGATGGGGGCTGGACCGTTGACGGCATGTTTTATCCCACAGCCGGGCTCTACTTCTTTATCAGCCAAGGGATCCACCTGGAGCTGTTCCCGCCGATCATCTTTCTGGGGGTAGGGGCGCTGACGGACTTTGGCCCCCTGATCGCCAATCCGCGTACCCTGCTGCTGGGCGGCGCTGCCCAACTGGGGGTGTTCGCCACCATGCTTTGCGCCGTGCTGTCAGGCATGTTTACGCTGGGAGAGGCCTCCTCCATCGGCATTATTGGTGGCGCCGACGGTCCCACCTCGATCTTTCTGGCAAACAAGCTGGCACCACACCTGATCGGTCCGATTGCCGTGGCAGCCTATACCTACATGAGTCTGGTGCCGTTGATCCAGCCTCCGATCATGCGGGCCTTGACCACCGATGCAGAGCGCAGGATCAGGATGAAGAGCCTGCGGAAGGTCAGCAAACTTGAACGGCTTGTTTTTCCGTTGGTGGTGATGGTGCTCTGCATCATGGTGGTGCCGGATGCCTCGGCCCTGATTGCCATGTTGATGCTGGGCAATCTGTTGCGGGAGTCCGGCGTGGTGGATCGCCTGGTCAAGGCCTGTCAGAATGAGATCATCAATGTCACCACCATCTTCCTGGGCACTGCGGTGGGGATGACCATGCAGGCCGAAATCTTTCTGCGTCCCACCACCCTGGCTATCATAGCCATGGGGGTGGTGGCCTTTGGACTGTCAACGGTCGGTGGTGTGGTGATGGCCAAGATCATGAACAAACTCTCTCCCAATAACCCGGTGAATCCTTTGATCGGTTCGGCCGGTGTCTCTGCCGTGCCGATGGCAGCCAGGGTCAGCCAGACGGTTGGCTCTGAGTTTGATCCTCAGAACCATCTGCTGATGCATGCCATGGGGCCCAACGTGGCCGGGGTAATCGGTACCGCCGTGGCTGCCGGCTATATGATCAGCCGTCTGGCAGGGCAATAACGCCGGTTGTTTTGCAGGTGTCGCGGCAAAAATTATGAGTGATATGACTCAGGTCCAGGGCTGCTCTCTAAAGCACATGTCAGAACGTGATAATCTTGCTGCCGATCAGTCTCAGATCAATACTGTTTGAGTGTCACGGCTGCTCCTCCAACTTTCTGCCGCAGCAGGGACAGATCTCATCCTGGGCAGGAGCCTTGGGGCGCATCATCTCGCTGGTAACGATGCCGGTAGGTACGGCGATGATGCCGTAACCGACCACCATCAGCAATGAAGCCACGATCTGCCCCAGTGGTGTTTTGGGAGCAATATCACCATAGCCTACGGTGGTCATGGTAACGATAGCCCAGTAGATGCTCTTGGGAATACTGGTGAAACCGCCCTCTGCTCCTTCGATCAGGTACATCAGGCTGCCCACGAACACGACCACGGTCAATACCGTGGAAAGAAACACCGCTATCTTGTGACGGCTTCTTTTCAGGGCCAGCCAGAGGCTGTTTCCTTCCCCCATAAACTGCACCATATTCAGGATACGGAAAATCCGTAGTACCCGCAGGATACGGATAGTGGCCAGAAAATGCAGGCCGGGCGCAAAGATGCCGGCATAGGTGGGGATAATGGCCAGCAGGTCAACTATACCAAAAAAACTGCCGGCATAGCGGAGGGGGCGGCGGGCGCAGTAAAGACGCAAGGCGTATTCAATCGTGAACAGGATGGTTATCAGCAGCTCGGCCCCAAGCAGCCAGATGCCCCAGCGATCATGCATATCAGGCAGGCTGTCAAGCATCACCAGTACGACTGACAACAGGATAAAAAAGATCAGGGCCAGATCAAAGGCCTTACCGGCGGGTGTGTCGGATTCAAAGATGATGGTATAGATTTTTTGGCGGAGTATGCTCATGGCTTTTCCCTGTCGGGTAATTCCGGCTGATTGGTGCTCTTGCTGTCACACCATGCCCCTGACGCCCCTAATTCGTCTGCCGTACTCTTTTCCCAGAGCGGTTCACCGCTGAAATAGGCGGCCCGGCCAAGCATATGGGCTGCCACCGGAGCGGTCAGCAGGGTAAAGGCGATGATTGCCACCACCTTGCCGGTAACGGCGGTGCTGGCGAAATATAATGCGACAGCAGCCAGAATACAGCTCGTTCCAAGGGTTGATGCCTTTGAGGCGGCTGAGATGCGCATGTAGATGTCCGGCATCCGGACCACCCCGAGGGCCGCGACAAACGCAAAAAAGGTGCCGCCAAACAGCAGCAGAACGATCACCGTGTCACGCATTGCGCCCCCGTTTGTGCAGATAGTAGGCAAAGGCCACGGTACCCAGAAAGGTTATCAGGGCCAGCACTACGGCAGCATCCAGGTAGGAGGGCTGGTTGCTGGCAATGGAGTAGACCGCTGACGTTGCAATAATAAAGGTGGCCATCAAGTCCAGGGCCACCACCCGGTCAGGCAGACTGGGACCACGCAGTACCCGGATAAAGGTAAGCAGCATCCCCGTGCCCAGCAACGGCAGGATACACCAGGATATATAGGTCGCAAGCGTCATTGGACAATCTCCCGTATCCGTTGTTCAAAACCCTGCTTGATTTCCTGAACCAGCAACTGCGGGTCATCGATGTACATGGCGTGCACATAAAGCGTTTGCCGGTCTTCAGACACAAGCAGACTCAGGGTGCCCGGCGTCAGGGTGATGCAGGTGGCCAGCAGGGTGATCTGCAGGTCGGTTTCCAGGTCTAGGGGCACGGCAACGATCCCCGGTTTCATATGGTCCCGGGGGGTCAGCACATCGTAGGCAACCCGCAGGTTGGCCACCACCATCTCCTTTATGAAATAGGGGATGAACGCTGCGATGGCCAGCAGGCGACGGTGGTAGGAGGCCGTGTGCCGGTCGCGGCGGCCAATCCAGATCACAAAGAAACCGAACAGAAACCCGGTTGCGAACCCTCCGGCATGAAACGAATCAGTCAGCGCCATCCAGGCCAGTGCCAGCAGGATATTGGCCAGAAAGGCGGTCATTGTGTTGCCCCAAGCACAGCCTTGATATACGCGTCATTGTGCAGGAGCTGTTCCGCAGCTGTACGGCAGAGTTTGAACACCAATTCCGGCAGCAGTCCCATTATCAGCGACAGCAGGGTAAGCAGCAGGGCGGGAGCCAGCATCTGCCTGCGGCGAACAGGTGCTGGAGAGTGCAGCTCTGCAGCACCTGCGGGCCGGTTCTTCCAGAAAACGTCAATCCAGGCCGTGACCAGATAATAGAGGGTCAGTACGCTGACCCCAAGCGCTACGGTCACCAGCAGGTACTGTTTGCCCTGCAGGCCGGCCTGCACAAGGGCCAGTTTGCCCCAGAAGCCGGATAGGGGGGGGATGCCTGCCACAGAAAGTGCAGGCATCAGAAAAAGGACCGCCAGCAGGGGATAGCGCCGGTACAGGCCGCCAAGCTCTTTCAGGACAGTCGTGCCGATCATCCGGGCAATCAGTCCGGTGGTCAGGAACAGGGTGGATTTGGCAGCCATGATATGCAGCATGAAAAAGATACTGCCGGCCAGGGCCAGAGGTGTCATCAACCCCAGCCCCATCAGCAGGTAGCCGATCTGGCTGATCACGCAAAAGGAGAGCAGCCGCCTCAGTTCCGGCTGGGCGAGCGCCCCCAGTGCGCCAAACAGCATGGTCAGTCCTGCCGCCCCCAGAATCAACGGCTGTCCGGCCATGGTTTCCTGTGGAAAGATCAGGGTAAAGACCCGGATCAGTACGTAGATGCCCACCTTGGACAGCAGCGCCGAAAAGATGGTGATCACTGCAACCGGCGGCGTATGGTAGGAGGCCGGCAGCCAGAAATAGAACGGAAACACGGCAGCCTTGATGCTGAAGGCACAGAATAGCAGGACTGCGATCACCGGTACGGTGCCGGTGTGGGGCATTTCCTGCAATCTGATGGCCAGATGGGCCATATTCAACGTGCCGGTCACGCCGTACAGCAGGCCGATGCCGGCCAGCAGCAACGCCGAGGCGATCAGGTTCAGGGCCACATATTTGATGGCCCCCTCCATCTGCTCCCGTTTGCCACCCAGTGCAAGCAGCACAAAGGAGGCGATCAGCATGACCTCAAACCAGACATACAGATTAAACAGGTCACCGGTTAAAAATGATCCACAGACCCCTAACAGAAGCACCTGCAGGAGAGGGTGATACCCCCGGGACTCCTGGTCTGAATCTGCATCCGCCAGGGAATAGACCGTGACGCAGAGTCCCATTACCCCGGTTGCAAGCAGCAGCAGGGAACTGAAGGTGTCTGCCACCAGGGTAATGCCGAACGGCGCAGGCCAGTTGCCGGCCTGGACACTCTGAATGCCGTAATGCTGCACCTGTACTAAAATGTTGCTGCCTACGACGGTCAGCAGTGCCGTGGAGCCGATACCCAGCCAGCGCTGGACCGTCCGGTGGTTCCAGGCCAGCAGCCCCAGCACCGCCGTAGCAAGTGGTATGATCAGGGGAAAGAACAGGAGGGTTCTCATGCGTCTTCCCCTTGCCCCTTGTTTTCTGTTGTCATCTCATCCTGATCATCGCTGCCCACGGTTTGATAAACCCGCTTGATCAGTACCAGGGCAAAGGCCTGCACACCAAAACCGATTACAATGGCGGTCAGGATCAGGGCTTGGGGTACCGGATCAGCAACCGGCAGGGGGGACAAAACACCATCAACAGGTACATGGGGCGGTCTGCCGCGGGTCAGGCGTCCCACGGTAAAGATCAGCAGGTTTGCTGCATTACCCAGCAGTGCCAGGCCAAAGATCATCTTGACGATGCTGCGGCGCACCATCAGGTACATGCCTGCGGCATAAAGCCCGCCTATGACTACCGCCAGCATGCTTTCCACTTAGTTTTCCTCCATCAGGGTAAAGATGATCAGCAGCGACATGCCTGCCACCAGAAGGTAAACCCCCAGATCGAACAGAAGCGGGGTTCCGGCATGGCCTATCACCGGCGCCGGGACTGAACTCCAGAGCGCCGTCAAAAACGGCAGCCCGGCCAGCAGCGGCAGAAGGCCGCTTGCCAGCGCGATCAACAGTCCCGTTGCAACCAATTGCAGTGGCGCAATCCGCAGCATCCTGCGCCCCTCTTTTTCACCGTGTGCCAGGGTATACAGGGCAAAGGCCGCGGCCACCACCAGACCGCCCACAAAACCGCCCCCCGGCTCATTATGTCCCCGCAGCAGAAGAAACAGGGAAAAGAGCAGCATCAGCGGCAAGAGCAGGCGAATGGCAGTGGCAAGGATAAGCGAATGCATCAGTCTGTCCCTCCCTTGCTGGAACGGGGCTTCAGCATGGCATACACACCCAGGGCTGCCACTGCCAGCACCGTGATTTCGCCCAGGGTATCCAGTGCGCGAAAATCCACCAGAATCACATTAACTACATTGCGGCCATGCCCGGCTGGCAGGCTCTGTTGCATAAACCAGGCGCTTAGTGATGGAATCAATGGTTGCGACACGGCATGCCAGACAAGCAGGGTCATGATGCTGCCAATCCCGAGGGCAACAACCATATCCCTCAGCCGTGATCCGGTACTGGAAAGCAGGGCAAACCGGGGTAGTTTGTGCAGCACCAGCACAAACAGGATGATGGAAAGGGTCTCAATGCAGAACTGGGTCATGGCCAGATCAGGGGCGCCAAAGAGGATGTAGATCAAGGCGACACCATAGCCCACTACTCCGAGGGCTGCCACTGCAGCCAGACGGGAATCGGTCATGGTGGCCATCAGGGCACCGGAGAGGATTATCAACGCTGTCAGCCACTCATGCAGACTGCCGTCCGGTTTGGGCAGATCCATGCTGTCGGTGCTACTGGTGAAGAGGGTCACCGCCATCAGGGCTACAGCCGTACCGGTTACGGTCATCAGATAGTAACGTAGACGGCCATTCTGCAGATAACGGGTGATCATGCCGGCAAAACCGGGCAGACCAGCCAGCAGCAGATGATACAGCTGCTCAGTATCCCATTTGGTTGGCTGTGTCGGCAGCTTGATTTTTCTGTGCAATCTGAACAGTGCCAGACCAGTTCCCAGGGTGATGATACTGAGGAGCAATACCGGGTTAAAACCATGCCAGAGTGCCAGCTCAACCGGAACCGGTCTGCCTGCGACCCGGGCAACGGCCGGGGCCACCAGCAGACTGCCGAAGACAGCGGGAAAGAATCCGATCAGAAGCCCCAGCATGGCAGGGATCAGGGGCGGCAGCCAGAGCCGCAGATCAACCTGATGGGGGTGCAGGCCGGTATCCTTGAGCGTCCCGTAAAAAGGGAGGTAGCCAGCCAGCAGAGCTGCTGCCACTGTCAGGCTGTTGCCAAGAAACACCACCGCCGTAACCAGCCACGGAGAAGACGGGGCATGCAGGCTGGCCTCGTAGAACAGCTCTTTGGCAATAAAACCGGCCAGCGGCAGCATGCCGGCCATGGAAAGCGCTGCCAGGCCGCCAGCCAGGGCCACCTGTGGCATGCTGCGTCCAATTCCTCCCAGGCGTGTGATGTCACGGGTGCCTGAGCCGTGATCAACAGCACCTGCAGTCAGAAACAGCGAACTTTTGTACAGCGCATGTACCGCTAGCAGCAGCATGGCTGCAGTCATGGCAAGCGGGGTGCCTAATCCCAGCAGCAGGGTCAGCATTCCCAGGGCGCTGACCGTGGTCCAGGCCAGGATCTGTTTCAGATCGGTGCGTAGCAGCGCCTTAACCGCTCCCAACAGCAGGGTGATGCCGCCAATACAGGTCAGGCAGACAAACCAGCTGTCAGTCCCCCCCAACACGGGTGAGAACCTGGCCAACAGGAAGATACCCAGTTTGACCATGGTGGCTGAATGCAGGTAGGCGCTGACCGGAGTCGGAGCAGCCATGGCGCCGGGCAGCCAGAAGTGGAACGGGAATTGGGCGGATTTGGTAAAGGCACCGGCCAGCATCAGCAGCAGGATCGGCAGATACAGGTTGTGGCTGCGTACCAGCCCCCCGCTGTCCAAAATAATCGTCAGGTCGCTGCTGCCAACAATCTGACTCAGCAGAATGATTCCTGCCAGCAGTGCCAGTCCGCCTGCACCGGTTACCAGCAAGGCCTGAAACGCGGCACGACGGGATTCCTCCTGCTGGTAGTCGAAACCGATCAACAGAAAAGAACAGAGTCCCGTCAACTCCCAGAAGATAAACAGGGTGAACAGATCACCGGCCAGTACCGTGCCCAGCATGGCGGCCATAAAAGCCAGAATAAAGCCGTTGAAACGTCCCCAATGGGGGTGGCCGTGCAGATAGGATGAGGCGTAGAGCAGCACCAGTGCACCAATGCCGCTGATCAGCAACGCAAAAAGCAGTCCCAGACCGTCCAGACGAAAGGAGAGTGCAATGCCAAGTGAGGGGAGCCAGGCAAACGACGCCTGCAGGGTCTGACCTGATGCAACAGGACCGATCTGCAGTACAAACCAGCCAAAAAGGCTCAGTGGTATGGCAAGTAACAGAGCTAGTAACATAATTGGATTGCAGACCAGCCTGTTTTTAAGGCCGGTCTGAGAGTGTAGCTATAGCGTCGTCGTATTACGGCAGTTCAAGCAAGACCGGTTGGGTTACGCAGAAAAAACAGTCTGCTTTTTGATTAGCGCAGATACAGTGGCATCAGTGTAAAACTACCATCCAGCCGATCCGGTACATCACGCAATTTCTGCCACTTCCAGGAGGACAAACTCCATATAAAAGGTGTCCCGTTAACCGGGGCGGTACCATAGAGCATCCAGATACCGGTGTTCGTCGAGTTGAAGTCAAGTGTACCGGCCAACCCCATAAATGAGCGCGCCATGCTAACTGAGGCGGCTTTTGAATCAACGGAACCGTCTGGTATGGTCTTGGGATAGGATGTTTCACCATAGCCTAGGTCCCAACGGCCAAAGATGGAAAGCGGGTTGGCAGGATCCGTGTATGTAATGACGGATTTGGCTGTTTCAAGATCTATTACTCCAGGCAGTAACTGTTTAAATTGTCGCCGCCGTGCCGGACGGTTGTCGGTGGACAGCAGGTCTGTAGCCACCTGATACGAAGCAGGATAGTTGATCCCCATCAGATATTCAGGTGTTACCATTTCAGGATCATAATCAGCAGAACAGGCAGCGCTATCCAGTGATTTTGTGGTTACCGTATAGGCGCCGCCGGTTGAACGGTAGTACACAAAACAACGGTATGACATCTCCACCAGGCCGGTTTCATTGTTGTTTGCATCAATCAGCATGTAGCCGTTCAGGTAGGTACCGGTGTTGTCCAGTGAGATATAGTTGAAAAAATCGGTAATTGAAGTAGAAAACTGCTCTGCCAGAGTTGCTCGCCAGAAAATCCAGAGTCCGTTAGGTTTGGAATGGTTCCTGGAAACACGGTGGGTGGTTTCGTTGAACATGATCCCTTTATTATTATAGCCGAAATCAGTATTTGAACCGATCTGGCCAGGGGTTGAACTGTTCATGGTAACAAGATCGTTGTTGACAGCTAGGGTTTGAGTCAAACTTTGGGAAAGAAAGCCCATCCAACTATTGTGGCTCAGAATGATGTCGTTTGAGGTTCGCTTCAGGAAAGCAGAACACTTGTCAGGATGGTCGCCAGGCCTGACACCGTCAGGTGTCAACTCCGGCGAGAATGAGATCACATCCATCAGATCATTATATGCATTCAAAAAATAGATATCCATAAAGGTCAGACTTGGAGTTTCGTACCCGAGAGACAGTTCGGCATTGCTAAAATAGTTGCTGTCAGGCAACCAGTTTCCTGAAAAATCGAGGCTGGCAGGTTGCTGAAGCGTTGCTCCATGGTAAATCCCCAGCATTCTGAATAGTAACCGCTTTAACTTATATGCAACATCGACATCAGTTGCAGAATTTTTCAGGTGAATGATAAAGCCGTTATAGTTGCCATTCAGAATCGTTGCTGCCTTATCCAGTTCAGCCTGGGTAGGTCCGGGCTGTTTGGGAAAGGTGTGTCCAGGGTCGGTCAGATAAGCGTTGTCCCAATTATTGTCACGGGCAGAGATTATGGTTTTGCCCTGCAGTTTGCCTTGTACAAATCCAGCCCGGTATTCAGCCTTCAGGTCGTTTGCATCCTTTGAAACAACGGTCATGTTGACAATATTATTTCTTGTTTCAATCACCCCGGTTGCGTTTGCATCCAGGCTATAATAGCTGACACGGTTGCCTGATGGAGTACTGTCACCGGAGCAGCCTGTCAGGACGTACATGGATATTGATACTGCCAGACCGATCAGTTTAAGGACGAACCGTATCATATATGGGTACCTCCTTTATTGTTGTACAGTTTTAAATAGTGCCATGGAGGTGATACGGATAACTATGTAACTGTAGAATCAAACCGATGTTTGTCAAGTCAGCCTTATTTGTGAATTTCAGGCGAAACCCTGTTATTAACTTTGCCATCTACTTCTAATGGGTAAAATAGTTCGCGTTCAGGAACAGGTGCGCCAGGATACTGGCTGCATAACCCAGGGCAATGGCCCAGGTCCATTTCAGGTGGGCTCCAAAGGTATAAACACCACGAGCGGATCCCATCAGGGCTACTCCGGCTGCTGAACCGATAGAGAGCAGGCTGCCGCCAACTCCGGCGGTCAGGGTGACCAGCAGCCACTGGCCGTGGGACATCTGGGGATCCATGGTCAGTACCGCAAACATGACCGGGATATTGTCAACAATGGCGGAGAGAATGCCCACCAGTACGTTGGCCGCAGTATGGCCCAGTCCGTTGTACATGACGTTTGATGTTACAGCCAGATAGCCGAACTGCCCCAAACCTCCTACACAAAGAATTACCCCGTAGAAGAATAACAGGGTGTCCCACTCTGCCTTGGCAATCTTGCGGAACAGGTCAAAGGCTTCATGCTGATGACCGGTCAGATCCAGCGGATTGTCGCCGGACAGCAGGCGATGCTCTTTCTTCTTCAACCAGTAGGAGAAGAAGGAGAGATACCCCAGTCCCAGCATCATCCCCACTGCCGGTGGCAAATGTAAAAAGTTGTGAAACGAGACTGCGGTCACAATGGTCAGGAGAAACAGGACCATGATCCGTTTGGAGCCGAGTTTCATCCGTACGGTGCCATTTGAAACTGACGGTTGCTCTTTGGGAACAGCCATACTCATCAAGGCAGCCGGAATCAGCCAGTTGATCGCAGAGGGGATAAAAATGGCAAAGAATTCAAAGAACTCAACCTTGCCCTTTTGCCAGACCATCAGTGTGGTGATATCACCAAAGGGGGAGAAGGCACCTCCTGCGTTGGCTGCAACCACAATGTTAATACAGGCCACCACCACAAAGCGGGTGTTACTGCCCCCAACGGCCATGGCCACCGCACCCATCAGCAGGGCTGTGGTCAGGTTGTCAGCCACCGGGGAGATAAAAAAGGCCAAGAGTCCGGTCAGCCAGAACACGGTGCGCAGGGTAAACCCCTTGTTCACCAGCCAGGAACGCAGGCTCTGAAAGATATTACGTTCTTCCATGGCGTTGATGTAGGTCATGGCCGCCAGCAGAAACAGGAACAGCTCGGCATACTCGGTCAGGTTGTGAATGATGGCGCTGTGGGCATGGTCAGGTCTGCCCAGGGCCTGGTAGGCGATTGCTACCAGTATCCAGATAACACCGGCTGCCACGATCACCGGCTTGCTTTTGCGCAGGTGCAGCTTCTCTTCCAGAATTACCAGCCCATAGGCGGCGACAAACAGTACCAGGGCAAGGATACCCATGCCGCTGCCGGTCAGGTTCTGGATCTCTCCGGCGGAGCCGGAGGCTGCTGCCGGTATGGCCGGCATTATCAATAACAGTGCTGCCAGGCAACTATTCTTCATGTAGGCAATTCCTTTCAAATCAGGTGTCAGGTAGCGTCACCACTTCAAAAATACGCCGCTCAGGCAGTGATGCCCGTGGGCCAGCGTCGGATAATCACGGCAGATGTCCGGTTTGGTTGCATTGATGCTGCAGCCTTTGCGTTGTTCATCCAGCTGTTGCAGAAACGGGCATGGGGACAACATTTGCTTGGTCTCAGGATCAACCCAAATCCAGCCCAGACGGTTGACCCGGTTCAGCAGGTCATCTCGCCCCTCGTGCCGCCAGCGTGCCAGATCCCGTGCTGACGCATGCAGATGTCCCCCGAATGATTCGCAGCAGCGGCCACAACAGAGACAGCCGGTTTGCTCAGTCTGCGCGTGATGAAAATAGGTCTGCAGCCATTGACGCAGTGTTTCAAACATACCTCCCCCCTCTCTGGCTCAGGGCCGTGAGATGAAGATACGAAAGAACGTCAAAAATATCGTAGTGTGGGGTGTCGGAAACGGTCAGGCCGGTGGAGCACGTCCGTGGGAGGGAAAACAGTGTTGATCAACAGCGGGGGTGCGGGGAGCCGTGACAGCATAGCTGCTGGTGACTGCAGGGGCAGGCGAAACAAGCGCAGCAGTAAACTGGCGCTGCAGGGTGATGCGGCGGTTGGATTTGATGGTGCAGGTGGTAGAAACCGGACATTCGTACGTAAAATTAGTGACCTTGTCCGTTGAAAAGGACAAGGGGGAGATCAGCATCAGAACGGTGATCAGGGTCTGGGCCAGGCGCCGCAGAGATATCAAGCAGGTAAGTTTATTCATGGTGGTACCTTTCGACCAGCTATCAAGGCTTGACTGATCGAAAGGAGACTCTTTCCTAGTGAAACAGTTTGTACTGTATGATGTAGGCAGCAATACCGCCAAAATAGCCCACCAGGGCCAGACCGCTGATCCGTTTGACATACCAGAAAAAGTGGATCTTTTCCAGGCCCATGGCCGCCACACCTGCTGCAGAGCCGATAATCAGGATTGATCCTCCGGTTCCGGCGCAGTAGGCCATGAATTCCCACAGGAAACTGTCCGGCGGATACTGGGCCATGCTGTACATCCCCATTGAGGCAGCCACAATCGGCACGTTATCCACAATGGCGCTGACCATGCCGATGATGGACACAATCACGTCCTCACGCCCCACGGCCTGGTTCAGCCACTTGGCCAGATTGCTGAGGATATGGGTGTGTTCAAGGGTGGCCACGGCAAGCAGAATACCGATAAAAAAGACAATCGAACTCATGTCGATATGCTTCAGGGCCCGCACCAGCGTCAGGTGTTCCTTGTGCTCATCCTCTTTCTTGCTGTGCAGCAGTTCACCCACCAGCCAGAGGATACCCAGGCCGAACAGGATACCCATGAATGGCGGCAGATGGGTTATGGTCTTGAAGATCGGGACTGCCACCAGGATGCCGATCCCCATGGTAAACATCAGGTTCTGTTCAAAAGGGGTGGTCTTTTGATGGGGACCGTGACCGGACCCATGTGCTGAGGCCGGGCTGACTACTTCACGCCCCCGCAGGATATAGCTGGTGATGGCCAGTGGTACAATCATATTGATCATGGCAGGGATAAAGACCCCCTTCATGATTTCCAGCGTAGTGATCTGTCCGCCGATCCAGAGCATGGTGGTGGTGACGTCGCCAATCGGTGACCATGCACCACCGGCGTTGGCGGCAATCACAATAATCCCGGCAAAGAAGAGCCGGTCATCATGCTTGTCCAAGAGTTTTTTTATCAATGAGATCATGACAATGGTGGTGGTCAGGTTGTCCAGCACCGAGCTGAGGAAAAAGGTTACGAAGCCGACCAGCCACATCAGGGTCGAGAGTTTGGTGGTCTTGATCCGGGAGGTGATAACCTCAAAGCCGTTGTGGGCATCCACCACCTCTACAATGGTCATGGCCCCCATCAAAAAGAACACAATTTGGGCAGTGGCTGCCAGAGATTCATTCAGCTGTTCCCCCACCAGATGGTGATCCCCGGTAAACAGTGCATAGATAGTCCAGAGAAGACCGGCGCCGATCAGAGCCGAGGCAGATTTGTTGACTTTGATTGGATGCTCAAGGGCAATGGCAGCATAGGCAATTATGAACACAACAATAAGCATGGTCAGCATGATGATCTCTCCGGAACATACTAATTTAATTACAACCATGGCTCACGCCGGCATCAGCGAAAAGGGGGCTGAACCGGACGGTGTGCGGTTGTTGATCGCTATTTTTTGAAGTAACGGAACATTGGCAAGTCGCCGATACAACCGGTTGAGGCCTCCGGGTTTTCCGGGTCGGCTGGTGGATCTCTTAAGGCGTCAGCAACAATCATGCCGCCGATGGCACCGTACAGCAGCGCTGCAGCACCGCCGGTCAGAAGAGTCTTTGCCTCTGTGCCGATACCAACTCCGGTAAAGAGCAGGCCGGTTACCAGGCCGACAACCCCCAGAATAATGGCACCCAGTTTTCTGCTGCCGGTTTTCTGCGCGGCCCAGCCACCAACCGCCCAGGACATCATGGAGTAAACCGCAAATCCGCCCAGACCCCAGCGGGCAGAAAAATCATCCATAATGCCGTTAAAGGAGAGGGCCGTTGGTATGATTGTCGAGGTAAGGCTTAATCCGGCAAAGCTACAAAGCATTAGTGCACCGATAGAACGGAACTTGATGCCCATGATGAACGCGAGAATCCCTGCGTTAAAGCTGCGGATGGTTTTCAGAATCATGTTTTCTTTTCTCTCTATGGTCGTAGCCGAGTGGTGCATACCATACCTCCTTTATATAAAGACCGCCATGTTTAAAAAGAGCGGCTGCCGTGTTAGCGACAGCCGCTTATCTCAGTGCATAGAAACCGTCAGCAGCGTATTAATGGCCGGCTGAAGGAGGTGTAACCAGTTTGCCCGGGTAGCGCAGACTGCCAACCAGATCCTGAATCTCTTGTGGTGGTTCCGGGGTCAGTTTGCCCACCACATACATCACCACAAAGTTCAACACTGCTCCAACCGCACCGATACCTTCCGGTGAAATACCGAACCACCAGTGTTGTGCATTGTTGACAGCCGGATTCACAAACTTGAAGTAGCTGATGTAGGCGGCAACAAAGATGATACCAACGATCATGCCGGCCATGGCACCTTCTTTGTTGGCCTTTTTGTTAAAGATACCCATCAGGATACAGGGGAAGAAGGAGGCAGCCGCCAGACCAAAGGCAAAGGCCACCACCTGTGCCACAAAGCCTGGCGGGTAAATTCCAAACAGACCGGCAATGCAAACCGCCACACCGGCTGCGCCACGGGCCCACCATAATTCAGCTGATTCAGACATGCCGGGTGTGATAATGCCCTTCATTAAGTCATGGGAGATGGCGGCTGAGATGACCAGCAACAAACCAGCCGCAGTCGAAAGTGCGGCGGCCAGACCGCCGGCACCGATCAGGCCAACCACCCAGTTGGGCAGCTTGGCGATTTCAGGGTTGGCCAACACCATGATGTCGCGGTCAATCTTGACTTCGTTCTTGCTCTTGGGGTCTTTAACATCGCCTTTGGCAATCGTCATGATGCCGTCGCCGTTCTTGTCTTTAAAGCCGACCAGACCGGTTTTTTCCCAGTTTTTGAACCAGGAAGGGGCATCAACATATTTGACGTTATGTATTGATTTTACAAAGTTGGTGCGTGCAAACACGGCAATTGCCGGTGCCGTGGTGTAGAGCAGGGCAATAAAGAACAGGGCCCATCCGGCAGAAGAACGGGCATCCCGCATCTTGGGAACGGTAAAGAAACGGATCAGGATGTGGGGTAGACCGGCAGTACCGATCATCAGGGACATGGTGATAAACCAGACGTCAATCCTGGGACGTACTCCATTGGTGTAGGCGCTGAAACCAAGATCCTTCTGGATATTGTTCAAAACATCCAGAAGATACTTGCCTTGGGTTGTCATGTCGTTCAGCTTAGCGGCACCTTCAGCAGAGATCGTTGATCCCATGCCCAGCTGGGGAATCGGATTGCCGGTCAGCTGCATGGAGATAAAGATTGCCGGTACAAGGTAAGCTATGATCAAAACCACATACTGGGCCACCTGGGTGTAGGTGATCCCTTTCATGCCGCCCAGGGTGGCATAGAAAAAGACCAGAGCCATACCGATGATAACCCCCTGGTTGATGCTGACCCCCATGAAACGGGAAAACACCACGCCAACACCCCGCATCTGGCCAGCCACATAGGTAAATGAGACAAAGATGGCGCAGAGAAGCGCAATGACCCTGATGCTGTTGGAATAATAACGGTCAGCCATGAACTGGGGGATGGTGAACTTGCCGTATTTACGCAGGTACGGGCCGAACAGCATGGCCAGGAGCACATAGCCGCCGGTCCAGCCCATTAGATAAAACGAACCATCCCGTCCCATGAACGAGATCAGGCCGGCCATGGAGATGAAGGAGGCTGCCGACATCCAGTCGGCACCGGTTGCCATGCCGTTCAGAACGGCTGGGACTGACTGCTCGGCTGCATAGAAGTCACCGGTTGATTTTGCCCGTGATGCATAGGCGATGTAGATGTACAGGGCAAAACTAAGCCCGGTGAGAATCCAGGTCCAGGTAAGAATGCTCATAGTTTGTCACCTCGTGATGTTATTGAATAAAATTGTGTCAACGCGGTACACATCGGATTCTTACCCTTCGTGCACGTCATACTTCTTGTCCAAGTTGTTCATCATGTAGACATAGGTAGTGATCAGGATTACGAAAATGACAATTGATCCTTGATTTGCAAACCAGAACCCGACTGGAAAGCCCATGATCATAAATTGATCAAGCTGGTCAACAACCATGATTCCACAGAAAAACGAGACAAAAAACCAGATAGCCAGGTGGACAGCAATGATAACCAGGTTCTCTTTCCAGTATGCCTGTAACTCTTTTGTTGCATGAATTGACATAACGTGCCTCCTTGGTAAAAGTGAAACTGCATGAAAAGACGAGCCTTGAAACTCTCCTTGATCAATCGCCTCCTTTCACTAAATTTGGTTCCTGTTGTTTACGCCGGTGCATAGCCGAATTTTCCTGAGAGGATCTCAGCCCCCTCCTGCAATGAAGGTATGATTTCCTTTTCCAGCCGCTCAGTCAGCATTCTGACCGATGGACCAATCAGGGTAATGGCGCCAATCACCTTGCCGGTATAGTCGCGTACAGCCACAGCCACGCTGATGATTCCTTCTCCCAATCCACCAAAATCAACGGCAACACCACGTGAGCGGATTGTCTCCAGCTCTGAGTCAAGCTGTTCAAGGTTGGGTATTCCCTGCTTCTGCCGTCCGCACTTTCTTAACAGCTTCTTCAGCAGGTCGCGGGAGTCAAGGGCGCGGATCACCTTGCCGGCTGCATTGGTGAAAAACGGAACCTGACGTCCGACCAGCGGAGCCGTTTTGAGCGGCTGCCCTCCATCAACCATATCCAGAAACAGCACATCGTTGTCGCGGGGTACTGCCATGTAAACCGACTCACCATGTCTGCGGACCAGTTCCTCAAGAATTGGATGGGCATAGTTGATAACACTGGTTTTCATGAGCATCTTCTGGGCCAGCGCTACGGAACAGAGGCCCAGACGGTAGACCGCCAGTTGTTCATCAAATTCAACCAGGCCATTCTTGCAAAGAGAGTTGAGTAGGGTGGCTGTGCTGGTGCGGGGCAGATTGATATGACCCGCCAGAAAATGCAGTCCGAGGCCGTCGTTTGATTCAGCCAGGATCTCAAGCAACTCAAGGATCTTGTTTGCGGCTTTATCTGTCTGCATCGATGCAGAGGAACGTTTCAACATGGTTGAACCTCACTCTCTATGACTATAGTTGTGTTGTACTAAACAACTTTAAATTATTGATTTCTAAGCATTTTTATATGTGCTGGCGTGAGCGAACCAGCCCCGGATTGTGGCAGTGGTGCTCCAGCAACATGTTTCAGCAGCTGCTTGATTAAGGCTTAACGGGAAAAATCAGGATACGCGGGAGAAGTGCTGTGGTGGGGCTCGACCATGCAGTGGCAGCAAGGGGATTGATTTGATTTGAACAACGGACAACAGGACCGGACGGGTAGTGGAGGTGGTTAGGGGTAGAGTGGCTGGGAGGAGCGGGATTTGGACAGCGGTTGCCCGGTTGATGGAGACACGGCGACTTTCCTGAACCTGTGGCTGACTCCTGAAGTCCGGCCTAAAGTCCGGACACTTGTCCCCGGTGTAGGACAGGGGGGCTGTCAGGATCATGGTGAAAATCACTATGCGGGCCAATAACCTCAGCATAACGTGCCTTTTCTCTCATGTGGATCAGGTTTGATCAACTTGTGTTTTAAAAGTGCCGAAATCAACTCATGTGTCGTTTATAATATTATGTTTTAAATTAGTCAATACAATTTTTTAAAATGAATTAAATTAAAAAAATATTGTAATTATAAATTGTTATGTATAATGCGTTGCCTTTTTGGTGTGGGTAATGCGGCTATATTCTTTGATATTTTTGAAATAATAAAAAACTGTTTATAAAAAACAGACATGTTTGATGGATTGTTATAAAAAGTAATTATAGGTTTAAATCTATTTTGGTAAACCGGTGTTTAAAAATATCGAAGGCGGCTGAGAGTGGCTTTACTTTCCTTGAATTCAGGTTACAGTAGGTGCAGACAGTGTCACTAATGCCGTGCATGGCCAGGGAGGCAGCATGCCAGATATCCCGATCAACCAGGACAGTTTCTTCTTCATCGCCGTGGATTATCTCTGTAAGCGGCCTCCTGTTACCTGTACGCCAGACACGACCGTGGTGAAAATGGCTGACTTGATGCACCAACACGACATATCGGGGATCGTGGTGGTGGAGGGGACGGCACCGGTTGGGATTGTCTCATTGCGAGATCTGCGTGAACTGGTGGCCCACAATCTGTCGGGGATTGCCGCTCTTACGGTGAAACAGGTAATGCGTACCAGCCTGATCACCATCGGACGGCATGACTATCTCTTCAAGGCGATCTTCAGAATGGCTAAGCACAATATTCATCGGCTGGTTGTGTTGAACAGTGATGGCAGTCTGGCTGGCGTTATTACCAATACCGATCTGCTGCGGGTGCAGACCCGTTGTCCGCTGTATCTATCCCAGGAGATTGAAGCTACCGAAAACTTTGAGCAGTTGCGTGCAACCGGCTTGCGGATGATGGATATGCTGCAGTTTGCCACCAAGAGCGGCGCTGATACCCAGAGTTTGATCTCGTTGATTGCCCATTTTAATGATGCCATGACCCTGCGGATCATTGAGCTGCTGGATAGCCTGGAAGGGGTACGGCTACCTGAAAATGCCGCCTGGCTGGCGTTGGGGAGTGAGGGGAGGGGAGAACAGACCCTGCGGACTGATCAGGACAACGCCATTGTCTATGCGGATACGGTTTCGGATCAGGAATATGAAGCGATCAGGCTGTTTGCTGAGCGGGTAGTGGATCGTTTGGAGTTTATCGGAGTACCCCGTTGTCCTGGCGGCACCATGGCCATAAACCCTGAGTGGCGGCACAGCGTGTCGGACTGGAAACAGATCCTGACCGGTTGGATAACCACCCCTTCGGCGGATAACATGGTTAATTTTGGTATGTTTCAGGATCTGAGAATCCTTCACGGATCAAAAGAACTGGAACAGACCCTGCGAGAGCATATTATCACCATCAGCCACCAGCATTCGCTGTTTTTTCCCTATATGGCAAAGAATATCGTGAGGTTTAAGCCGCCAATGGGAATGTTCGGCAGGATCAAGACCGAATCGCGGGGGGAACATAAGGGTTGCTTTGATCTGAAAAAAGGTGGGATCTTTGCCCTGACGCTGGGGATCAGTCTGTTGAGCCTGCATTATGGCAGCATGGGTGGTACCAGCTGGGAAAAGATTGCACGGCTGCGTGAAACAGGTAAAATTGCCGCCCATGATCTGGATCAGATTGAACAGTCTTTCAATTTTCTGTTGAAGCTGCGGCTTGAAAAACAGTTCAGGGCGCTGGAGTCAGGCCGTCAACCCGGCAATTATGTCAACCCGCTGGTGCTGACTGAACGGGAGCGGGAACAGTTGCGGGATGCCTTCAAAGGGGTAAATCTGTTACTGCATATTCTGGAAGATACTTTTCAGCTGCAGATGATCAGGATGTGAAGCAGATTCGGTGCAATGGGGGTGATTTTTGTCTTGTACAAAAATGGCGAGTATCAACAAAAGGCCTGTCTGACGACAGGCCTTTTGTTGATACGTACGTAGTTACTTACCGTTTTTTCAGTATCCCAGCATGCGGGGCAGCCAGAGTGAGATGATCGGAACGTAGGTAATCAACAGCATGAAGATCACCATGGCGATCAGCCACGGCAGCACCGCCATGGTCAGCTCTGAAATGCCCATCTTGGTGATGCCGCTGGCAACATAGAGGTTCAGGCCAACCGGCGGGTGGCACATGCCGACCTCCATGTTGACGGTCATCAGGATACCGAAGTGCACCGGGTCGATTCCCAGCTGCATGGCAACCGGGAACAGGATTGGTGCCAGGATCAGGATAATCGAGGAGGGCTCCATCACGTTACCGGCCAGCAGCAGCAGCACGTTCGTCACCAACAGGAAGGCAACCACGCCCAGATTATGATTCAGAATCCAATCTGCCATGATCTGGGGGATCTGCTCAGAGGTCATCAGGTAAGAGAACAGTACCGCATTGGTAATGATATACAGCAGCATGGCTGACATGTTGGCAGAGTCCAGCAGTACCTTGGGGATACCTTTAAAGGTCATATCCTTGTAGACGAATACCGCCACAAAGAAGGCGTAGACTGCACTCATGGCCGCTGCCTCGGTGGGGGTAAATACGCCGGAATAGATCCCGCCCAGTACGATTACAATCAGTAACAAGCCCCAGATGCTCTCTTTGAAGGCCTTCAGGCGCTCTTTGGCGGTTGCCTTGGGCAAACGTGGGTAGTCGAACTTGCGTGCCCGGTACCAGGCCACGGAACCCAGCAGGATTGCCAGCATGATACCGGGGATCACGCCGGCCATGAAGAGTGCGCCAACAGAGGTGTTGGTGGCAACTGCATAGATAACCATGACAATTGAAGGTGGAATCAGGATCCCCAATGAACCCGAGGTTGCAATCACCCCGGCGCCGAAGTTTCTGGGGAAACCTGCCTTGACCATGGCCGGCAGCAGGATTGAGCCGATGGCTACTACCGTGGCCGGACTTGAGCCTGAGACGGCTGCAAACAGGGCACAGGCCATAACCCCGGCCAGGCCCAGGCCACCATGCCAGTGACCAACCATTGAGGTGGCAAAACGGATCATTCGTTTGGCAACACCGCCGTGGGTCAGGAAGTTGCCTGCCAGAATAAAGAACGGAATCGCCATGATCTCAAACTTCTCAATGCCGGTGAACAGCTTCATGGCCACGGTTTCAGGCGGCACATGGGACATGAAGAAGAGAAAGGTCAAGACCGTCAGGCCAAGAGAGATGGAGATCGGCATGCCGGTCAGCATCAGTCCGATCAGCAAGGCAAAAACAATACCGACATTGCCGAGGGAGGCGATGGCCACCAGTGAACACAGAATGCCGATTACCCAGATAGCAGCCTTTTTAGGTGTCAATAGCACCTGTGTGTTAGCGTGCGCGCTCATTTGACACCTCCTTCTTCAACCTTTGGATCAAATTTATGTGCTTCGTATTCCTCAAGTGCCTCAGTTGCATCAACTGTTTCATCATCCAGGCCGTCAACGTGCGAGTGGTCGTGATGTGGCAGTTCACCGGTGCGGGCAAAGGTCCATGCTACCTGCAGGAAACGGAAGCACATCAGAGATGAGCCTAAAGGGATGGCCAGGTAGACAGCCCAGGTTGGCCACTCCAGGTCAGGCGTAATCGGCCCTTCGTAGAGATCATCCGGAATAGGCAGTCCGAATCTGGTGAGCATGGAGTAGTGCATGCCGTTTTCCCAGACAAAGTTGGCGCCCAATGTGGCGATAATGCCGGTAAAAACGGCGCCGCTGAACAGGCCGATCAGTACTGAAGTCTTGCACCATTTGGGGGGCAGGCGGTTGATTAGGACATCCACCCCGACGTGAATGCCGGTGCGGACGCCGTAGGCAGCCCCGAACTTGGCCATCCAGACAAACATGTAGATGCAGAGTTCCTGGGCCCAGGCCATGTTGAAGCCGAGCAGCCAGTCCTGAAAGGCAGGGATCGGGATGCCCATGAGGTAGCGGCGGGTAACGGCAACGGCAATAACAATTGTTGCTGCACCGATAAGGGAGGTGATGATCCATTCCTCCAGATGGTCAAGGTATTTCATCATAATCTCTATCTCCTGCGTTGGATTACTTCTGTCACAAAAAGGCTCCGGACGCAGTAAAGCCGCTGCAGGTGGAGCAGCGGCTTTACTTGATTACGCCTATTTGTCTGGGCTGTAACCGGTCTCCTTGTAGACTTCCTTGATTACATCAGCACCAATCCGTGACATATTGTCCTTGTGGGCCTTGTCCATGGCCTTTTTCCAGGCAGCGCGCTCCTGCTTGGTCAGGGTGATGAGCTGTGAACGCCCTGATTTTTTGACAGCAGCCAATGCTTCGTCGTTATCCTTTTTGGCAACATTGTTGGCAAAAACGGTGGCATCCTTCATACAGCCATCCAGAATGGTCCGGATATCAGCCGGCAGCCCCATCCAGAACTTCTTGTTGACCAGTACGGCATAACCCAGGTAGCCATGGTTCGAAAGGGTGACGTACTTTTGTACTTCATGCATTTTCTGGGTGTAAAGGTTGGATGGCGGGTTCTCGGTGCCGTCAACAACACCGGTCTGCAGGGCCTGATAGACCTCGGAGAAGGCCATAACCTGCGGCATGGCTCCCATTGAACGCATTTCGGAGTCCAGAACCTTGGATGATTGAATCCGCATCTTGAGGCCTCTGAAGTCCCCCGGCACTCTGAGTGGCTTGTTGGCAGACATGACCTTGAAGCCGTTATCCCAGTAGGCCAGGCCGATCAGGCCTTTGCTTTCCAGTTTCTTGAGCAGCTTTGCACCCACCGGTCCCTGGGTTACCTTATGCAGTTCCGCATAGTCGTCAAAGATAAACGGCAGATCAAACAGCTCGAACTCCTTGATGCCCAATGGTCCGAATTTGGCCAGGGAAGGGGCCAGCATCTGGACTGAACCCATCTGCAACGCCTCCATCTCTTCCTTGTCCTTGAAGAGCTGGCTGTTGGGGTAGACCTCTACCTTGACCCGCCCCTTGGTGCGCTCTTCGGCCAGCTTTTTAAAGTAGTTGGCGGCTTGCCCTTTGGGGGTCTCATTGGCCACGACGTGGCTGAACTTGATGACGATCGGTGCTGCTTGTGCACTCAGCGGGAGTGCCAGAGTCACGGTAACCAGTGCTGCCAGAATCTTCTTGAACATGCGTTGCCTCCTTGTCGTTGGTATGCATCAGATAAAGCAGTGGATTGAGTATATCGCAGAATTGTGTTTTAACTAGCAACGCCAGTGCCAAAATTCAATTAAATGCCCTAACAGCCTGTTTGGGTTGATGATTATGTTTACGTTGCAGCGGAATAAGGTTTTATTGGTAATAACAACTGGCGGATTTCAGCCAGGTGGTGGTGGCGGTTTTTGGCCATTCAGGTGGTGTGCTCGGCGTATCTGCGACTGAGCTGTTCGGTGCAGCCAAAGGCAGCCAACAGTAACAGGCATATCATCGCAGCAACACCGGGCCAGGCGTAACTGCTCCAGAAGTAACCGCCCAGGGTGCCGGAGATGCTGGAGCCGAGGTAGTAGGAAAACAGGTACAACGATGAAGCCTGGGCACGATAACTGGTTGCCCTGCGGCTGACCCAGCCTGAGGCGATGCTGTGAACCCCGAAAAAACCGCAGGTAAACAGGGCTATCCCGGCAATGATACTGATGAGCGATCTGGGCAGTGTCAGCAGGATGCCGCAGGCCATGGCAGCGATGGTGGCCCTGATGACAAACCTGCGGCCAAAGCGTTGTATCAGACGTCCCATCATGGCCGAGCTGAGTGAGCCAAGGAAATAGATCAGAAAGATCAGGCTGATAACAGACTGACTTAAGGAATAGGGTTTCAGCAGCAGGCGGAAACCGATGTAGTTGTAGAGACTGATAAAGCAGCCCATGCAGAGAAAGGCTACCCCGAACAGACAGAGCATGCCCGGATCTTTCAGGTGATGCAGCAGGGAGGGCAGCAGAGTCCGCAGATCAAGGCGCCGCTTTTGAAAACGGGTTGAGGCCGGCAACAGCCTGATAAAGGAAAACGCCAGTAACAGGCTGACACAGCCGGTCAGGCCGATGGCCGAGCGCCAGGGCAGGTAATCGGCCATGATGGCGGTAACCACCCTGCCTGACATGCCGCCAACGGCATTGCCGCTGATATAGAGCCCCATGGCAGAGGCGATGGCGGTTGCGTCCATCTCCTCACCCAGGTAAGCCATGGCAACCGAGGGGACGCCGGCCAGCACGGCGCCCTGGGCAAAGCGGATCAGGAGCAGGGTGGGCAGGGTGGTGGAAAAGGCGGTTGCTATGGCCAGCAACGAGGTCAGGATCAGGGCTGTTACCATGACCGGTTTACGGCCGATTGCATCTGATGTCAGGCCTGAAAAAAGCATGCCGATGGCCAGTGTGGCGGTACTGATTGAGAGTGTCAGGCTGCTGGTGGCGGGGGAAATGCTGAATTCCCGGGTAAACAGCGGCAACAGCGGCTGCAGGTCGTAGAGGGTGACAAAGGTGATGAACCCGGCACAGAATAAGGCCAGGTTGGCCTGCCGGTAACGGGGAGAGCCGATGGTGATTGGAGGCTGGGGCTGATCGAGTGGGTGCATTACAAGCCGTATTTCTCCATTTTGTAACGCAGGGTACCCCGGGGAATCTTTAGGATCAAAGAGGCCTTGACCACGTTTCCGGCAGCCTGTTCCAGGGCAGATGCAATCAGCTGTTTTTCATAGTTGGCTACACTGATTTCAAGTCCTTGTAGTAGGCTATCGTCAGTAATGCTTGATGTCTTGGTGGCCGGGTGCTGATGGAGTTCAGGCGGTAGATGGGCCGGTACCAGCAGGGGACCGTGGGCCATGATACAGATCCGCTCGATGATGTTGCGCAGTTCTCTGATGTTGCCCGGCCAGGGATAGCTGAGCAGCATCTGTTCTGCAGCAGGTTCAATCCCCTTGAACGACTTGCCAAAGGCCTGACTGAAGTGGGAAAGAAAATATTTGGCCAGCAACAGGATATCAGTGCCCCGTTCACGCAGGGGGGGCAGGTGCAGCGGTACCACGTTGAGCCGGTAGAACAGGTCTTCACGGAAGGTGCCGATATGTATCCGCTGCCGCAGATCACGATTGGTGGCGGCAATCACCCGCAGATCAACCGGCAGGTCCTTGGACCCGCCGACCCGCCGGACGGTGCGTTCCTGCAGTACTCGCAGCAGCTTGGCCTGTAGACTGGCGTACATGTCTCCGATTTCATCCAGGAAGATGGTGCCGTTGTGGGCCTCTTCAAACAGCCCGGTCTTGCGGGATGCTGCACCGGTAAAGGCCCCTTTTTCGTGGCCAAACAGCTCACTTTCCATCAGTTCAGTGGGGATGGAGGCGCAGTTGACCGCCACAAAGGGGTGCTCCTTGCGATCTGACAGGGAATGAATCGCCCTGGCCACCAGCTCTTTGCCGGTGCCTGATTCACCGGTTACCAGCACCGTAGCAGTCGGAATTTTGGCCACCTCCCGCACCTGATCCAGCACCTGCCGGAAGCAGGAACTTTCCCCCAGCAGCGGCACATCAAGTCCCAGGGCGCCTGAACGCCGCAGGCCGCGGACTTCCCGCTTCAGTTCCTGGGTCTGCAGGGCCAGTTTGACAATCACCCGCAGGGCATCAGCCTTGAACGGTTTCTTCATATAGTCAAAGGCCCCCAGTTTGAGGGCATCCACGGCAGTTTCAACCGAACCGTAACCGGTGATAATAATTACCAGCAGATCCGGATTGACCTCCTTCAACGCACCCAACAGGTCAAGACCGTTCTCAGGCCCCAGGTTCAGATCAAGCAGGGCCAGGTCAATCTCATCACTGCCCACCAGTTCAAGCGCTTCCGAGGCGTTGGATGCCTCAAGCACACGGTAGCCATCCTCGTTCAGAATCCGCTGGACATTCTCCCGGATAAATGATTCGTCGTCTATTATCAGAATCGTTTCTGTAAGCATACTGGCCTGTTAAGATAATTTGTGAGGGGCAGGGGCTGCCAGGGTATCCTGAACTGCAGCCAGGAGTGCTTCGCAGGTGACCGGTTTTGCCAGGACCTTGTTAACCGGCATCCGTTGAGCGATTGCCAGCAAGGTCTGTTGGGTCAGGTTGGGGGAGCCGCCGGTTATGGCGATGATTTTGGGCGGATTGTCCGTACGTGCGCTGGACATGATCACCTCAAAACCGTCGGATTCAGGCATGACAATGTCGGTTATTACCAGATCGACCTGTTCAGCCAAAAGCAGTTTGTGTGCCTGTCTGCCGTTTTCAGCTTCAACCACCCGGTGCCCACCAATCTGCAGAAAGCCTTTCAAGACGGTGCGAACCTGGGGTTCATCATCAATCAGTAGAATCAGTGCCATGGGAATAATCCTTGATGCTCTATGTGGTGCCGTTTTGATTCGGCATCAGACAGGCTGCAACAGCCGGAAGAAACACTGAAAAACAGCTGCCCTGACCTGCTTGTGACTCAACCTGCACAAACCCGCCATGCTGTTTGACCGTACCATATACCATGGCCAGGCCTAAACCGGTGCCTTTGCCCACCTCTTTAGTGGTGAAAAACGGTTCAAAGATCTTCTGTCTGATTTCTTCAGGGATTCCCTGACCTGTATCCTGTACCATCAGTACCGCATAGGTTCCCGGTATTCTGTCCTTGGCCCCGCCAATACTCTGCTCGTCAAGCAAGCGCTCCGCCGTGGCAATTGTTATGGTACCGCCTGTTGGCATGGCATCCCGCGCGTTGGTGATAAGGTTGAACAGCACCTGCTGCAGCAATACTTCATCGGCTGTAATGATCAGGGCTGTTTCAGCCAGCTCAAGCTGCAGCGTCGTATTTTTATGCAGCAATTTCTGGGCCAGAAGTTGCGAATCCTTGACCAACTGATTCAATTCCAGCGGGATGCTGTTGATGGTTTGTTTGCGACTGAAGGCGAGCATGCTGCGGGTAAGGGCAGTACCCCGTTCAACCGCCTTAAGAATTTCCTTCAGTTGTGGCGGGTCTGGACTGGTTTGCTTCAAGTCATACTGCAGGATCTGGGTGTTGCCAGAGATGATCTGCAGGATGTTGTTAAAGTCATGGGCGATCCCGCCTGCCAGCTGGCCGGCAGCCTCCATCTTCTGTGCGTGGCGTAACTGGTCTTCAAGCTGGCGGCGTTCAGAGATATCAACAAAAGTGCAGACCATGCCGATGATCCGGTCCTGTTCCTGAATCGGATGGACACTGTAGGAAACCGGAAAAGCGCTGCCATCCTGCCGCCAGAAGACTTCATCGGTAACCAGTGCCGGTGCTGCCCCGGTGGTAATCATGCGGTGCGCCCTGCATTCTGTTTCAGGGTAGGGAGTGCCATCGGCATGGCTGTGGTGCATCAGTTGATGCATGTTTTTACCCAACAGTTGTTCCGTCGAACTGTATCCCAGCAGGCGGGCGCAGGAGCGGTTGGCCAGGATACAGCGCCCCTCTTCGTCAGTGCCGTAGATCCCTTCAATGGTTGAATCGAGCAGTAGCTTGATACTGCGCAGGTTTTCCCGATTTTGATGTTCCACAATTAGCTCGTTACGCTGCTTTAAGGCCCGCATCCAGGCGATCGGGGCGGCAATCAGGAGTGCTAGGAACGTAACGGCTGAAATGGTGACAAGTTGATGTTGCTGCAGGGCACTGGTTAAAGGGGAACGCTCATCAACGGACTGTATTTTGCCGAACTTGTAGAGCAGATCCAGGTGGCTGCTTCGTTCAAGCAAAAAAATTGCCCCGCTCGCCAGCAGGGTAAACAGTGCAAGCGGCAGGAAACGCCCCAGAAAGAGGGTGAACATGGATTTAAGACCGGATATGTTTTTGAAAATCTGTTTCACAATGCTCCTTGGTACCAGGTTTTCTGGCTGCCTATAGCAGCAATTGATTGTGTTGTCATATTGAAACAGCACCGGGAAGTACCTGCAGCAGCGGCAGACGGATCCTGAAACTGGTGCCGTGGCCAAATGCCGAGTCCACGCTGATACTGCCGCCATGTTCCTCAATAATCTGGCGGGTGATGGAGAGCCCAAGCCCGGTGCCGGCGCCTTTACGGGTAAAGAACGGCTCAAAGATCAATGGCAGGTCCTGGGCCGGGATACCGTGACCGGAGTCGGTAACCGTTATCAGTGCATCATGGCTATCGCGGTTGATGGTCATGGTGATCGTTCCTCCCAGCGGCAGGGCCTCCAGGGCGTTTTTCAAGAGGTTCAGCAAGGCCTGGCGGATTTTTTCCGCATCAATCAGGCAGTTTGGCAACGGACTGCGTTCAAGGTTCAGGACAATCCCCTGCCGTTGACAGGCACGCTGCATCAGCATCACCACATCTTCGGCAGCTTCACCCGGGTTGCCCGGTGCAAAGCGTGAGCGGGGCGGGGCTGCAAAGGTCAACAGGGCCGAGATCAGCCGTTCCATCCGTTCGATCTCGGCCATGGCTTTGGTCAGCATCTCACGATCTTTGTCACCCAGTTGAGCACGGTCATGCAGGTCGTCCAGCAGCAGCGAGATGCCGGTCAGAGGATTACGGATCTCATGGGAGATGCCGGCTGCCAGTTTCCCCAGTGAGGCCAGCCGTTCAAGCCGGACCGTTTCCTCCCGCAAATCCTCCCGGATGGTCTCATCCCGCAACGTTACGGTCAATCCCCGTTCTGCGTGTTCGCCAATCGGAAAGATGCCGACGTCAAAGTGCCGGATCCTGCCATCCTGTTCCACCTTGAGCGGTTCACGGCCATAACCGCTACCTTCGCTAAAGGCGCGGCCGATCCTGGCCGGCAAGGCCTCCCAACCGTCAAAGACAGTGGCGTAATGGCTGCCGAGCGGCCAGCTTCTTCCCAGAAAACTCTCGACCGTGCTGTTGCGTGAGGTGAGGGTGCCGTCGGGCGCAAAGGTGGTGATGGCACTGGAGATACTTTCCAGAATGCTTTCCTTGAAGTTGCGTTCATCCAGAATGGCCTGCCGGGATTCCTGCAACTGTTCAAGGGTTGCAACAAGATTGGCTTTACGCTGTTCAAGTTCTGCCACCATGGCATTAAAGGCCAAGGCCAGTTCTGCCAGTTCGTCACTGCCCTTCACCACAACACGATTGCCGGTTTCCCCGTTGGCTAGGCGGCGGGCACCCTCACTGAGGTGCTGCAGCGGGCGGGTGATGCCCCGTGCCAGCAGCCAGGCAGCCAGCGCTGCAACCAAGGCTGCCAACGAGATGAATAGAGCGCTTTTCTGGCGGTATTCTTTCAGTTTGCTGGTTATGAGATGACTGCCGGCGCTGGCCTGTTGCTGGAACTGGTCAACCTGGTACCCGATGGTTATGCCGCCAAAGATGCCGTGCCGTTTATACGGGCCGGTATTATACAGGATCGGGGCATAGGCCATGATCTTGCGGGCACCGCCCACGTTGGTCAGTTCAAGCACACCGCTTTGCTGTTTTCTGACTAACGCCGAGGCCTTGGGGTAGTTGGGGTGGATAAAACCGGCGTAATCCAGATTGAATGGAATGGTGCCCGCCTCAATACTGCGGGCGGAAGAACGGTCGGTGTAGGGCGGTACCAGGCGGCCCTGCCGGTCAACACCACGGATATCCCACAACTTGGGGTGGGTGATGATCCAGCCTTCATCATCAAACAGAAAGGCGTAGTTGCCGCTTTTGTAGGAGGGAAAAACGGTTGAAAAATGGGGGCCCGGATCAATGTGTTGGGTAAACTCCATCAGGTGGCGATGATCCATGGAGATGACAAAGGCCCCATTAAAGCGCCCATCCGGCCCATACAGCGGCATGCCGAAACGGATCACCCCTTCATAGCGGCTGCCCAGTGCCTGTTCAGGCTCATCGGCCCCGGCCAGCTGTTGCTGTTTGTTGACATGAAAGCCGGTCAGGTGGGTGACATGGATCTGCCCCGGCTGCATGCTTTTGATGGCCTGGAAGTAGGTCTCGCTTTTGAATTCAGTGAATGCCGGCAGGGCAACGTTGCGCAACTCTGCAGGGGGCAGGAAGCGGCCATCCTTCAGTACCATCTGCTCCTGACCGTTTGCATCGATCAGGGCAAAGGAGCGGTAGATCGGCAACTGCTCCCGAACCTCACGGACCTGGTTGGCTGCAACGGCACGGCGTTCCCAGACCTCGCTGCGCTGCTGTTTCCAGAAGGAGAGCAGCACCTGTCGGTCAGCGGCAAAACGGCTTAAAAAACGCAGGTCGTCTTCGCGGCGGTAAAGGTAGTCGGCAATGTTGTCGGCCACCTGACGGGCCCGCATCTGCAGCCCTTCAGCGGCCTGTTGTTCGGCGCTGTTGCTGATTTCCAGCGCCAGCCGGTCCCGCACCTGTTCAAGTCCTGAAAACTGGAAAATTGAGGCAACCAAAAGCGGCAGCAGCGCTATCAGCAGCGAGGCGATCAGAAATTTTCTGAAGATAGTCGGTCTGATCATAGGGAACCAGGGTCAGGGTTAAGGTTCAGGTTGAATTGACGTGGTGCAGATGATACCGTATCCGGCACTAAATGACAGCCAGAAAAGAGAAGAAATCGATGGGATACAGAAATCTTCAGGATTGTGTCGAGGACCTGGAACGTCATGGCATGCTGCGCCGGATTGAGGTGCCGGTTGATCCCTATCTTGAGGCCGGCAGTATCCAGCGCCGGGTCTATCAGGCTGGCGGCCCTGCGCTTTTGTTTACCCAGGTGACCGGTTCTGCCTTTCCGATGCTGGGCAACCTGTTTGGTACCCTGGAACGGACCCGCTTTATCTTCCGTGACACCCTGCGAACCATCGAGACCCTGGTGAAGCTGAAGGTGAATCCCTTTCAGGCCCTACAGGAACCGGCCCGTTTGCTGGGAGCTCCATTGGGAGCCCTGCACCTGTTACCGAAGCGGGTGTCACAGTCCCAGGCCCCATCGCTGAGCTGCCGGACAAAACTTTCGGCACTGCCCCGACTGGTCTCATGGCCCAAGGATGGCGGCGCCTTTATCACCCTGCCACAGGTCTATAGTGAAGATCCGGCCAAGCCCGGTTTTGGCAAATCCAACCTGGGGATGTACCGGGTCCAGATCTCCGGCAATCAGTATCAACCGGACAAGCAGGTCGGCCTGCATTATCAGATTCATCGCGGTATCGGTGTTCACCATCAGGAGGCGATCCGTCGGGGGGAGCGTCTGAAGGTGAACGTGTTTGTGGGAGGTGCCCCCTCCATGTCGGTGGCAGCGGTCATGCCGTTACCGGAAGGGATGCCGGAGCTCTCCTTTGCCGGCCTGCTGGGAGGACACCGGATCGCCATGGCAGCACTGCCGGGCTGTTTGCCAATACCGGCTGAAGCGGATTTCTGTATTGTCGGCTCCATTGATCCCCATGCCACCCTACCGGAAGGCCCTTTTGGTGATCATCTGGGCTATTACAGCCTGACCCACCCCTTTCCGTTTATTGAGGTTGAGGCGGTCTATCACCGTCCTGATGCGATCTGGCCCTTTACCACGGTGGGGCGGCCGCCCCAGGAGGATACCTCCTTTGGTGCCTTTATCCATGAGCTGACCGGCGACCTGATCCCCACGGTATTGCCCGGCATCAAGGCGGTGCATGCCGTGGATGCCGCCGGGGTGCATCCGTTGCTGCTGGCCATCGGCTCTGAACGCTACACCCCCTATGACGGTGTGACCCGTCCTTTGGAGTTACTGACCCAGGCCAATGCCGTTCTGGGGCAGGGGCAGCTTTCCCTGGCAAAATACCTGTTGATTGTTGCTGAACAGGATAACCCGCAACTGGATATTCATGATATTGGCGCCATGTTCAGCCATCTGCTGGAGCGGGTGGACTGGCAGCGTGACCTGCATTTCCAGACCGCTACCACCATTGATACCCTGGATTATTCCGGTGGCGGCTTCAACAGCGGTTCCAAGCTGGTCATGGCTGCCGCAGGTCGGATCAGGCGTTGTTTGCTGACGGAGCTGCCGGGCGATATTCCTGTGCCGTCCGGTTGGTCAGATCCAGCCCTGGCATTGCCCGGTGTGCTGGTGCTGCAGGGCAGTATCCCGGTCCCGGACAATGGCGAATCTGATCAGGCAATTCAGGCACTCTGCAGCTTCTGGGAGCAACGCCCTCTGCCCGATGGGATCGCCTTGGTAGTCATTGTTGATGACAGTGCGTTCTGCAGCCGTTCTCTGGATAACTTTCTGTGGGTTGCCTTTACCCGTTCGAACCCTGCTGCAGATATCTACGGTGTCGGGGCCGCAACGCGGCAGCGGCACTGGGGGTGTAGAGGACCACTGGTGATCGATGCACGCAGGAAACCGTTTCATGCCCCGGCGTTGGAGGAGGATCCGGCTGTTGAAAAGCGGATTGAAGAGCTGGCTTCTGCAGGGGGCCCGCTTTACGGCCTGTTTTAGGGATATTACCCTATTTTACTTTTGTAAAACTGTGCTATGATCCAAGCAACGTAACGAGTCCATTATTCCCTCATAGAGGAGGTTTCAATGTCAACCACAGCCCTGGTAAAAAGCGGAGATGTCACCACAAGCGGAGACCAGTTGATCCAGTTGGTCAGTTTCATGCTCAGCAACGAAGAGTACGGTGTTGAAGTGTTGAAGGTGCGGGAGATCATCCGTATGCCCGGCATCACCAAGATGCCCAACACTCCTCATTATGTTGAGGGAATTATCAACCTGCGGGGCAAGGTGATTCCGATTATCTCAATGCGTAAGCGTTTTGGCTTGGCTGAGTCGGACTATGACAACCATACCCGCATTATGGTTATGGATGTTGCCGGCGGGCTGACCGGTTTCATTGTGGATGCGGTTTCCGAGGTTATCAGGATTCATTCCAGCGAGATTCAGCCTCCCCCCACCATGGTCTCCGGCAATATTGATCAGGAGTTCATTACCGGCGTGTTCAACCATGCTGACCGTCTGTTGATCATCATGGATGTGGACCGGATGTTCTCACAGCAGGAGCGGGAGTACTTTGGCAGTGTAGGTGAGTAGTAGTAGCTGCAGCGACTGAACATGCTGTATAAGCAAAAAGCCGGGAATTGCTTCCCGGCTTTTTGCGTTTATGGCAGGTAATGGTCGTTAATCAGTTGGCCCGGGAGATTTCTTCCAGGTTGCCGGCAATCACGGTGGCCGTTGCCGCCTGTTCTTCAGAGGCGGTTGCAATCTGAGAGATCAGGTTTTTGATGTTCTCAACCGAATCAACTATGGCGATCAGGGATGCCTCGGCCTGATGGGACAGTTGTTCTCCCTTTTCAGCCTCAGCCTTGCCATCTTCAATGGAGGCAACCGCCTTCTGGGTGTTGGACTGGATCTCCGTCACCATGGAACCGATCTGCTTGGTGGAGGTCATGGTCCGTTCCGCCAGTCTGCGGACTTCGTCGGCAACCACGGCAAAGCCGCGCCCCATCTCGCCGGCCCGGGCAGCCTCGATGGCAGCGTTCAGGGCCAGCAGGTTGGTCTGGTCGGCAATTTCATTGATGACGTTGACGATCTCGCCGATTTTTTCAGAGGTTGCACCCAGGTTGCCTACGATCTGGGCTGACGAGCGAACCACTTCCGCCACCTGCTGCATCCCCTTGACCGCCTGATTGACCACCCGCTGACCTTCATGGGCGCTGTCAGCCACCTGGCTGGCCGAGTCTGCAGCATTGGTGGTATTACCGGCCACCTCGTTGACGGTCATGCTCATCTCTTCCATGGCAGTGGCGATCTGGTGGATACGCTCCTCCAGATAGTTTTTGCGTTCAATATCCTTATGTTGTTGCTCTTTGATCTTGCGTTCGGCTGTAATGTCGCTCCAGCAGGCCATGAAGCAGAGCAGCTTGCTGCTGTCGCTGGGATCCCAGATCGGATAGGCCTTGGTCTGCAGGGTAACACCACCGATCGGAATATCGGCAGCGTGCGGCAGCTTGTTGCGTGGATCAGCAAAGATGTTGCGGATACGGGCCGGGTCCTTGTGGAACTGGTGGATCGAGTTGCCAAAGGCATTACTCACATCTGCGCCGCGCAGGCCACTGTTCAGCTCTGCACGGTGTTGTTGCAGCAGTTCCTTGGCCTTGCGATTCATGTAAAAGATCTTGTTGTCATTGGTGGTGTCACAGAGCATGACCACGTTGTCAACGTTGTCCAGCATCTGCATCAGCTTCTTGATTTCATTGTCCTTATCCAGCAGTTCCTGTTTGCTGGGGCCGCCGAAAAGTCCCATACCATGGCTCCTTTAATGCCGATGTAGTATCGCTTTTGATCAGTTCAGTATAGACGAGCAGAGGATAATTGCAAGGATTGGAAATGCGGGCTATGATGCCGCTACTAGTCAGGAGGGAAAGGGTTATGTTCAAAGGTGTACTACCAGTGCTGGTTGCACTTGCCGTTTGGGGGCTGCTTGTCACGGGCTGCCAGCCGCAGAAAACAGAGAGTAATCAGCCTGCACGACCGATCGTGATAACCACGCTGTTCCCATTGTACGATTTTGCCCGCACCATTGCGGGTGACCGGATGGAGGTACAGCTGTTGCTGCCTCCCGGTGTTGAGCCGCATCATTTTGAGCCGAAACCGGACGATCTGGCCCGCATCCACCGGGCTGCCCTGTTTGTCTATATCGGTCCTTTTATGGAGCCTTGGGCGGACAAGATCATACAAGGGGTTGATCGCACAAAGGTCCGGGTTGTTGCCGCTGCATCCGGCGTGACATTGTTGCCTTCCGTTACCCATACCGGTAAGGAACAGCAGCATCATGGCCACGACCATCAGGCTGAGGCCTCTGATCCCCATGTCTGGCTTGATTTTACGGCTGATCAGGCCATGGTTGCCAAACTGCTTGAGGCGTTGGTTGCTGCAGACCCTGCCGGTGCCGAGCAGTATCGCCGCCGGGCAGCAGCCCTGACAGAACAGCTGGCAGCCCTTGATGCACGCTATAAGGCCGGGCTTGCAAGCTGTAGCAGCAGGGTGCTGCTGCATGGCGGACATGCTGCCTTTGGCTATCTGGCCAACCGCTATAATCTGAACTACCAGGCCGCAGCCGGGGTCACTGCCGAACTGGAGGCAACTCCGCGCCGCCTGGCAGAACTGGTGCAGCAGGTGCGCAGGTACAACGTAAAGGCGATCTATTCCGAAGAACTGGTCTCTCCCCGCGTGGCACGGACCATTGCCGGTGAAACCGGTGCGACGGTGCTGAAACTGCATGGAGCCCATAACGTGGCAAAAGAAGATCTGGAACGGGGTGTCAGCTTCATCACGCTGATGGAAGAAAATCTGAAGAACCTGCAGGTTGGACTTTCATGCAGGAACTGATCAGGGTAGAACAACTTACCTGTCGTCACGGAGCAATAGAGGCGCTGTCCGACATCAGTTTCAGCGTGTCCGGTGGCGACTATCTAGGGATTGTTGGACCCAACGGATCAGGGAAAAGTACCCTGGTACGAGCCTTGTTGGGGTTGATGCCTTCGTATCAAGGCCGGATCTCGCTCTTTGGGCAGCCCCGTGACAGTTTTACCGCATGGCAGCGGCTGGGCTACTTGCCCCAGAATCTGGGGCCGCTTAACCCTGCCTTTCCTGCCACGGTCCTTGAGGTGGTGCAGTTGGGGTTGTTGGCCGGTAAGGGGCTGCCGCGGCGTCTCTGTCGCCATGATCGCCAGCAGGTGCAGGAACTGCTGGAACTGCTGGGGATTGAGCATCTGCAGCGCCGCATGATCGGTGAACTGTCCGGGGGGCAGCAACAGCGGGTCATGCTGGCCCGGGCCCTGGTCAATAATCCCGAACTGCTGGTGATGGATGAACCAACCGCAGCCCTGGACCCGGAGATCCGTGACCGTTTCTATGAGCTGGTGGCTCGGATGAACAAGACCAAAGGTACCACGGTCCTGCTGGTGACCCACGACACCGGTACCATCGGACAGTATGCCTCCCGCATGCTCTATCTGGATAAAAAACTGCTCTTCTTCGGCTCTTTTGATGAGTTCTGCCACTCTCCCGAGATGTCTGCCTTTTTCGGAGAGCATTCGCAACATCTGATCTGCCACAGGCATTGATATGACGATATTTGAAATGTTTTCATACAGCTTCATTCAGCGGGCCCTGTTGGCCGGTACCCTGATCGGTGTACTCTGTGCGGTGCTTGGTGTGTTTCTGGTGCTGCGCCGCCTGTCGCTGATCGGTGACGGTCTGGCGCATATCACCTTTGGCAGTGTGGCCCTGGCCCTGTTTGCCGGGTTGCAGGGGGCTGCCATGTTGCTGGTGTCGCTGCCGGTGGTGCTGCTGGCCTCGCTGGGGATTTTGAAGCTGACCGGCAAGGCCCGGCTGGGCGGAGATGCCGCCATCGGGATCGTTTCATCGGTCGGGGTCTCATTGGGGGTGTTGCTGGCAGTTCTGGGGCGCGGTTATGGCGTTGATCTGTTCAGCTACCTGTTTGGCAGCATCCTTGCCATCAGCCAGGCAGAACTGCTGGTGGCCGGCGGTCTGTTTGTTACCGTGCTGGCACTGCTTTGGCTGTACTACAATGATCTGGTGGCCTTGACCTTCAATGAAGAACTGGCGGTGGTCAGCGGCATCAGAGTCAGGTTTCTGAACGGTCTTCTGGCGGCCCTGACTGCGTTGACGGTGGTGCTGGCCATGAAACTGGTGGGAGTAATGCTGATCTCCGCACTGCTGATCCTGCCTGCCTCAGCTGCCCTGCAGGTGGCCCGGGGGGTCAGGATGACCGTGATTCTGTCGGTGCTGTTCTCACTTCTGTCGGTTGTCGGGGGGATTGTGCTGTCGTTTCTGCTGAACCTGCCGTCAGGCGCCACCATCATTCTGCTGGCGTTTGTGATCTTTTGTGCCGGTTATCTCTTCAGGCAGGTATCTGCAGCCGGCAGGCAGGAGAACAGATGATTGGGCCGGTCGGATAGCAGCTCTATGCGAGTGCAGCAACTGAGGTATAACCGTCTTGCGCTAGGCTTAGGCGGGGGAGCAGGCAGTTCATAATGATGCAGACAACTGCCGAACCGGTTTAGAAGTAAAAACTGAAGTCCTTCCATTCATGTTTGTTTTCTTCAAGGCTGGCAACCAGCTCGTCCACAATATCCGGATCAAACTGCTTCTCTTTCAGCTTGATTATTTCATCAACCGCCTCTTCCCGGCTCATGGCTGGACGGAATGAACGGGGTGAGACCATGGCGTCAAAGGCATCGGCCACGCAGATGATCCGTGCATGCAGAGGGATTGATTCATCCTGCAGGCGGGCCGGATAGCCGGTGCCGTCCCAGCGTTCATGGTGGTGCATGATGGTGGGCAGAATATGTGAAAGGTTTTCCAGGCCAACGATCAGCAGGCCTGCCTTGAGCGGGTGTTCCCGCATGATGATCTCTTCGCGCTGATCAAGCGGATTGGGTTTGTTCAGGGTTGCTTCGGTTGTGCCGACCGCCTTGCCGATGTCGTGCAGGATTGCACCGGCATAGAGATCCCGCAGTTCTATCTGGGACAGCCCCATACGGGCGCCGATGGCCAGGCTGATTTCAGCTACCCTGCGGGTATGGCCCTGGATATAGGTGTCTTTGACCTCAAGCGCCTCCACCAGCACCTGGATCAGGTTGTTCACAAAGCGTGGATCCCACGTTTGGGCTATGTCATACGGTTTTGGCATGGTAATCCTCTATAGCGTAAAATACGCTACTGTCAACCCGGCCCTATCGCTTTCCCTGAGCCAGCCTGGCCGAAGCCGGGTCTCTGCGCAGTAGCCACATGCAGAGCGGACCCAGCAGTCCCCCCAGCCCTACCGTGGTAAAGGCGATCCCCCAGGCACCGTTGATGCCGGGCCAGGGCTGCCAGTCCTGAAAACGGTCCAGTGCCCAGCCAAAGACGGTGGGGGAGATCATCCCCATGGTGTAGCCCACCAGCGATTGCATGCCCATGGCAGCCCCCAGATAACCCGGAGCTACCAGTTCGGTCAGGGCAGTGGAAAAGACTGGCGATTCTGCCACAATCAGCCAGCCATAGACTGCGCCCACGAGCAGGGTCAGCCAGAGATTGCTATTGATCAGCCAGCCAAACAGGAATGAACAGACAACAGAACCCAGCATGACCACACTGACGGTGGTGGTGCGGCCAAAACGGTCAGACAGGCTGCCGGTAATGGCGGTGGAAAAGGTACCGATTCCCACCAGTGCGGCAGCAATGGCGGCTGCTGTGGCTGTGGCCCTGGCGGTGCTGAACCCCCAGCCGGTCAGTGCGGCAGCAAAGAACGGGGCCAGCCAGCTGCGCATGCCGTACATCTCCCACATATGGCTGGCATACCCCAAGATAACCAGCAGGGCCGGCCGGTTCTGCAAGATCTCGCCGTTAAAACCGCGAGGCGAAGGCTGGGGCGGGGCAGGACGGTAATCGCGGAAAACCAGTAGTGAGAGGCAGGCACCGACAAAGACACCGCCTGAACAGGCGAGCATTGCGATCCTCCAGCCCCAGACACCGGCAATGGTACCCGGCACCACCAGCGACAGTGAAGCACCCAGGACTAACGCACCAACATAGATCCCCACTGCTCTGCCGCGTTGATGGCTGGCAAAACGTTCTGCCACCAGTTTCAGTCCCGGCATGTAGGTGCCGCCCATGCCGATGCCGGTCAAGCCGCGCAGGATCAGGCCGGACAGGTAATCATGGGCAAACAGGCCAAACAGCAGGTTGGCGATTCCTGACCAGAGTGCAGCGGTAATAAAGATCCAGCGGATGTTCAGGCGGTCGGACAGGGTGCTGAGCAGGACACCTGAGGCGATATAGCCCAGTTGGTAGACTGAAAAGATCACTCCGGCCTGGGTGTTGTTCATCTCCCATTCGATTTTCAGGATGGGGAGGATGGCAGAATAATTAATAAATACCAGCATGATAAAGATCTGGCTGCAGCAGAGGGTCAGCAGCCAGAGAGTATTGGAACGCTGCTTAGTCAAACAGTTCCGCCTCGGATAGTACTTTGCCGGCAAGATCTTTCGCTGATAACAGTGGATCGCCGGACAGGGGCCAGCTGATACCGATGGCTGGATCATCCCAGGCAATCGTCCGTTCAAATTCCGGGGCCCAGTAGTCGGTGGTCAGGTAAAGAAACTCGGCATGGTCTGAGGTGACACAGAAACCGTGGGCAAATCCTTCCGGCACCCACATTTGGCGTTTGTTCTCAGCTGAAAGGGTGGTACCGAACCATTTGCCACAGGTTGGCGAAGAACGGCGAATATCCACTGCAACGTCAAAGACTTCTCCACTGATGACACGAACCAGCTTGCCTTGGGGGTGCTGAATCTGGTAATGAAGCCCCCTCAATACATTGCGGGCTGAGCGGGAATGATTGTGTTGGACAAATGACCGTTCCAGGCCGGTTACCTTTTGCCAGACCCGTTCATTGAAGCTTTCAAAGAAAAATCCCCGGTCATCTCCAAAGACTTTTGGTTCAAGAATCAGGACACCGGGCAGGGTAGTGGTCAGGCAGTTCATGGAAAAGGTTTCCTCCTTTGTGCAAGTCTGCTTGTCATACCAGATAACTATTAAATTGTGAATATTTGTTGGAGGCACTGGAAAAATTGGAAAACTGCGCTAAGCTGACAAACATGGTACAAGAAACAACCTTTGATAATGGTGTCAGGGTCGTGACCCAGCAGGTTCCCGGTATGCATACGGTTTCGATCGGTGTCTGGGTCTCCAACGGTGCCCGTTGTGAACAACCATCTGAACATGGTACGGCGCACTTTATTGAACATCTGTTGTTCAAGGGAACCCACCGGCGTACTGCACGACAGATTACCCGCGAAATCGACTCGCTGGGTGGGGTGTTGAACGCCTTCACCAGCTACGAATATGTCTGCTACTACGCCAAGGCCCTGGCCAAAACGCTGCCTCAGGTAGTTGATATCCTTGCTGATATGTTTCTGCATTCCACCTTTCCGGCAGATGAAATTGAGAAGGAACGCAAGGTGGTGCTGCAGGAAATCAAGATGCGGGATGATGCCCCGGAAGAGTCCATCCATGACCGCCTGCACCAGAGTTTCTGGAAGGGGCATCCCTTGGGGCACCCGATCCTGGGCACAGATCAGATCATCGGCTCTATCACCCGTGATACCATCATGGAGTTCAGAAACCACTGGTACCGTCCCAGCGAGATTCTCATAGCCGCTGCCGGCGGCGTTGAACATCATGCCCTGGTTGAGCTTTTGCAGGAATCCTTTTCCTGTCTGCAGCCCGGTGAACCCCGTCGCACGCTTCAGTCGCACGGCAGGCTTGCAACGGGACGGGTCATGGAGTTGTGTGAGCGGGACCTTGAGCAGACCCTGATCTGTCTGGGCACTGAAGGGCTACCGACCAGTTCTCCGGAACGTTACAGCCTGATGGTGCTGAACGCCATTCTGGGGGGGGGGATGAGCTCTCGGCTGTTTGAGGAGATTCGTGAGAAGCGCGGCTTGGCCTACTCGGTCTATTCCTATGTCTCATCCTTTGCCGATGCTGGAACATTGTCAATCTATGCCGGTTCCGAACGGGAGCGCAGTTGCGAGGCGGTCACCATTATTCTGGAGGAGATGTCCCGCCTGCGGGATGAGGCGGTACCACAGGATGAACTTGAGGCGGCACGTGAACAAATAAAAGGTAAGATATTGATGTCACTTGAATCAAGTGATAGCTATATGTCACGTTTGGCACGCAGTTACTTGAATTTTGGCCGTTATCAGCCGCTGGATGAAATCATGGCAGGCTTCGATGCCGTGACAGCTGGAGATCTGCAGCAGCTTTCAGCCCGCTTGTTCCGTGATGAAGCCCTGAATATCCAGGTCATGGGCAAGGTTGATCCGCACTGTTTTGCTGAAAAGTCCGGGCGTATCACCCTGTAGTTTTTTGTGTCTAGCGAGTCGACCCGCAGCTGGGAGTGGTTGCTATGGCAGGTAGCTATTGGCCCCATAGCTGGAACTTGTTGACCAAGATTGTTGCTGTCAATCTGGTGGTCCTCTTTGTCGCGTTTCTCGCCCTGATGTTCTATGTGCTCCCCCTCTATGAAGACAAGCTGCAGCAGCAGCGCAAGCAGTATATTGCCGAACTGGTTGATATGGCCACCGGCGTGGTTGAAAACTGCCACCAGCAGGAGTTGCAAGGGCGTCTGACCACCTCTGAGGCGCAACAGTCCGCATTGGCGACACTCAGGGTGATGTCCCGGGACAACGGCTATTTCTGGATTCATGACATGCAGTTAAAGATGATCATGCATCCCTATGCCACCCATCTTGATAACCACAATCTTGCAGGTTATGCGGACCCGAACGGCAAGAAGCTGTTTGTGGAGATGAACCGGCTGGTGGCGGCGTCCGGCAAGGGCTATCTGGAGTACTATTGGCCGAAGCCCGGCCATGACCAGGCAATTTCAAAGATCTCTTTTGTAAAGCTTTTTGTCCCCTGGGGCTGGGTGATCGGTAGTGGGATGTACCTGGATGATATCTCTGAGGAGGTATCATCGCTCAGGCATAAGGTCTATCTCATTGTTGGTCTTGTGCTGGTCTTGATAACTGCGTTTTCATTGATTGTTGCTGTCCGGATCAAGAAGCCGCTGCAGCAGGCACTGGAACTGCTGCAGGAGATACCTGAACAGTACCGGCCTGTCCAGAGCGTGACTGCACTGGATGAATCCAACCGGCTGTTGCGGGCCATGGTTAATCTGGTAACCGCTCTGAAGGCTGCCAAAGAACAGGCAGAGGCAGCCAGTTCTGCCAAGGGGGCATTCCTGGCCCAGATGAGCCATGAGATCCGGACACCGATGAATGCGATCAGCGGGCTGACCGAGCTTGCCCTGGATCAGGCTCCTTCCGCGCAACAACGGGAGCTGCTTGAAGGTATCAGTCATGCCGCAAACCATCTCTTGAGCCTGATTAACCAGGTGCTTGATTTCTCAAAACTGGAGGCGGGAACCGTTGAGCTGGAACAGATTCCTTTTAATCTGCGACAGACACTGACAGCAACACTGCTGCCATTCTCGGTGCGGGTCCGTTCAAAGGGAGTCAGATTTGAAACTGTCCTGGCCGATAACCTGCCCACCCGGGTGATTGGTGACCCGACCAGATTGCGTCAGGTGTTGGTTAATCTGGTGGGGAATGCGGTCAAGTTTACCCGGCAGGGGTGTATTGAGATCGACGTTGAAAAAGGTGAGCAGACGGGTAACCGCTGTGAGCTGCATATCATGGTCAGAGACACCGGAATCGGTATTCCGCAGGAGAAGATTGCGCAGATCTTTGCTCCTTACAGTCAGGCTTCCGCCTCAACGACCCGCGAATTCGGCGGCACCGGTCTGGGACTTTCGATTGTCAAGCAGTTGCTTGAGGTGATGCAGGGGACGATTACGGTTGAAAGCCAGCCAGGAGCAGGAACCTGCTTCTCGGTGTCTGTTCCGGTTGAGATTGCAGGGCCTGATACGCTGTCCGGCTCGGCAGATCTCCAGGGCGTTCTTGCCCAGCGGGTTTTACTGGCAGAGGATAATGAAATCAACCGCATGATGTTGGCCAAGCTGCTGGAAAAGACCGGTCACCGGGTTGATGCCGTAGCAGATGGTAAGACAGCCGTTGAATACTGGAAAAACGGCTCTTACAGCATGATTTTGATGGATATCCAGATGCCGGAAATGGATGGTCTTGAGGCCACACGGATCATCCGGTCACTGGAAGCGGGCCAGGGAGGGCATATCCCGATTATTGCCATGACAGGCCAGGACAGCCCGGAGGATGTGCAAAACTGCTACCGGGCCGGGATGGATCTGTACCTGAAAAAACCGGTACAGCTGTGTGAACTGGTTGCCGCAGTGGCGCGTGTGGCAAGCTAGGCCGGAGCCGCTACAGCTTTCCGGTATGACCAAACCCGCCGGTTCCCCGCGCACTCTCTTCGCTGAATTCCTCTACGACCCGTAAACTGGCCTGCACCACCGGCATGAACAGCATTTGACAGACCCGTTCACCGGGCTGGATACTGTACGGTTCACTACCCTGATTGCGGACACCGATCTTGATCTCACCCTGATAATCGCTGTCAATCACGCCAATGGTGTTGGCCAGGACAATGCCGTGCTTGATCCCCAGACCTGAGCGGGGTGCCAGGATAGCCACCAGATTCGGATCGTGGATACTGATGGCAATACCGCTGGGGATGGTGACGGTTTCGCCGGGTGCCACGGCCACTGCCTCATCCAGGCAGGCCCGCAGATCAAGGGCTGCAGAGCCGTCGGTGGCATACTGGGGCAGGGGGATGCTGCTGCCGATCAGGGGGCTGACAATTTTGGTTTCAATCTCACGGTGTTTCATGTAAAAAATCCCTTCTGGTTGTTACTGTACAGGCTTTGTAACGTAAAGCCGTCACAACGCAAAGCATAAAAAGGAGCTGTCATGCGTGACCCCCGTGTGGCCGAGATGGCCAAGGTGCTGGTTGATTACTCCACCCGGATCAAAAAAGGTGATCGGGTGCTGATATCTGCTGCCGGTTTTGAGGCCGCCCCACTGGTAAAGGAGTTGTACGCGCTTTGCCTGCAGCGTGGTGCCGAATATGTTGAGTACAGCTTCAGTGTGCCCGAGATCGACCGTCAGTTGTACAACCTGGCCTCTAAAAAACAGCTGGAGGTCTTTCCTCAACACAAATTGGATTTCTTCAAGACCTTGACCGCGTATATCGGCATCTCTGCCGGAGAAAATTCCATGGTCAATGCCACCAGCAATCAGAAGGCAATGGTGGCCTATGCAAAGCTGACCCGTCCTCTGGTGGACCAGCGGGTCAAACACACCAAGTGGGTGGTCACCCGTTATCCGACCCAGGGGGCGGCCCAGGAGGCCCGCATGAGCCTGGATGAGTATGAAGATTACCTGTTTGGGGCCTGCAATATTGACTGGTCAGTCGAGTCAAAAAAGATGGAGAAACTGAAGAGGCTCATGGATAAGACCGACAAGGTTCGCCTGAAAGGGCCGGATACCGACCTCTGCTTCAGTATCAAAGGGTTGCAGGGGATCAAATGCGACGGCCGCTATAATCTGCCGGATGGCGAGGTCTTTACCGCACCGGTGCGGGATTCGGTGCAGGGGGTTATCACCTATAACTGCCCCACCATCTATCAGGGCAAGGAGTTCAACAATATCCGGCTTGAGTTTAAGGATGGCAAGATTATCAAGGCCACGGCAGGGGAGATGACCAAGGCCCTGAATGATATCCTGAACACGGATGAAGGTGCCCGTTATGTTGGTGAGTTTGCGGTGGGGGTCAACCCCAATATCCGTACCCCGATGCGTAACATCCTGTTTGATGAAAAGATCTCCGGTTCTATTCACTTTACCCCCGGACAGGCCTATGATGAAGCTGACAACGGCAACCGTTCGGCTGTACACTGGGACATGGTACGTCTGATGCAGGATGGTGAGATCTGGTTTGATGATTGTCTGATCCAGAAAAACGGCAGATTTGTGATTAAAGAGCTGGAAGCCCTTAACCCGGAGAAGTAGTCCCGATGCTGCTCGAAATCAATCCGACATATCCGCAGCCGCATCAGATCGCCCAGGTTGTGGACTGCTTGAAAAACGGCGGTATTGTTGCCTACCCGACTGATACAACCTATGGTATCGGCTGCTCAATTTTTAATAAAAAGGGGCTGGAGCGGATTTATCAGGTCAAGCAGCGGGATAAGCGTAAGCCCTTTTCCTTTATCTGCGCCGATCTGTCCGAGGTCTCGCGCTATGCACGTCTGACCAATCATGCCTTCAAGATCATGAAGCGCTATCTGCCCGGTCCCTACACCTTTGTGCTTGAGGCCAGCCGCGAGGTGCCGGATCTGCTGATAACCAAGCAGAAGACCGTCGGGATCAGGATGCCTGATAACGCAATCTGTTTGTCGATTGTACAGGGGCTGGGGGTGCCGATTGTCACCACCAGTGCCAATCTGTCCGGCGAGGATCCGGTGGGAGACCCGTTGGAGATTAATCGGCTGTTTGGCCATGTCCTGGATCTGGTGGTTGACGGAGGATTGCTGACCACTGATGTCAGCTCGGTGGTCAGTCTGGTGGGGAAAGAGCCTGAACTGCTGCGGGAAGGGGCTGGCGATCTTTCCTGGCTGACAGGGTAGTTAAGTAGTGCGGGGGCACGTGTGACCAACAACCATATGAGCGATAGTGAGCGGGTCGTTGAGCTGCTGGCCCGCAGGAATGCGGAACTGGCGTCTTTGCTTGAGATTGGCAAGACCCTGATTTCATCGCTTGAGCTGCGTGAGGTTCTACAGGCGATCATGTCGCAGGTGGAACGGCTGTTGCAGCCAAAGACCTGGTCTTTGCTGCTGGTGGATGAGGAAACCAATGAGCTCTGTTTTGAGATAGCGGTTTCACCGGTTGCGCAGGAGTTAAAGGGGATTCGCTTGAAGATGGGTGAGGGAATTGCCGGCTGGGTTGCCCAGACCGGTCAGCCGCTGCTGATTCCTGATGTCAGCCAGGATTCCCGTTTTGCCCACCATGTTGCCGAAGAGGTCGAATATCCGGTCAGCTCCATTCTCTGTGCCCCACTCAAGATTCGCGACAGGGTGCTGGGGGTAATTGAGCTGATCAATACCGTGGGTGAACGCACCTTTGATGACGATGACCTGCCGCTGCTGGGGGCTGTGGCGGACTTTGCCGCCATTGCCATTGACAATGCCCGCAACTACAGGCGGGTCAGCGAACTGGTGGTGACTGACGACCTGACCGGCCTGCATAATGCCCGCCATTTTCACGAACTGCTGGAATACGAGCTTGAGCGTAGTCGTCGTTACAAGAGTCAGGTATCACTGCTGTTCTTTGACCTTGATCACTTTAAAGAGGTAAATGACCGCTTTGGCCACCTGGTCGGCAGCCGGATGATTGCCGAGGTGGGGCATCTGGTGAAGCGTCATATCCGTTCCTCAGACCGGGCAGCCCGATACGGCGGTGATGAGTATGTGGTGGTGTTGCCCAACACCGGCAAGCAGGGGGCTCTGGCGGTTGCCACCAATCTGCTGGAACGTTTTCGCGCCCACCTGTTTTTAACGGACAGCAACGAATCTGTGCCGATTACGGCAAGCTTTGGGGCGGCAACCTTTCCCGATGATGCCCATGATCGTACCAGCCTGATCCGTGCTGCTGATTCGGCCATGTACGAGGCCAAGGAGGCAGGGCGCAACAGGGTTGAATATTTTTCAGGTAATGAAACAAAAATAATGTCTTAACTGATTGCATTGAAAGGAATTTGTATGTATCGCTTGACTATCAAGACCGGCTTTGCCGCTGCCCATAACCTGATCAACTATCAGGGTGATTGCGAAAATCTGCACGGCCATAACTGGAAGGTTGAGGTGACGGTAACTGCCAGCAAACTGGATCAGGCAGGCCTGGCCATTGACTTTAAACTGTTGAAGCGGGAAACCAATGCGTTGCTTGATGAATTGGACCATAAGTATGTCAATCAACATCACTTTTTTCAGGATATTTCCCCTTCTTCCGAGAATATCTCCCGCTATCTCTTTCAGGAACTGTCCAAACGTCTGAATGACGGCAATGTCAAAGTAGAGCGGATCGGGGTCTGGGAATCCGATAATGCCTGTGCCGAGTATTATGAATAGTTCGGCCTCCTTGGTGGAGATATTTTCCTCCCTGCAAGGTGAGGGGGTGCTGGCTGGCTATCGCCAGATTTTTGTCCGTTTTCCCGGCTGTAATCTGGACTGTTCCTTTTGCGATACGCAGTTTGAGGCCCAGCAGGTCTGCCGGGTTGAGACCACACCGGGAAGCGGGCAGTTTCAGGAACTTGCTCAGCCGGTCACTCTTGAAACCCTGCTCGGCATCATTACCCGCTGGTGTAAACAGCTGCCCAATGCCCACCACTCCATCAGCATAACCGGCGGTGAGCCGATGTTGCATGCTGATCTGCTGGCCCGCTGGCTGCCGGAGCTGAATATCCTGCTGCCGATTCACCTGGAAACCAATGGTACCCTGCCGGAAGCATTACCAAGACTGATTGAGCACCTGGACGTGATCAGCATGGATATTAAACTGCCCAGCTCGGCAGCCACCCCGGAGCTTTGGCAGGAACACAAGCGTTTTCTTGAGATCGCCCTGGAGCGGGATGTCTCGGTAAAGGTGATCGTTGGTGAGCTGACCACTGAACAGGAGCTGCTTAAGGCCTGTAAACTGGTTGCAGAGCTTGACGATGAAATTCCTTTCATAATCCAGCCGGTCACTGGCCGGGATGGACGGGTAGCTGTAGCCCCTGAACGGCTGATGCAGTTTCAGGCTGTTGCGGCAAAAAGGCTGTGTGACGTGCGGGTACTGCCCCAGATGCACCGCTTTCTTGAGGTGGCCTGATGCTGCTGGAAGAACTGACCATGCCCCAGGTTGAGGCAGCCCTGGCTGCCGGCTGCAGAACCGTCTATATCCCCTTTGGTGCACTGGAAGAACATGGTCCCCATCTGCCGTTATCCACTGATACGATCCAGGCCTATCAGGTGGGCAAGCGGGCAGCTGAACTGGTTCCACTCTTTGTTGCGCCGCCGATTCCCTATGGTAACTGCCGTTCCACCAACTGCCACCCCGGTACGGTCTCCATCTCCACCACCACCCTGCGCTGTCTGTTAAAAGACCTAGTGCGCTCCTTTTATCGTCAAGGGATGCGCAATGTGGTCGTGCTGACCGGCCATGCCGGCGGTGCCCATCGCCTGGCCCTGCAGGATGCCGGCGAAGAGCTGCTGGATGAACTGCCGGAACTGCGAATCGCTGTGGTGACGGAATATGAACTGGCCAAGGATGAGGGCAGGGGGATCATTGAAACCCCTGGCGATGCCCATGCCGGTGAGATCGAGACCTCCCGCATCATGCACAGTCACCCCCATTTGGTACAGGGGACGGCCCCTGAGGAGTATCCAACCTTTCCCACCGGTATTCTGGTACGGGACAAACGTCGCTACTGGCCCGGCGGTGTCTGGGGTGATCCGGACAAGGCCACCGCGGATAAAGGTGCCAGGATAGAAGAACTGGTGGCCCGCAAGGTGGTTGAGCTGGTCAGGCTGCTTGAAGAGGGGCGGTATGTCTGAGCAGCCTTTTCTGCGTGATTGTGCTCTTGCCAACGGCCTGCAGGTAACGGTGGCGGATGTCTCACGTCACTACTATGGCGGCTACTGGCAGGTCTGCCTGGAGGTCAGCTGTCTGGTACCGCTTGAGCTGGGTCTGTTTTCTGATCCGGTCATTGAGGCGGATGCCTGCCGGCTTTTGGGGGCAGCGGTTCCTTTTGTGCGCCATCTGGAAAAGATGGCGGTCCATGGTGATGACCTGGCTGCTGTGCAACAGGAACTGCTGGAGCGGTTTGATCGCCACCTGTTGCCGTTTCTGGGCAATCAACAGTTTCCTTCCCGTTTTATTCAGAGTGAGTTTCAAAAACGTTGCAAGAAGAGTAACCGTGGGATCCCCTGCCTGTTATGAGTGTCGATGAACTTGTGATTGAACGGCTGGCCCTGGGAGGCAACGGTGTCGGCAGAATTGACGGTAAGGTCTGCTTTGTGCCGTTTTCCGCTCCTGGCGACCGGCTGAAGGTACGGGTGGTACGGGAGCACCGTTCTTACTGTGAAGCAGAGCTGGTGGAGTTGTGTGAGCCATCACCGCAACGGGTTGAACCACGCTGTCCTGCCTTTGGGCGGTGCGGTGGCTGTGATTGGCAGCATATCAGCTACCAGGCGCAATGTGATGCCAAACAGCAGATCCTGATTGAGACCCTGCAACGGGTTGCCCATCTTCAGGCTCCGGCAGTCGCGGCAACAGCCGCGTCCGGGCTGGACTATGGTTACCGGGCCCGGGCCCAGTTCAAGTTGCATGCAACACCGGCGGGACTGGCGGTTGGCTTTTTCCGGCGTGGCTCACGTTTTGTGATTGATCTGCCCCAGGGCTGTCCAATCTGTACTGAGCCCATTAACACCGCCATGCTGAAGCTGCGTCAGGTTATTCAGGCCGTTCCGGACCTGCACCGCATCCCCCAGCTCAGTCTGGAGGAAGGGACCTCCGGTGTCGTGGCGGTTGTGCATTACATCGGCAGCGACCATCAGCATTTGAAGCAGCTGCTTGTGCAGCACCGGGACCAGTTGGGGGTGAACGGGCTTTTTCTGCAAATCGCCAGGAAAGAGGCACTGCAGCCGGTTTTCGGCTCCGGCCATCTGACCTATCCGGTGCCGCGCTGCGATTTGTCTGCTGACGCCATGCTGCTTGGTTATGAGATCGGCGGGTTCTCGCAGGTCAATCGCCTGCAGAATCAGAAGATGGTCAAGCTGGTCTGCGGCTATGCCCAGCCTGCTGCAAGCCAGCGTATGCTGGATCTTTACTGCGGGAACGGTAACCTCTCCCTGCCGTTGTCCGGTGCCGTGCAGGAACTGCTGGGGATTGAAGGGTTTGCCCCCTCAATTGCATCGGCAGTTGACAATGCCCGTCAACTTCGTGTAAACAATAGCACTTTCAGATGTAACGACGCCTCAAAAGAGTTGCGTCACCTGATAGCTCAACATGCCGTGTTTGATCTGGTGCTGTTGGACCCGCCCAGGGCCGGTGCTGCTGACGTCGCCCGTCAACTCGCTCAGCTTGGGGCACAGCGGATTGTGTATGTCTCCTGTGATCCTGCAACACTGGCCCGTGATCTGGCGGTGCTGTGCGGCGCTGCCGGGTACCGGCTGATTGAGGCTACACCGCTGGATATGTTTCCCCAGACCGGCCACCTGGAAACAGTGGCCTTACTGACCCGAACCTAGAATAAGCTGTTTTCTTATAGCGAATCTGCACAACAAGGAGCGTACCATGAACAAGTCTGAACTGATCGAAACCTTTGCCCTCCAACGCGAGATCTCCCACAAGCGGGCTGAAGAGGTGGTCAACATGATCTTCAACTCCATGAGCGAGGCGATGACTGCTGGTGAGCGGATCGAGATTCGTGGTCTGGGGAGTTTTGTGGTTAAGGAGTATGGCGCCTATACCGGTCGTAACCCCAAAACCGGTGAGCCGATTGAAGTAAAACCGAAGAAACTGCCGTTCTTCAAGGTTGGTAAAGAGCTGAAGGAGCGTATCCTGGACGGCGAGTAACTATGTCCCGTCGTATTGCAGCCATTGATTTCGGTACCAACACTGCCCGGCTCCTGATTGCCGACCTGGCTGATGATGGACAGTTTGAACAGGTTGCCCTGCAGCGAACCATTGTTCGTCTGGGAGGCGGTTTCAGCCGTGAAACCGGTCTGGCTGATGATGCCATCCAGCGTGCCCGGCTTTGCCTGCACCAGTTTGCTGATACGATTCATAAGCATGCGGTGGATTCGGTGCGGGCTGTGGCAACCAGTGCCGTCAGGGATGCAGTCAATGGCCCGGCCTTTGTGGATCAGATGGTCCAGGAAACCGGCATCAGGCTTGGTGTCATTGATGGCCTGACAGAGGGCCGGGTGACACTGGCCGGTGTGCTGACCGGTCTGGACCAACAACCGGAACAGGTGCTGATGTTTGATGTAGGGGGGGGGAGTACCGAGTATACCATCGCTCGGGGCGCCAGCCCCCTTTTTGTGCATAGTCTGCCTTTGGGGGTTGTACGACTGACGGAGGGCAAGGTTGATCCGGCAGCCATGGCAGACAAGATCGAACGCGAACTGGACCGTCTGCAGCAGCAGATGGCACAGGCGCAGATGGCACTTTCCCCCGATGCCCTGCTGGTGGGTACCGCAGGTACCGCCACCACCCTGGCTGCCATTTCGCTCGGGATGGCAGAATATGACTACCGCAAAGTAAACAACTGCATGCTGGAGCTGCAGGAAATTCAGCGCATCTATGAGCTGTTGCTGCCGCTTTCACCGGAACAGCGTCTCTCTGTTGCCGGCCTGGAAAAAGGACGTGAGGATCTGATCATTGCCGGTAGTCTGATTACCCTCCTCACTCTGCAACGCTTTGGTTTTAGTTCCATGAAAGTCAGTGATTACGGACTGCTTGAAGGTCTGGTGGTCTCAGACATTGTGTGATTGATCAAAAGCAGGCATGACAAAGTACAATCAGGTGGTATACTCACAACTGTGTTTTTTGATGGCAACGTACCGGGGAGTTTTGTGTGGAGAGTAACAGCCATCTGATGGGCAGACAACCGATCCTGAACGGCCTTGAAGAGGTTGTCGGCTATGAGTTGTTGTTCCGTTCCCCCAAATCCATCGCCACAGCAACCATTGAGTGTCCGGTTCAGGCAACCTCCCGCGTCATGCTGGATGTCATCTCCAGTTTTGGTATCCGCGAAATGCTGGGTGAGCTGCCCGGTTACATCAATGTGGATGCCGAGATGTTATTGAGCGATGCAATTCAGCTGCTGCCAAGTGACGTGATCGGTCTTGAGCTGCTTGAGGATATTGCCATTACGCCCGCTATTGTTGCACGCTGCCGTGACCTGAAGGCACAGGGCTATCAACTGGTGCTTGATGACCACCGCTACGGACCTCAGTATGAAGAACTGTACGATGGTCTGGTGGATATCATCAAGATGGATATGATCACGACCCCCCTTGATGACCAGTACCGCGAGGTTGAACTGTTTAAGCGCTACCCGGTTAAGCTGCTGGCAGAGAAGGTTGATAGCCGTCACGTCTATCTGCGTTGCCGCAAGATGGGGTTTGAGCTGTTTCAGGGCTACTTCTTTGCCCGTCCGTCATTGGTTAAAAAGACCCGTCTGGCCAATTCATCCAGCACCTTCTTTCAGTTGATGCAGCAGCTTGCACGTGATGCTGATATTGACGAAATCGAACAGACCTTCAAACAAAGTCCCGCTTTGACCTATAAGCTGCTTCTGCTGGTTAATTCAGTCTCCTTTTCCACCCGGGAAAAGATTCGGACCGTACGTCACGCCATTATGCAAGTGGGGAGGCAACACCTGAAGCGCTGGGTGCAGCTGGCAATCTTTGCCGATGACGGCGGCCTGGGGATACACAACCCTTTGCTGGAGATGGCTGCAGTGCGGGCTGCCTTCATGGAGGAGCTGGCCAGGCTGGAATTGAGCAAGACACGGCTGCTGCGCTATGCCCAGCCGGATGAATGCTTTATGCTGGGAACCTTGTCAGTCCTGAAGGATGTCTGTGAGATCGGTACTGATGATATGCGTAAAAACCTGAATTTGTCAGATGATCTTGTTGGCGCCCTGGTGGCCCATGAAGGTGATCTGGGTACCATGCTCTGTCTGGCAGAGATGATTGAGCAGCTTGAGTTTGAAGAGGCAGAGCAATGCCTTGGGCGGTTGGGGGTCTCACCTGATCTGGTGCTTGACTGTCAGAAAAAGGCCTATAACTGGCGCAACAGTCTGGTCTGAGCTGCTGTTATTGTTTTGAGATGATCTTGCTGTGTTCTCTGACCGTCCTGGCCCGTTGCAGGTAGCCCTGCTGCAGGCCTTTGTTGTCTTGCAGGCCGGCAAGTTCTGCCAAGGTCTCCAGATCCGCTGCGATCTTTGCAGAAACCTCCTGCTGTTTGTCCAGCTTGAGTGCCTCCTGCAGCAATTCTTCAGCCTTATCAAACTGTCTTTCCTGTGCCTTGAGCAATCCCAGCATCCGCAGCGAGTTTGCGCGTTCCAGCTCCATACCGTCCTGTTTGTTGGCTGTTAATGCCGTTTCAGCCAGCCGCATTGCTTCGGTTTTGTCTCCCGTGATCAGGGCGATCCGGGCCAGCAGATTCAAACGCCGTCCCTGCAGGTTACCCTGTTCTGATTGCAGGGCGATCCCGGCCCAGCGGCCAGCTTCTGCAAGGTGGTTCGCTGCCAGTTCCTGAAGGGCCTTTTCCTGGGCAGCATCGGCATACTGCGGGGTACCGCCGGCATTGGCAAGGGCCTGTTCCACCAGTTGGGCAGCCAGCTGCAGCTTGCCGTCGTGACGGGCAATTCTGCTCTGGTTCAGCAGTGTCAGGCTCAGGCCGTTACGATCATCCTGTGCTGCGGCACGCTGCAGCGCCTCCTGAAACAGTTTCTGGGCGTCAGTGGCATAGCCTTTTGCGGCGCTGTCCAGGGCCCGTTCGTTCAGGTCAGAAATTTTACGTTCATGTTCGGACAGTTGCACCTTGCTGCCAAAACAGCCGCCCAACAGGATCGTGGCAGCCAGGAGCAGGACCGTTTTAGCTGCTACGTTAGTCATGACTGTCACCTGCCTTGAAGGAACGGCTTGGTACGGTTACCGGTCCTCCTCCCAGCAGCCAGGAGTTATTCAGGCTGTTCACCAGCCGGTCGGTGCTGAACAAGAGTTCTTCCGTGCGTGACAAGACCCCGGGAATCAGGGGGAATGCCTGTTGGGACAGTTTCTTTGTCTCTGCAGAGATTGCCGTGACATTAGCCATGGCGGCATCGGTTTTTTCAAGCAGTGGCGGCAGCTTTTCAAGAGTGGTATTCAGCCTGGCTACATCCAGGCTGTCAATCTTGCGGGTGCTGACCTCCAGAAGCGTTGTGGTCCGGTTGCTGATCTCTTCTAGGTTGCGGGTGGTGCTTACCAGCAGGGTGTCGGCATTGCTGCGGGTCGTCTCAAGATGCCGGGTCAGCAGCTCCAGATTGCGGATGGTCTTTTTCAGGTCCCCGTTGGGATCATTAACGTAACCGATGATATCCCGTACCTCAATCAGCACCGGTTTCACCTTTTCAGCAATTTCATCTGCCAGCTCATCCAGTCCCTTGGTCTTCAGATAGGTGATGGATTCGCCCGGCTTCAGCTCAGGTTTGTCAAGTGAACCCACGGCAACCTCAACAATACTGTCACCCACCAGCCCTTCCTTGACCAGTTTGACGGTTGAATCGCTACGAATCCACTTGCTGTATTTCTTTGCTATTTCAATTGAAATCTCAACCATGGCCTGTTCATTCAAGGCCATGTCAGTGATGCGCCCTATTCTGAATCCGGAGAGCTTGACCGGCATTCCCTTGGTAAAACCGGTGCCGCGGTCGACGGTCACGTTCAGGGTGTATTTGGGGCTGAAAAGGTCTTTCTGAACCCCTACCAACAGTACCACCAGGGCCACACCAGCCAGGGCCAGCAGGGTAAACAGACCGATTTTACGTTCAAGGTTTTTAAATCTGGGGTCTTGTTGCGTGATCATGTCTGCCTCGTGATCTGTGGCGGATTATATCTCAGGTCACAGGTAATGTCCGGCGTCAGCAGCGGCAGCTGAACATCTCCTGTGATAATGAACAGCGCTGCCGGGGCATCAGTCTGATTTTGTAATGCCATGGCCTGTTGCAGAAGCAGATCACGCTGCAGGCTGGGGAGGTCATCCAAGCATTCAGCATACACCATCAGGCGTGGTGCTGAAACAGCAGCGCGAACAAAAGCGGTCATGATCCGCTCCGTATAGCTGAGATGACCGGGCAACGCCCAGATGTTGCCTTTGTAGCCAAGTTTTTCAAGCAACAGCAGGGCCTGCTCTGCTGCTGTGTCAGGTACTGCGCCATAGTGGTACAACAGGGGCAGGGTGATGTTCTCCCAGACCTTCAGGTTGGAGATCAGGCCTGCCTGTGCGGTGACCGTGCTGATAGTTCTGCGAACCCTGAGCAGTTGCTCACGATCCAGCTCATGTAACGGCAGTTCATCCAGCAGCACGGCACCGCTTTCAGGCCGTGCTTCCCCGATAACCACCTGAAGCAGTTGCTTGGTCTCCTGCTCCCCTGAGGTCTTGCAGAGCGCCACCTGCCCCTGTTGAAGGCTCAGGCTCAAATGGCTGACAACACCTGGAATGGTGAGATCTCTCAGTTCAAGAAGCTCAGGCATGACAAAAAACAGGCTCCTGTTTTGTTACGGGTAGTTTGGTTGACGTAATCTGACTTGACTGTCTACATACCATAAACTGACCCGCTTCACAAAGCGTGAAGATTCGCCCATTTGAGGATATGAAACAAGAGTAAACGAATTGACAATACCGTGCGTCAACGTGTATAAATTAACCCTTTAATTCTATTTATATGTTGTAAAGTGAGATGAGTTCCCATGAAAGAAATTCTGTCCGGCAACGAGGCCATTGCACGGGGCGCCTATGAGGCAGGTTGTCTGGTGGCCAGTGCCTATCCCGGTACCCCTTCGACTGAAATCCTTGAAAACGTAATCAACTACAAAGAAATCAACGCCTCGTGGGCTCCCAATGAGAAGGTCGCCCTTGAGGTCGCGATTGGCGCCTCGTTTGGCGGTGCCCGTGCGCTGGCCTGCATGAAGCATGTCGGGGTCAACGTAGCTGCAGATCCGCTGTTCACCGCCTCCTATACCGGCGTCAAGGGCGGGCTGGTGCTGGTGGCTGCCGATGATCCGGAAATGCACTCCTCCCAGAACGAACAGGACAGCCGCAATTATGCCAAGTTCGCCAAGGTTCCAATGCTGGAACCGGCAGACTCCCGTGAGTGCAAGGAGTTTACCAGGCTGGCCTTTGAACTGTCTGAGCAGTTTGATACCCCGGTAATGCTGCGCAGCTGCACCCGTATATCCCATGGCAAGTCGGTTGTGGAACTGGGTGAACGGGTAAGCGACCTTCCTGCACCGAAGCTGGTAAAAGACGCACCCAAGCTGGTGATGCTGCCCGGTAACGCCAAGGTACGCCATCCACTGGTTGAAGAGCGCACCGTCAAGTTGTCAGAGTACGGTGACACTGCCGCCATTAACCGGATGGAGCTGCATTCAGGCGAAATCGGTGTAATCTGTGCCGGTGTCACCTATCAGTATGTTCGCGAGGCACTGCCTGAGGCCAGTGTGCTCAAGCTGGGTATGGTCTGGCCGTTGCCCAAGAACCTGATCAGAGAGTTTAGCACCAAGGTGAAGCAGCTCTTTGTGATTGAGGAACTGGACCCGTTCATTGAAGAGCAGGTCAAGGCAATGGGCATTGCCTGTCAGGGCAAGGGGCTTACCTCGCTGTGCGGTGAACTTTCTCCCGGGCGGATCCGTGATGCCTTTGTCAAGGCCTCTATTATCGAGGCTGCTGCATCTGAGGCCGTTACCGTTGAGCCGGTTCCGCCACGTCCGCCCAACATGTGCCCCGGTTGTCCCCACCGCGGTGTCTTCTATCAGTTAAACCGTGCCAACGCCTATGTGACCGGTGATATCGGCTGCTATACCCTGGGCTTCATGCCCCCTTTGAATGCCATGGACACCTGCGTCTGTATGGGGGCCTCCATCAGCATGGGCTCCGGTATTGTGCGGGCGCTACCACCTGAAGAACAGAAGCGTGTGGTGGCGGTGATCGGTGATTCCACCTTCCTGCATACCGGCATCAACAGCCTGATGGAGATGGCCTGGAACAAGGCGCCAGCCACGGTTGTCATTCTGGATAACCGGATTACTGCCATGACCGGCCGCCAGGAAAACCCGGCCTCCGGTTTTACCCTTGCAGGTGATGAGACCTCAGAGGTGAATATCCCGGAGCTCTGCCGGGTGTTGGGGATCAAGCATGTCCGTGTGGTTGACCCCTATGACCTGGATGCTACCAGGCTGGCTATTGAAGAGGAGATGAACCGCCCTGAACCATCGGTGATCATCACCAATCGCCCCTGCTGTCTGATCAAAGGGGCTGGACGCTTTGAAAAAGGAAAAATCCTGGAGGTGGATCAGGGCAAGTGCACCGGCTGCAAGGCCTGTCTGAGAATCGGCTGCCCTGCCATTGAGTGGAAACCCAACCCGGATGGTAACAAAGGCAAGGCCTTTATTGACCCGCAACTCTGCACCGGTTGCACGGTCTGTCAGCAACTCTGTAAATTCAATGCCATCGGGGGGAGAAAGTAATGGATAACGCAATCACCAACATCCTCCTGGTGGGGGTAGGCGGGCAGGGGATTCTACTGGCTTCGGAGATTCTGTCAGAGGCGTTCATGCTGGCTGGTTTTGATGTCAAGAAGAGCGAGATTCATGGCATGTCACAGCGGGGCGGCAGCGTGGTTTCCCACGTACGCTTTGGTAAGGAAGTTTTCTCTCCCGTGGTACCTGAAGGGGAGGGGGACATCCTGTTCGGCTTTGAACTGCTGGAAACCTACCGTTATCTGTCGCTGCTCAAGCCGGGTGCCACGGTGGTGGCCAATGACTACAAGATCGCTCCACCTTCGGTATTGCTGGGGCAGGCTGGTTACCCTCAAGCCTTGCCTGAAAAAATCAAGGCCAAGTTCCCTGATTTCCTGTTGGTTGATGGCCAGGGACTGGCACTGCAGGCCGGTGATGTGCGGGCTGCCAACACCGTCATGCTGGGTGCGGTTTCCAAGCGTTTGCAGATTGCAGATGCGGTCTGGCAACAAGCCTTGGAAAAAATGGTGCCGAAAAGGGCGCTGGAGATCAACCTGAAGGCCTTTGCCATGGGCCGGGAACTCTAGGAGGTCGTACGCGTGGCCAACTATTTTAACGAAGAGTTTGAGACGCTGCCCCGTGCAGCCTTGGAGGCGCTTCAGCTGAAACGCCTTCAGGCAACGGTTGCACGAGTGTATGCTAATGTGCCGTTTTATAAGCAGTCCTTTGATGCTGCCGGTATCAAGCCGGAAGATATCAAGAGTCTGGCCGACCTGCAGCGCCTGCCGTTTACCACCAAGCAGAATATGCGGGACTCCTATCCCTATGGCCTGTTTGCAGCCCCCATGGAAGAGATCGTCAGAATCCATGCCTCATCCGGCACCACTGGTAAACCGACGGTGGTGGGCTACACCCAGAAGGATATTGAAACCTGGTCTGAGCTGATGGCTCGTTCCTTTATGGCTGCAGGCGCCCACAAGGGCGATATCATCCACAACGCCTATGGTTATGGCCTGTTTACCGGCGGTCTGGGAGCCCATTACGGTGCTGAAAAGCTGGGTGCGTCGGTTATTCCGATCTCCGGCGGCAATACCAAGCGCCAGATCATGATCATGCAGGATTTTGGCTCTACTGTGCTGACCTGTACCCCTTCCTATTCACTGTATCTTGCTGAAGAAGCTGCTGCAGAAGGGGTGGATGTCAAGTCTTCAAAGCTGCGGGTCGGCATCTTTGGTGCCGAGCCCTGGTCTGAGGCGATGCGGGGGGAGATTGAGGCTAATCTTGGCCTGGATGCGATTGATATCTATGGCCTGTCCGAGATCATGGGGCCTGGTGTCGCGATTGAGTGTATTGAGGAAAAGCATGGCCTGCATATCTGGGAAGACCACTTTATCCCGGAGATCATCAATCCTGAGACTGGCCTGCCGGTTGCTGAAGGGGAAAAGGGTGAACTGGTAATCACCACCATTACCAAACAGGGAATTCCGTTGATCCGCTACCGTACCCGCGATATCACCAGCCTGAGTTACACCCCCTGCGCCTGCGGCCGTACCCATGGCCGGATTGCCCGGATGAGCGGCCGCTCCGATGATATGCTGATCATCCGTGGGGTCAATGTCTTCCCGTCCCAGATTGAATCGATTCTGGTGCGGATTGAAGGGGTTGAACCCCACTACCTGCTGATTGTTGACCGTAAGGATAACCTGGATACCCTTGAGGTGCAGGTGGAGGTGGATGAACGGATCTTCTCTGACGAAATCAAGGTACTGCAGTCTCTCTCGCGTCAGATAGAGAAGGAGATCAAGGATATGCTGGGTGTGACCTGCACGGTCAAGCTGGTGGAGCCCAAGACAATTCAAAGAAGTGAAGGTAAGGCGCAGCGGGTCAAGGATAATAGAAAGCTCTAGGAGGTTTGCCATGAAAGTTGAACAGATCTCAATATTTATAGAAAACAAATCCGGTCGTCTGGCAGAGATCACCCGTATCCTGGGCGAGGCGGGCATTAACATTCGTGCCCTGTCTCTGGCTGATACCTCTGATTTCGGGATTCTGCGTCTGATTGTGAATGAGGTTGAGAAGGCCAAGGCTGTGTTGAAAGAAAAAGGGTTTACCGTCTCCAAAACCGAAGTGGTGGCGGTTGAGGTGCCGGATCAGCCCGGTGGTCTGTCCACTATTTTGCAGGCCCTTGACCGGGATAATACCAATGTGGAATACATGTATGCCTTTGTGGAGCGTTGTGGCGGTAATGCGGTGATCATCTTCCGTTTTGATGAGACTGATAAGGCGATCGCCACATTGACTGCCAATAATTTTAGTATTCTTGCAGGTGAGCGACTCTATTCTATGTAGTTAAAACAGGAGGAGAGCATGAAAAAACTGGTGATGGTCTGTGGTATGGCAGCGATGCTACTCTGCAGCGCAACAATGGCCCTGGCATCCGGTACGATTAAGATCGGTGGCCTGTTTAGCGTGACCGGTCCGGCATCATTCCTGGGTGAACCGGAGAAGAAGACCCTTGAAATGCTGGTGGCGGATCTGAATGCCAAGGGCGGCATCAATGGCCAAAAGCTTGAGGCGGTGATCTATGACACCACCGGTGATGCCACCAAGGCGGTACAACTGGCCACCAAGCTGATTAAGAACGACAAGGTCGTTGCCATCATCGGCCCCAGCACCACCGGTGAATCCATGGCTGTGCTGGCCTTAACCGAGAAAGAAAAAATTCCGCTGATCTCCTGCGCAGCCGGCATCAAGATCACCGAGCCTGCCAAGGATCGCAAGTTTACTTTCAAGACTCCGGCCAATGACCATGTGGCCGTGGAAAAAATCCTGCAGTACGCTGCCAAGGTCAAGCAGAAGAATCTGGCTATTCTCACGGTTACTGACGGGTTCGGTGCATCAGGCCGTGAACAGCTGAAGGTTTCGGCTGCTCAGAAGGGTTTCAAAATTGTTGCTGATGAAACCTATGGCCCCAAAGATACC